>JBJTDZ010000120.1:0-102762 GCA_046092585.1 Pirellulales bacterium | reverse complement strand
GGGCCGGCCCGTGGCCTTCTCCCAGAGGATCGTCGTCTCCCGTTGGTTGGTGATGCCGATGGCGTCGACGGCCCCCGCGATGGTCTGGCAGAGCCGCGTCTCCGCGCCCATCTGCGCCCGATTGAAGGCGGCCGGCCACGAGCCCGGGATTCGCCGGCGGACGGGGCTCGTGCTCGACCCCTACTTCTCCGCCACGAAGATCGTGCACCTCCTCGAAACCATGCCCGGCCTGCGGGAGCGATGCGAGCGGGGAGAGGTGCTGTTCGGCACCGTCGATACGTTCTTGATCTGGAGGCTGACGGGCGGTCGCGTGCACGCCACAGACGTCACCAACGCCAGCCGCACCATGCTCTTCGACATCGAGACGATGGCGTGGAGCGACGAGCTCTGCGGCATCTTCGGGGTGCCGCGGACCATGCTGCCCGAGGTGCGGCCCTCGAGCGGGTCGTTCGGCACGGCCGACGAGTCGCTGCTCGGCGCCCCGGTGCCGATCATGGGCTGCGCGGGCGACCAGCAGGCCGCCGCGTTTGGCCAGGGGGTGGAGCGGCCGGGCGATGCCAAGACGACCTACGGCACCGGCGCCTTCCTCCTCTTCTCCACCGGCTCGCGGCTCGTGGCCAGCGGCAGCGGGCTGCTCACCACACCGGCCTGCGCGATCGACCCTGCCACACGGCACTACTGCCTCGAGGGATCCGTGTTCGTGGCGGGAGCCCTCGTGGGCTGGCTCCGCGACGGGCTGGGGCTGATCGAGAAGTCGGCCGACGTGGAATCGCTCGCCCGTGGCGTCGACGACAGCGGCGGGGTGATGATCGTGCCGGCGCTTACGGGCCTCGGCGCTCCCCACTGGGATCCGACGGCCAGGGGAATGATCATCGGGCTCTCCCGGGGCACGCACCGTGCCCACGTGGCCCGTGCGGCCCTGGAGGCGATCGCGTTGTCGGTGGCCGACGTCGTCGAGTGCATGCGGGCCGATTCCGCGGTCGCGCCCGCGCGGCTGCGGGTCGACGGCGGCGCGGCCGCCAACGACCTGCTCATGCAGATCCAGGCCGACGTGGTCGGGCTGCCGGTCGAGCGGCCGGCCATGCTCGAGACGACGGCCCTCGGCGCGGCGCTGCTCGCCGGGCTCGCCACCGGCTTCTACGCGGAGCCTGCGGCGGTGGCCGATGCCCGGCGGATCGATCGGCGATTCGAACCCCGGGTGACCTCCGAGTGGCGGCGGCGGCTGCGTGCCGCCTGGCTCGACGCCGTCGACCGGGCGAAGGCCTGGGCCCGCCCGCGATGATGCGCCGCCGCGCCGACCCGGATCAGAAGCGGCGGGTGCCCTCGGCCGCTGCCGGCCGTTCGGCCAGCATCACGCGGGTCGTGTAGCGTTCTGGATTCGCGGTGAACGCGGCCCGGTTCTCGGGCGACGCGAAGAGGTACATCCGCGACTGGTAGGTGACGCCGTACGTCCGCCGGCCGGGCAGGCTCCGGCCCTGATCGACCGCGAGCACGGGATCGTCGCCCGACAGGGCCGGGGCGTAACGGTCGGGATTCGCGAGGAACGCCTGCTGCTGCTCGGGGCCCGCGAAGAGATACGTGCGGCCGCGATGCCGAACGCCCCACTGGGCCCGGCCCTCCGACCAGACGCCGCGTTCCGCGAGCGTGACGGGGCAGTAGCCCTCGAGGCCCAGCGGCATCGAGCCGTAGGCATCGGCGACAGGCTGCTCCGCCTGCTGCGGCTGCTCCGGCTTGGGCGGCAACGCCGCGGTGAGAAGGGCGGCCGACGATGGCTTCGCCGGCGGCATCGTCGGCGGCTCTGCCGGCTTGGCGGTCGGCTTCGAGAACATCCCGAAGGGTTTTTGGAAGGCGGCCGCGAACGAATCCCAGGCCGACTTCGTGGCCGGCTGCTCCGGCAGGTCCGACACGACGGCCGACGAGGCAGGAGGCTCGAGGACGGTGGACGGTTGCTGCGGCGGCGAGGGCTGTGGAGCAGCTGCCTGCAGCTCGGTCTGCCGGAGCGCCGGTTGCTGCGGCGCCGGCTGCTGCGGCACGACGGGCTGCGGGAGCGGTTGCTGCATGGCGGCCGGATGCGGCGCGGCCGGCTGCGGGGCCGATCCGAGCCACGGCGTGGCCGGAGGTGCCGGTGTCGGGGCAGGATCGATGCTCGGGCGGCCCTGCTGCTGCAGCGCGGCCGGATCTCCCTCCACGCCCGAGACAAACCCCGACAACTGTTCGACCTTGGACGTCACCACCGAGATCGACCCGCCCACCGGCGGCGCCGCGGCCGACGACGCGCTGTCATCGGTGGCGATGGCCGACGAGTGCGGCATCTGCTCGGGCATATCGCTGGCGGAGGCGCCGCCGGCGGCTGCCGCCGCCTGGGCTGCCCGCGCGGCGGCCGCCACGAAGGCCGACGGTGCCTCGGGGCAGTCGAACGAGGCGAGACGTCCTCCCCGCACTCCCAGCACCAGGGCGACGGGGACGCGTTCCACGTTCATGCGCTTGGTGATGGCCGGATGGGCGTCGACGTCGAGGAGCACGGGTTCGAAGCAGGCCATCACGACGGCCTCGACCTCGGGGCTCGCGAGTGTCTCGCTCGTGAGCCGGGAGCCATCGGAACTCCACGTCGCCGTGAAGATCGCCAGCACCGGCTTGTTGCTCGCGGTGGCGGCGGCTCGGGCGGACGGCAGGTCGGGATGCCAGTGGATCTCGGCGAGGGCCGGCGTGGCTGTCGCCAGGGCGATGCCGAGCATCGACGCCAAGCGGGTCAACCCGTGACCCGCAGGCCGCCAGCACTTTGTCGCGTGCATCTGCCGGAACATCGCTCACCCCCATCGCCACGAGATCGAGTGGTTTCGGGGCGTCGACGAGCCACGCGGCCGCGGAGACGCCCCATCTCTTCTATCGGCCGGAGCGGATGTGGGAGTCGCAAGGAAAATGCGGACCATGACGACCGCCCAGGTTCTCCAGACCGCCTCGGGCCGGGTGGTCGACCTGGTTTTCGGCGGCCTGTCGGGGCCCCAGGTCGCCCGGCTTGACAGTCGGAACAGGCCTTCCGATACTTTCCAGGATCGTCGTCTCCCGTTGGTTGGTGATGCCGATGGCGTCGACGGCCGCCGCGGTGACGCCGGCCGTGGCGAGCACCCGCCGCGCGCAGGAGAGCTGCGTCCGCCAGATGTCCTCGGGGTCGTGCTCGACGATGCCGAGGTCGCCACCGTCGGGCCCCGCGACGGCGCGGGCATGCTGCGGAAACTCCTCCTGTGCCACGGCGAGCAGGCCGCCCCGCCGGTCGAAGAGGATGGCACGGCTCGACGTCGTGCCCTGATCGAGCGAGAGCACGCAGGTGGTGCGAGAGTTCGCCATGGTCGTCGCTTCCCGGAGGCCGTGCTGGAGGGGGCGGGCGTTGTGGCCGGTTCGCACGCCGTCAGGGTATTCTCCATCGACGACGCCACGAAGCGAAGTTCTCCATGCAACCCCGCCCCGCGATGCCCGATGCCGGCCGCGCCGCCGGCCCGCGATCGCCGGCGTTCCCGCCGGCGATCCTGCGACTGGCCGGCGTCCTCTGCATCGGCATCGCCGCCACGGCGCGCGGCGCGGGTCTCGACGCCCCCGTGCAGGCGTCATGGACTCGGGTGCCGCTGCGGGACTGGGCCGAAAGGGCCTCGGATCTGGCCGGCGTGCCGGTGATCATCGACCGTCGGCTCGATCCCACCACGCTCATCACGCTCGACTCCCGCGGTGAGCCCCTCGGGGCGGTTCTCGATCGTGTGGCGGCCGGCATCGCCGCGACGAGCGAACCACTCGCCTCATCGGTCCGCATCGTGCCCGCGGCCCACCGCGGCATTTGCCAGGCCGCCGAGGCCGCCCGCACGGCCGCCATCGCGAAACTGCCGGCGCGGATGCGCACCGCGCTCGGCCGCCGCGCTCTGTGTTCATGGCCGGCCGGCGCGGAGCCCCGCCGGCTCGTTGCCTCCGCCGCGGCGGAGGCCGGGCTCACGGTGACGGGGCTCGACGACATCCCGCACGACCATCTCCCCGCGACCGCCCTTCCGCCGCTCGCGCTCGCCGAACGCCTCGACCTCGTGCTCGCCCACTACGACCGGAGGATCGACTGGACGGCGGCCGGCGGTGCGGTGGTGCCGATCGATGCGGGCCTCGCGCAGGCGGCCGACACCGCGCCCGCGCCGCGCCGACCGGCACAGCCAAAGCATCGCGGACCCCGCGATGCGGCCGGCGGTCAGCAGGTTTTTTCCCTCCGGCTCGCCGCGCCGCTCGATCAGGCGATCGCGGCGCTCGCGGGCCGGCTCGGGCTCGAACACGAGCTCGACGGCCCCTCGCTCGAGGCACGGGGCATCGCGGCCGGGGAGATCGTGCGGGTCGACGTGCGAAACGTGGGCCGCGACGAACTGCTCGACGCCGTCGTGAAACCTCTCGGCCTCGAATGGGCCATCGACGGCACCAGGCTGCGGGTGTTCGCCGCCGCTGTCGCGCCCGCCGCCAGCGCCGAAGCGATCGGCCGCATCCTGGCGCACCGCGACGGGCTGCCGTCGGTCCACGCGGAGCGGCCGGCGATCGACGCGGCGCTTGCGGCCGCCGGCGTCGATGCCGACACCGTCGCGGCCCTCTGGAGCGAGGTCGAGCGGGCGGTGCTGCCCGGTGTCGGCAGCCGGCTCGACAGCTTCCTGTTTCTCACCGGCGAGCCGCGCTGGCTGGGGCTGCGGGAGCGGTTCGCGGAGTTCCTGGTGCTTCCCGGCGTGACGGCCGTCACGCCCGAGATCGCCGCGGCCCTCGCGCCTTACGAGGGCTACGTGTCGCTGCCCGGCATCGCGGAACTTACGCCCGAGTCGGCCGCGGCGCTGGCCGCATTCGGCGCCGACTCGTGGTCCGCCGGTGTCGAGTTGCCGGCCATCACCACCCTCTCGCCCGATGCGGCGCGAGCCCTCGCCCGTTGCCGCGCCTTGCTCGTGCTCCCCGGCATGCGTGAACTCGCGCCCGACGCGGCGCAGGCGTTGGCCCTGCACGAGGGGGTGGGGCTCGTCATCGGCGGCATCGGGCGCCTCCCCGTCGACGTGGCCGAGCGGCTGGGCGGCTGCCAGTCGGCCCAGGGGCTGCTGCTGCCCGACCTCGTGGTCCTCGACTCGACCACGCTCGCCCGCCGGCTCTCGCGGCAGGACACCATCTTCCTGCCTGCCGTGAGGTCGCTCGAGCCGGGGATCGCCGCGACCCTCGCCGGCAGGTCGCACCGGATCGCTCTCGACGGCCTCGAGGAACTCGACACCGCGACGGCCGCGGCGCTGACGACGCACCCGGGCGAACTGTCGCTCCGCGGCCTGCGGCGGATCTCGGCGGGCGCGTTGAAACTGCTCCAGGCGCGGAACGACGTGACCCTGCCCCCGACCGCCGACCTGGTGATCGTGGAAGAGACGCCACGATGACGGGTCGCGCATGAGCCTCGGGCCCGAAGCCAGGCAACCTCAACGCCACGGCAGCCGTACCGCTCACGCGGTTACGCTTCCTGCATCTGGAAGCCCAATCGCGGAAGCGATGGGGACAGCATGAGGCTCGCACATGGCCCGCCGTCAGGGTAGACGATCGGCCGCGCGGGCCGCCAGGCGGCGGGCGACCTCGATGTTGGTTCGCGACGGCTCGTGCTGCGGATCCCGCTTCAGGGCTTCCGCATAGGAGTTGACCGCGTCCGCGAACCGGCCCTGCCGGGCCTGTGCCACGCCCCGATTGAACCAGGCACGCACGTCCCGCGGGTCGTTGCGAACCGCCTGGTCGAAATCGAACTCCGCCTTGCGGGGCTGCTCGGTGGAGAGATACGCCAGCCCACGGTTGAGGTAGGCGAGGGTGAAGGTGCGGTCGCGCCGGATGCTCGATGCGTAGGCGTTGATCGCCTCGAGCGGGCGGCCGAGTTGCACGAGCGTGAGGCCCCGCCAGAGTTCGGGCCGTGGATCGTCGTAGGCGATGCCGGCCGCTTCCTCGAAGTCTTCGAGCGCGATTCCGTGCAGCCCGAGGTGAAACCAGGCGATGCCCCGCCGCAGATAGAGTTCCGCATTCTGGGGATCGATCGCCAACCCCTTCGAGCAGGCGTCGACGGAGCCCTCGAAATCGCCGAGCCGGCGCGACGTCACGCCGAGCGCCAGGTAGGCGAGCGTCATCCGGGGATCGAGGGCGATCACCTCGCGGATCTTCTTTCTTGCCTCCTCGAGGTTGCCCGCCTTGTCGAGTGCCTCGGCCTCCGAGAGCAGCTGTTCCGCGGGGCTCGGCTCCCAGGCATCGGAGCGGCTCGGCGCCTCCTCACGGCCACGCGGGAAATCGCGCCCGCCGCTCCCCGACGGCCTCGACTCCGGAAACGGCACGGGCAGCGTGGGACGCGGCCGCGGGGCCGCAGGCGACTCTGCCTCGAGCCCGCGGCGCGGCGGCGCAGGCTCGGCCGGCCGCGGCCGGGCCGCCGGCGCAGGCGTGGGCCCCTTGCCGCGGCCGAAAGGGTTGAGCTCGTCCGCGAAGGGATCGTCGTCGGGGATCGCCGCGGCCGGTTGAGCCCGCGCCGTCCGCACATCGATCGCTGCAGGCAAGCAGGCCGCCAGGGCGACGAGCACCAAACGAACCGCATCGACGGCACGTGGCTGACCGCCGTTCGACGATGTCGCGTGCGACTGGGGGACGTTGATCATGGGCATGCTTGGGATTCCCCTCGGGAAAATCGGCTTTTGAGTCTCAGCGGAACGATCGGGGGGGCTGGCCGGGGTCGCCACCGGCTCAATCGTCGTGACCCGCAGTCGTGCATGGCGGCCATCAGGCCTGCTGACGCGTGAGCAATCCTCCGAGGCGTTCCTCGATGCCGGATCTGATCTGGCCGGCGAACAACCCTGCCATCCCCGGAACCTGCAGCCGCACGACGAGCTCGTGGGACAGGATCTCCACGTCGCTGGTGATGGCCATGCCCATGACGTTGATCGCGAGCCCCAGTCGGCCGTCGTCGCGCCAGGCGGCATCGATAGAGCCGACCTTGTCGGCATAATCGTCACGGGCTCGCACCACGGCGACGTCGAGCCGGCGGCGCACCTCCGCCTCGTCGAGGGCATGGGGCACGCGAACTTCCATCGACTTCATGCGGCTGCTCCTCCCGGGGGCGGTCACGACGATGCGGTCATGGCCGCAGGCCCCACGAGCTCGAGTGTAGCGACGAGCCTGCCGACGTGCTCACGATCCACACGCCCGAGCCTGCCACCCACGCAGGCCGCCGACCGGACGCCGACCACGTCGGGGGCCAGGCACCGGGCCACGGCCACGTCGGCGGGAGTGAGCCGGCCCGCGAGGGCCACGAGCATGCCGGAGGCACGGGCCTTCGCGACCCACTCACCCACCCGGCCGGCAGGATGGCGCTGCAGCAGCCCCGGCCCAGTCTTGTCGCAGGTGTCGATGAGGATCGCCGTCGCACCGCAGGCCGCCGCCGCGTCGATGAGGAACCCGGGATCGGCCGCCCCGCAGGTCTCCCAATCGGCGTACGCCACGGCCACGGCCTCGATCCCCGCCGGCAGCGCCGCCGCGACCGCGGCGAATGCCTGCCGCCACGCCTCGCGATCCAGCCCCGCCGGCCCCGCCTTGATCGCCGCGGGCCTGCCGCCGCCGGCACCGACGCGGTCGGCCACTGCGCGAAGATGATCGATGATCGCCGCGGGGCCATCGGCAAGTTCGCCGCAGGCAAGCGTGCAGGCCGCCCGCGGACCGACCACGCGAATCACGTCGGCCGTGGTGCCCGGATCGGCCCGGCCGAGCGATCCTTGGCCTGGTTCCTTCACGTCCACGATCGTCGCACCGCCGGCAACCGCCTCCACAGCCTCCGCGGCGGAGCGCACGCTCACGAGCAGTCCCGGGGGCAGCCGCGACCTCACGGCGACGTTCCCGGCATCGCCACCTCGCGACGCGCCTCGAGCAGTCGCGCCGAGATCTCGCGGGCGAGGTGGGCGGAGAGCGGCTCGCACCAGCGGCCGTCGAACACGATCGACCCGTCCTCCCACGCCCCCCATGCCGCCGCCACCGGACGCGACCGCCAGTCGACCGCCCGCTCGGCGAGCCGCAGCACGAGGGTCGAGACCCGCCGCGTCGCGTCGTGCTCGGCGCCGTCACCCCCCAGCGGCTGCGACCCCGGAAAGACGCACTCCACCACCTCGAGCGGCACCCGATGGATCGCCAGTGGCGAAAGCCGCACGTCGAGGACGGCGCCCCGCCGCACGAGCCGGGGAAGCGCCGCGGCCCACGCCAGGCCGGCTGCCGCAGCCACCGCAGCGATCGCGCCGGCAGCCGCACCCCACGCCCCCCACGACAGCGGCTCCGCTGCGACGACGGCCGCCACGGCCAGCGATGCCAGGATCAGCATCGCGGCAAGCAGCCCGATCGCGGGCCGCGCATTGCCCCGCAGCCACACCTCGGGCGGCCGGCTGGCCTCGGCTTTCGCTGGCTGAAGAGGTGGCATACGATTGGGCCTTTTCGATCCCAGGAGTTCTCGGTCATGCACGATGCGCCCGCCGCCTCTGCCTCACGGCTGCCGCTGATCGGCCTCGTCATCGCCGTCGCGGCCTACCTCGCGGCCGCGGGCCTCGGGCTTCCCCAACATGGTCGTGATTTGCTGGTGCGGTCACAAGCCGCCCCTCACGACTCGCGCGAGCATGGGGCCGAGGCCGATGGAGACCATGCCGCGGAGCCCGCCGCCCCGCCGGCCGCAACGGTGCTCCCGTTCGTCGTGCTTCTGGCCGCGATCGCGATCCTGCCGCTCACCCCCGGCGTATCGCACTGGTGGGAGCACAACTCGAGCAAACTGCTCGTGGCCGGCCTTCTCGCGGCGATCACTCTCGCCTACTACCTCTTCTTCCACCGCCATCCGGTCGACCTGCATTTTCCGGCCCACGCGGTGATCCAGCCCGCGGCCTCGGGGCCGACGTGGCCCACCGTGGGCACGGTGCTCGTCAACGCGATGCTGGCCGAGTTCGTGCCCTTCATCACGCTCCTCTTCGCGCTCTACGTGATCACCGGAGGCGTCCGCATCGAGGGCGACCTCGAGGCCACGCCCACGACCAACGCCACCTTCCTCGCCGTGGGCGCGATCCTGGCGAGCTTCATCGGCACCACGGGTGCGGCGATGCTGCTCGTGCGACCGCTCCTCGAGACCAATCGCGAGCGGCGGCAGGTGGCCCACACGCTCGTCTTCTTCATCTTCATGGTCTGCAACTGCGGCGGCCTTCTCCTGCCGATCGGTGATCCCCCGCTCTTCCTCGGCTACCTGCAGGGGGTCGATTTCCTGTGGACCACGTCGCTCTGGCGGGAATGGCTCTTCACCAACGGCTGCCTGCTCGCGGCCTACTGGCTCTGGGATACCTTCCTGGCCTACCCGCGCGAGACCAGGGCGGATGTCGTCCGCGACCGGATGCTCACGCGGCGACTGCGGTTCAGCGGTCTCTGGCCCAACCTGCCGCTCATGGCGGGCGTGATCGCCGCCGTGGCCCTGCTCGACCCGTCGAAGCCGGTGCCGGGCACCTCGTGGCACCCGTGGATCTACCTCCGCGAGGCCACGCTCCTCGGCCTCGTGGCCCTCTCGCTCCTGCTGGGCTCGGCCGACGTCCGCCGCCGCAATGGCTTCACCTACGGCGCGATCCTCGAGGTGGCGGCCCTCTTCGTCGGCATCTTCATCTGCATGCAGCCGGCCCTCGCCCTGCTGCACGTGCACGGCGACAGCCTCGGCCTCGCCTCGCCGCAGGCCTACTTCTGGGCCACCGGCTCGCTCTCGTCGGTGCTCGACAACGCCCCCACCTACCTCGTCTTCTTCGAGGCGGCCGGCATCGACCCGACCGACGGTCTCACCGGGGAGGAGGCCCGGCTGCTCGCCGCCGTGAGCCTCGGGGCCGTCTTCCTCGGGGCCATGACCTACATCGGCAACGGCCCCAACTTCATGGTCAAGGCGATCGCCGAGCAGGCGGGCGTGAAGATGCCGAGTTTCTTCGGCTACATCCTCTATAGTGTGGGAGTGCTGCTGCCGGTGTTCGCCGCGATGGCGTGGCTCTTCGTGTAGCGGCGGCCATTTCTCGCCTTCATCCGGGCCGACGGACACCCCCCGGCCCATCCACCGATGCCCTCCCGCTCCGCCGCCGACTCGTTCGAGGTCCTGACGACCGACAGCCAGGTCCGCGACCTCGTCGACCGCCTCGCCCCTCACCCCCACCTCTGCTTCGACACCGAGTTCGTCTCGGAGCACACCTACCGCAGCCAGCTCTGTCTCGTGCAGGTGGCCGCGCCCGGCATCCTCGCCGTCATCGACACGCTCAAGGCCCGCGACCTCGAGCCCTTCTGGCGGCTGCTCGCCGAGCCGGGCCGGACGACGGTGGTGCACGCCGGCCGCGAGGAGCTCGGCTTCATCCTCCACGCCATCAAGGCCCGCCCCTCGAACCTCTTCGACGTGCAGGTGGCCGCGGGCCTCGTCGACCACGACTACCCCGCCGGCTATGCAGCGATCGTCCGCCGGTTCCTCAACCTGCCGACCAACAAGGGGGAGACGCGCACCGACTGGCGGCAGCGTCCGCTCACGACGTCGCAACTCGCCTACGCCGTCGACGACGTTCGCCACCTCGCGCAACTCTGGCAGACCATGGAGGGGAAGCTCGAATCGCTCGGTCGCACGGCGTGGATGGCCGAGGAGATGGCCGCCTGGCAGGACGACGTCGAGGAGTCGTTCAGCCGCAAACGGTGGCGGCGTGTCTCGGGCCTCAACGGCCTCTCCCGCCGCGAACTGGCGGTCGCCCGGGAACTCTGGCACTGGCGCGACTCGGTGGCCGAGGAACGCGACATGCCGCCGAAGCGGGTGCTGCGCGACGATCTTCTCGTGGAACTCTGCAAGCGCAAGAGCTCCGACGAGCGGCAGATCTCCGCGATCCGCGGGATGCAGCGGTCGGACCTGCGGTACATCCTCAAGGGGCTCTCCGAGGCGATCGCGCGCGGCCTGGCCCTGCCCGACGAGGAGTGCCCCGGGGGCGAGCGACACCGGGCCCCGCCGCCGCAACTGGCGATGCTCGGCCAGTTTCTCGCCACGGCCGTGGCGGGCATGTGCCGCAGCATGCACCTGGCCCCCGCCCTCGTCGGCACGTCGTCGGACATGCGCGACCTGCTCTCCCACAAGCTTGGCTACTACGACGGCGACCGGCCGCCGCTGCTGGCCTCGGGATGGCGCGAGGAGGTGGTGGGCAGCCTCGTCGACGACCTGCTCTCCGGCCGCGCCGCGATCCGCGTGGGCGACATCCGCGCCCACGACCCCCTCGTGATCGAACGCTGGAACGACCGCGGCTAGCGAGTTCACGAAACGTGCATCGCCGGCTCGGGGGCGGCTGGATTCGCAAGAGCCGAAGGGCGTGAGCCCTCGGGCGGTGCTCGGGTGGAGGGTGACTCCGCGCCGGCCGGCCCGTGTTCATCCGTGGCGCGGCCGCTCACGGAGCCCGCTTCATGGCGGCGGCACTCCGGACGGCGGGCGGCCCGGCGGGTCGCCGCCGCTCGAACCTCGTCACGACCTGCAGGGGCTGGCCGTAGGTGACAACGGGGTAGAACCGCTGCACCTCACCGTCCACCAGCACCGCAACCTCGACCTGGCTTTGGCCGACGCCCGACCAGGCGTGGTAGTGGTGCACCGCCACGGTGTAGCGACCGTACGGGGCGGCTCCCTTCCGCCAGAAGATGTTTTCGACCGGCCGGTTGTTCAACGCGGCGGGGTGCACGTTGGCATCGACGTCGAGCATGCCACCGCAGGAGCCCACGCGACTCGTCCAGCAGACCAGCGACGGCTGCCCGCCACCGAAGGGCTCCACCATCACGTGCACGTCGATGTCGTTGACGTCGCTCCACGCGATCGACACCTGCACGTCGCCGGTCATGGCACCGGCCGCACGAAGCCGCCGACCGATTTCGCCGCCGATGGCCCCGCCACCGCCGCCGCCCGCCCCGTCCACCCGTGCGTCGGCGAAGCCCGCCGGCACGACGCCGTCGCCGACACGCTGTCGCATGGGCCGGCCCACCGGCTCCACGGGGATCTCCGCCAGCAGGTCATCGGCGTCGGGCAGGGCCAACGGCTCCGGAGCATCGAGCGTCATCACATCCACCGCCTCGACGGACACGTCCACCACGGCTGCCACCGGCTCCGCCTCGATCTCCGCCGGCGGAATGTCCGCATCGGCCTCCTCCCAGGGAGCGGGCGGCATCTCCACCTCGGCCAGCGCCAGGTCGTCGGCCGGCGTCATCGCCACCGGCTCGGCCTCGAAGTCGAGCACCACGGGCGGGCGGGACTCCGGGTCGTCCGGCATGACGACGACGAGCGCCATGATCAGGATCGCGGCCACGTGCACGATGAGACTCTGCACGAAGCCGGCACGGTGGATGCGCTCGACGAACGCATCAACGGCCCGAAACCACGCCGACTCGGTCATCGCATCCTCGTGTGGTCGTGGATCAGAGGAGCCCGTCCGCCGCGAGCCGGGCCTCGACCATGTCGGCCATATCGCGGGCCTGGTCGTCGAGTTCCTCGAGGAGATCGTCGGCCTCGTCGTCGGCGGCACGCCGGGCAAGGAGGAGCAGGTGGTTGGCCTCGTTCCGCCAGGCCTTGAGCCAGTCGGGCCTGGTGGAGACGGGCCGATAGATCAACTGCTCGAGCCTCGCGAAGTTGTCGCCCTGCAGTGACACACGCAGCCTCCTTCTTCGAGTAAGGAAGTCTATCCGAAGGGCAACCCGACCGGGGAAATCGGCCCCCTGAGCCGGCCTTGAGGGGCCAGATGGTCTCCGGCTACCGTCTGCCCCCGTTCGAAAAGGTTCCCGGGACATCCGCCGCCATGAAGGCCTCCATGAGCGCCCCCGTTCGGTCACTGCTGCTCCACCGCCACTCCGCCCGCAGGCGTGGGGCACTCGTCGCGGTGCTCATCGCGACGACCGCGTGGACGGGACGGTCGTGGGCGGAGCCGCCGCAGCCGTCGCCAGCCGCCATGATCGAAGGACATCCGGCGCTCGCCCGCGCCCCGCGGCATACGACGACGTCGCGCGGCCACCAGGGAGACGCCGTCAACGTGGCCTTCATCGGCACCGACGAGGAGTTGCATCGCGCCCTCGCCGCCGCCGGGTGGTACGCGGCCGACCCGATCACGCTGAAGACCTCGGTGCGGATCGCGGCCGACGTGGTGCTCAGGAAGCCCTATCCGCACGCTCCCGTGAGCGACCTCTTTCTCTGGGGCCGCCGGCAGGACGCGGCCTTCGAGCAGCCCGTCGGCAACAGCCCCAAGCAGCGGCACCATGTCCGGTTCTGGCGTTCGGCGGACGTGGACGGCAACGGTGAGCCGCTCTGGCTCGGGGCGGCCACCTTCGACGAGCGGGTCGAGATCAGCCGCACCACCGGGGGCATCACCCACCGGATCAGCCCCGCGATCGACAAGGAGCGGAACAAGCTTCTGACCGACGCCATGCGCTCGAACGCGCTCGACGGCTTCTACTGGGTCGACCGGTTTCACCGGCAGCCGGACGGCACAAACGGCGGCGGTGATCCTTACTTCACCGACCGCCGCTTGGCCGTCGGCGTGATCGCAATCCGCTGATGCATGCCGCCGGGCTGCTGCAAGACCTGGGACACGGCCATGAAGCCCACCCGACTCCTCGACCGGGCCGCCACGCCCGACGGCACCCCGCTCACGCTCCATGAGCACGATGGCACCATCTCGATCCGCGTGGCAGGCGTCGAGTTGATGTCGACACGGCAGCACCATTCGGAGGAGCGGCTCGCGGAGGTGGCCTGTGCCGGCCTGCGCGACCGCCGGCGTGCCGCGGTGCTCATTGGCGGGCTCGGGCTCGGCTTCACGCTCCGCGAGACACTGCGGCAGGTGGCGGCCGACGCGACGGTCGTGGTGGCGGAGCTGGTGCCCGCGGTGATCGCCTGGAACCGCAACCCGGCCTTCGGCCTTGCGGCCGACGTGATCGACGACCCTCGGGTGGAGATCATCGCCGGTGACGTGGCCGACGTGCTCGCCGCGAGCCGGGGTCGCTTCGACGGCATCATGCTCGACGTCGACAACGGCGCGAGCGGCCTCACGGCCGCCGCCAACGACCGGCTTTACGGCACGAAGGGCCTGGCGGCGGGCCGGGCGGCGTTGAAGCCGGAGGGACGGCTCGCCGTCTGGTCGGCGGTGAGCGATCCGCGGTTCGTGGATCGCATGCAGAAGGCGGGCTTCGCCGTGGACGTGGTCAAGGCCCGCACCCATCCGACCAGCGGCAGCTGGAACTGGATCTTCGTGGGCACGCGTCCGTGATCCTCGATCACGAGCCGCCCGCTTCGAGCGCTTCCCACCGCGCGAACGCCGTGGCGAGCCGGGATTCGAGATCGCGAAGCCGGGCCTGATCGCGGCCGAGCAGGTCGCCCGGTTGCCGGTAATAGTCTGGCTCCGCCATCGCCGCGTGGAACGCCGCGATCTCGGTCTCGAGCGTCTCGATCACCGCCGGCAGGGCTTCGAGTTCCCTCTGCTCCTTGAACGAGCGCTTCTTTCTCGTGGTGTCGGTCGTGGCCGCCGGCTGCGAGGCCGCTGCCGATGGCGGGCGGGACGCCGGCGCCGCGGCCGCCGCCTGGGGCCGCTGCCGCAGCCAGTCGGAGTAGCCGCCGACGTACTCCTTCACCGTGTAGCTCCCGCCGCCCGTCGCCTCGAAAACGAGCGTGCTCGTCACCACGTTGTCGAGGAACGAGCGGTCGTGGCTCCCCACGAGCACGGTGCCGGCGAACTCCACGAGCCGTTCCTCGAGCATCTCGAGCGTCTCCGCCTCGAGGTCATTGGTGGGCACTTCGAGCACGATGTGGTTGTCCGGTTTGGCGAACAGCCGGGCCAGCAGCACCCGGTTTCGGTCGCCGCCCGAGAGAAACTTCACCGGCGTGCGGGTGCGTTCGGGCGTGAACAGAAAATCCTGCAGGTAGCCGATCACGTGGCGGGGCTGGCCGCCGATCTGCACCGTCTCGTAGCCATCGGCCACGTTGTCGGCCACGGTCTTCTCGTCGTCGAGCTGATCGCGGAGCTGGTCGAAGAAGGCGGTTCGCAGGTTGGTGCCCAGCCTCACCGAGCCTGCCGAGGGGGTGAGCTGACCGAGCATGAGCCGCAGGAGCGTGGTCTTGCCCGACCCGTTGGGACCGATGATCCCGATGCGGTCGCCCCGCATCACGGAGGTCGAGAGACCGCCGACGATCGGCCGCGCACCTCGCAGGAACGACACGTCCTCGACCGCCGCCACGAGGGCCCCGCTCCGCTCGGCCTCCTGGATCTCGAGCTTCACGCGACCCACGGCGTCGCGGCGCTGGCTGCGCTCGCGGCGCATCGCCTCCAGGGCCCGCCCCCGGCCCTCGTTGCGGGTGCGGCGGGCCTTGATGCCGGTGCGGATCCAGGCCTCCTCCTGCGCGAGCCTCTTGTCGAACAGCGCGTTCTGCTTCTCCTCCGCGGCGAGCGTCTCCTCCTTCCGCGCGAGAAACGTGTCGTAGTCGCACGACCAGTCGAAGATCCTTCCACGGTCGATTTCGAGGATCCGATCGGCCATGCGGCGCAGAAAGGTGCGGTCGTGGGTGACGAACATGAGCGTGCCCCGCCAGCGTCCCAGAAACGCCTCGAGCCACTCGACGGCCTCGATGTCGAGATGATTGGTGGGCTCGTCGAGCAGCAGCAGGTCGGGCTGGCCGACGACCGCCCGCGCGAGCAGGACGCGTCGCTTCATGCCCGCCGAGAGGGCCTCGAACGCGACGGCCCCGTCGAGCGTCATCCGCGAGAGGATCTGCGCGACGGCCTGCTCCCGCTGCCAGGCAGCCTCCGCGGCCGCAGCCGGCTGCAGGCCCGCGGCGACGACCTCGTGCACGGTGCCGGCGACATCCTGCGGCACATCCTGCTGGAGCAGGGCAACTTTCGCCCCCGGCGCAAACTCCACCATTCCGGCATCGGGCTGGATCACCCCGGCCAGCAGCCGCATGAGCGAGGTCTTGCCGGCGCCGTTACGGCCGAGCAGGCCGATCCGCTGCCCGGCCTCGACGTGGCAGGTCACGTCGTCGAGCAGCGGCGGACCGCGAAACCGGAGCGAGAGGTTTCGAATGGTGACGAGCGGCATCCGTTGACTCCACGGATCGGCACACGCTGCGGGCGCGCACGACGACCCAGAATCTCGTTGGCATGATGGGGCTAGGCGGGACCGGATGGCAGGCGGGGCGACGACAACCATAGCACGTGGGCCCACGTGTCGACGAAGCCACGGGGTGCAACGACGCCGATTTGGCCCGCCAGGCCACCCCGCATGGGGTTCGCGCGACACGCGGCGAGATCTCCGGCGCCGGCGGACGCGGCGCCATGCCCAGCAGCGGTCAACCGGACGCGAAGACGCGACCGAGCGGACAGTCCGTGCGCACCGGCTCGCCCTGCCGGTAGCCCTGGAGGATTTCCCGGGATCGCTGGGCGAGCATCCGGCGGACCTCCCGGCGCTGTCCCTTCACCCTGGCAATCGTCATGGCGTCATAGGCCGTCGTCTGGTGGCGCATCCACGCGATCACGGCGGCCTCGGCCCGGCGCTCGATCGGAATCCGCCGTGTCCGGGCCACGGTGCCGCTGCCGACGGGGGTGGCGTGGGCCGTGACCGCCGTGGCGAGCTGCCGCGCCAGCGCCGCGTGCCGCTCGTGAAAGCCGAGAAACGCCACCACGGCGGCCTCGAAATCCTCGACGTACTCCGCCTGCTGGGCATCGCGTCGCTTCGCGTCGGCCTCGCGACGGCGTGTGTAGGCCTCCGTCGAGCGTTCCACGGCCAGTTCCTGCCGGATGCTCTGAATCGTCTCCCGGGGCGCCCAGACGCCTCGCGAGAACACCTTGCGGCCGACTTTCTCCTGGATCAGCCAGTGATCCCCGGCCGCTTTCACCCGGCGTGTCAGGGCGGCATCACCGGGCGGAAGGAGTTCCCAGCCGGCGGGCACCTCGAGCGTCTGGCCGGCGTGCGTCCGCACCGTGGCGGGATCCAGGCCGGGAAGGAACGTCTGGGAAGGCATGCCGTCTGAGATCCATCGGGAACGCGGTGCCGGCACTGTGCACGAGCCCGCCGTGGCGGTCATGATTATCGTCGATGGACTGGCTCGTCTACATCCTCCGCTGCCGCGACGGCTCGCTGTACACGGGCATCACCAACGACCTGTCCAGGCGGCTGAAAACCCACGCTGCAGGCAAGGCATCGCGCTACACCCGCAGCAGGCTTCCCGTGAGACTGGCGTACCAGGAGCCCCAGCCGACCAGATCACAGGCCCTGAAGCGCGAGGTGGCGATCAAGAAGCTTTCCCGGCGCGGGAAGATGGATCTCGTCCGCCAATGCGGCGGCAGGATACGATACGATCAGCATCCCTGAAGCAAGCATTCGGCGAGGCCGATCACGGAGACAGCCGCCATGAAGACCGCGATGAGGTTCACGATCCTGCGCGGGAGCGTGCTCGGCATGCTGCTCGCGTGCATCTCGGGGATGGCTGCAGAGCCCGCGCCCCCCCGTGCCGGCGTCAGCCAGCCACGCACCGGCCAGACACAGCGGTTCGGCTCGGGCACGCTCACGCACCGGTCGGACGGCACGAGCAGCCAGACGCGGCCCTTCGGCTCCGGCTCGATCACGACGGAGAGAACCCGCGACGGCAGGACGATCACCGGCCATACGCAGAAGTTCGGCTCGGGCACGATCACCAGATGGTCCGACGGCTCGACCACACAGACCCGGCCTTTCGGCTCCGGCTCCCTCACGACCGAACGCGGCCGCGATGGCAGGACCGTGACGGGGCATACCCAGCGGTTTGGCTCCGGCACCATCACGCACCGATCGGACGGATCGAGCAGCCGCACGGAAAAGTTCGGTGGCGGCACGCTGCAGCGGGATCAGCCGGGCAGGAAGAGCCGCTGAACGGCTTCACGGTTTCCGCCCGCGGAGCGGCAGTCACGCCATCGCGTCATGAACACATCCAGCGCCGCATGCCCCGAGCCCGCGCACGATCCCGAGGAGGCCACCCGCTGGTTCGACCAGTGGCATGTCTACCGGGCCATCGTCGACGCCGACTGGATGGCGCACCGGGCAATCTTCCACGGCGTCAGGGCGTGGGTTCTCCTGCGGCACCCGGGGCCGTTCACGCTCGTGGACCTCGGCTGCGGCGACGCCGGGTTTATCAAGCACACGTTCGACGCCACCGGGCTCTGGGCCTACACGGGCGTCGATGCGTCGACGATGGCGCTCTCCAAGGCCCGCGACGAACTGGCAGGAGCCCGATTCCGGACCCAGTTCGTCGAGGCCGACATGCTGGCGCACCTGCGACGACACTCCTCGCCGGACGCCACGACCTCCGACGTGATCCTGGCGAGCTACGCGGTTCACCATCTCCCGGCCCGGGAAAAGCAGGAGTTCTTCCGGCTGGCCCACGGTGCGTTGGCCGGCGGCGGCTCGCTGCTCCTTGCGGATATCTTTCGGCGGGGCGAGGAGACGCGCGAGGAGTATCTGGCGGCCTACGTCGGCATGATGCGGCAGGGCTGGAAGGAGTTGCCCCCGGAAGGCCTCGCCAGCACCGTGGAGCACGTCACCCAACGGGATTTTCCCGAAACGACCGCGGCGATCGCCACCATGGCCCGCGAGGCCGGATTTTGCGGGGAACCGCAGGAGTTGTTTCACGACGCGACCGGGTTTCACCGCCTCTTCGCCTTGACGAAAAGCGCGGCGTCATGACCACGGCCGACCAGCCATGAAGAAGCCCCTCTCGCCACGCAAACTCCCCACACGACTCCGTTCTCGCCGTGGTATTCTTCGCCCGTCCGCAGCCCGACCACTCTCGCAATGAATGGCCATCGCGTCATGAAAGACCCGACCGTCCGCGGCGTCGTCCACCTGATCGAGGAGACCAAGACCTTCGGGCAAAAGGGCTTTCGCAAGCGCCTCGTGGTGCTCGAGCAGTCCAAGGGCACCTTCACCAACTTCATTCCCGTCGAGTTCGTGAAGGATGGCTGCGACGCGGTGGATGACCTGGCCGTGGGGGACGAGATCGAGGTGACCTACCGCCTGAGCGGCCGCCGCTGGCAACGGGATGAGTCCAGCGAAGCCAAGTATTTCCTCAGTGCCGAGGGCCTCTCGTTCAAGCGGTTGTCCGAAAGCGGGCGGGCGACGAGCGGCTCGAGCGACGCCGCCGACCCCAACGACGCCTTTGCCGAGGCCGGCGACGACGACGTGCCGTTTTGAGGCGGCCGCCCGCGCCGTTCGGGGCTGGCTTCGTCCTAGAGCGCGTTCGAGATACGTGTATCGCCGGCTCGGGGGCGGCAAAAGTCTCGTCGCCGGGGCGAGGATACGCCCAAGGCTCCTCGAGCGTTCGCCGACCCCCTCACCCACCCTGGCTGGATTGCCACATCGCCGCTCCACGTAACCGAGATGCGCTCTAGCCCAACGCCTTGAGGCGTGGGGTGCTTCACGGTACGGTCGTGCACGAGCCTCATGGGTGACCTGCTTCGGATGCTTTCCAGGCCGAGCCGGGTTCGGCCACGTCGATTCGTCAACGGGCGCCGCGGGCTCCGGCCCGTTCGAGCGTCACGAGGATGCGTCCGCTTCCCCTGGGGGCCGCGAAGCCGTCGGGACGGGGCAGGCCTGCACCCACGAAGCACAACTGCCGGGTGTCGCCCTCCAGCCTGTAAATGCCGGAGTATGTGCGGGGTGGGGTCTTCGCGCCGCCGAGGGTTTTCATCTCGAAGGTTCTGGGGCTGGCCTCGGGGTTATTGTGGCTCGTGCCCTCCCCGACAGGCATGCCCTTGAAGAGGACTGTCCACGAACCGTCCTCCCGGTAGTCGACCAGCAGCATCGCCGTGATCGTGGGGTCGACCTGCTTGCCGTTCATCTCGACGGCCACCACGTGCCAGGAACCCACCGACGCTGCGCGGTCATCAGGGGTGGAGGTCGCCAGCGCGAGCGATACAGCCAGGAGGATGGCCGCGAGCGGTACCCGCACGGCTGGCTCCATCAGGGCGCGCATGGCGGTGCCCCCCGCTCGATGGTGCGAATGAGCCGGAGCACCCGCCGCCCTCTGTTACCGACGACTTTGCCGTTGCAAAAACAGCCGCAGGGCATCCTAGGATTCATCGCCCGTGAAATCCTGTCTCCTCTCCACGACCTGTGGGGTCCCGTGAGTGGAGGCTCTCGGGCTGTCGCCGCACTGTTCCAAGCCGTAGGCCGCAAGGCCTCGGGCCGGACGCCCGTGCCCTCGTCGCGAAGAGTCGCGGATGCACTCGACCACAGCGTGGCGAATGTTTTCGGGCCATTTTTCCGGCCTTTTCGCGGCGCGGACCAAGGTTGACCGGCATGCGTGATTTGCTCTCGGGTTCTTTCCCGCGTCAGAGAACCGACACATGAGCGACGAGTGGTACTACGTCCGGGGCGGCGAACGGAACGGCCCGGTCTCCGTTGACCGGCTGAAGGCCATGGTCACGAATGGCTGGCTGGGGCCCGATGATCTCGTCTGGCGGGCGGGCATGGCCGACTGGACGCCCTCGAGGCAGGCCGAAGGACTTTTTGGTTCGCGGATCACCTCCATCCTGACGAGAACGATCTCTGGACTGCGGGAGCCTTCTCCTCCTGCCTCACCCGATGCTGCGCCGCCGAGTATGCCCGGAAGGCCCCCCTCATCACGCACACGGCGCCCGCGAAAGTCCTCACCGAATCTGGTTTGGGAGGACCTGACACCGCGGCACTTGATTGCCGCCTGCGGTGGCTTTCTGGCAGCCCTCGGCATCGCCTTTACGGCCATCGCCCAGTCACCAGTCGCTCTGGCATTTACGCTGGGCGGCCTCTTCATCGCGGCGGCTGGATTGTACGTCGAGGTTGGCAAAGCCCTCGGCCAAGCTATCGAGAACATCGGCAAGGCTTCGAAAGATGCAGCTGAGCGACGCCTCCGGGCCAAGGAACTCGCCCTCGAGAAGCAACGGCTCGACCTTGAGGCCGCCCGGCTGGCCCACGAGCAGGCCGCACGCATGGCCCCGCCCGTTCCTGCTGCCATGCCGGCCAACCAACCGGCTGGGTTCGCATCCGCGGGTTCGGCAGGCACCGGCCACGTGGTGGTCATCAATCACCCGCCCGTGCAACGCTGGAGCCCCGGATTGGCCGCCGTGCTGAGCTTCTTCGTGCCCGGACTTGGGCAGTTCTACAAGGGCCAGATTCTCAATGGAATCGTGTGGTTCTTTCTGGTGGGCATGGGCTACGTGGCTCTCATCCTGCCGGGGCTTGTGCTGCACTTCTTCTGCGTGCTCGGAGCCCTGAGCGGCAACCCGTGGACGGAGGGCAAGGTGTCGGTTGTCAGGCAGGAGGTGCTCGAATCCGAATGGGGAGACTGAGGTGGACCCCGGCGGAAGCAGGGGCAGACGGTCATGGCGAACCGACCGTTATGCTCTCCGGACCCGGCCAACCACGCCCCCGCCCGCCATGAAGAAGCCCAAGAAGAAACGCCGGAAAGTCCGCAAGGCGAGCCATGCGGAGGCTTTCTACATCTGCGACTCCTGCGGCGAAGAGATCGTCGTCCCCGTGGACATCTCAGCCGGAGCACGCCAAGACTACGTTGAGGACTGCCCCGTCTGCTGCCACCCCATGACGCTGCATGTGGAGATAAACCCGGACGGCGAGGCATGGGTCCAGGGCGAGCATGAGTAGGGCTGGCGAGACCACCTCGTGCACGAACTTCCAGCCGCTCGCGTTGGCGACCTTCTCGACGTCGTCGCGGGACCGGCCGAATTCGAGATGGATGCCCAAACGCGGCCCATTTCTTCCCGCACTCGCTGCACTGCTTCACATAGCCGACCGTGATCGTGCCTCTCCTCGCAGGCGTTTCATCTGGGTTCACTCGGTCGCAACGTCGCCTGCAATCCCGGCCTGCCTCGCTACGTAACCGCGGGGCCGTTCCCGTCACCGGGCCATGTCAGCGGCGAACGTACGAGCTCGGAACAAATCACGGGCATCTGGGTGCGAGCGGTTCAAGCCGCCGGTGAGCCAGAGCGGGCCCCACGTGTCGAAGCCCCGGCAGGTGAACTCCCCAACGACGCGAAACCCCTTGCGAGCCAGCAGGCGGCGCAAAGGCCAGTGCCAGATTTTCGCCAGGAACGGCAGGCCCGAGGTGGAGAAGATGAAGGCCGGAGTGGAGGGCACGGTGGCATCAGGCAGGCCGCGAAGCCAGTCGAAGAGTGCCTCGTGCATTCGGCCGTAGTAGACGCCGGAACCGAATCCTATGAGCCCGTAGTCGGCAAGACTCGTGTACGGGACCGACTCGGGGGTTGCGACTTCGGCACCGAGCACGCCCGCCATGGACTCGGCGATCTTGGCCGTGTTGCCGTGGTGGTATGACGTCACGAGCAGCAGGCGCCGGGGCGTTCCCATGGCTGGTTCTCCTCGCCGGGAATCGTACGCACGCCGAATCTCAAAAATATCTTTGAGACTGCGAGTTCCGACGGGCCCGGGGATGGCTCCTCGTCAGGGCAACCAGGGGCGTGGACCGAACCAGCCGCGGGGATTCCACCCTTCCCACTCGCGACGCTGAGGCACCGCCGTCGAAACGTGGCGACGCCTGCTTCACGTCCTCGACCAGCCAGCCCCGCAGCTCGCCGACGGGCAGAAGCTTGCCACGGGAGGCTTCTATGCCTTCCAGTCTGGCCGGGGCCAGCTCAGCAAGTTCCCGATGAGAGTTCCGCCCCATGCCCTGGAACGTGGTCCGCTTTGCCCGCCGTGCATGTGCTCGATGCGCCGTCCCGCAGCCAGGGCGAGTACACTCCGCCGGTTCCCGGACGGCGAAGCCACGTTCTGGCTGAAGCCCGAGGTGGAACTCGCAGCGCAGACGGGATTGGCGGCCCACGTTGTCCACGAGGCCTGACACCTGGTCGAAAATCACGTGCAGGAGATCATCGATGCCTGCAGGTGGCCACCACGTTCGTATCCGAGCGGCAATGACACCCGCAGCCCCCGTTCCACCAAGCCCCGAGCGGCCGGACTGGTACATCGAAAACGGCCTTGTGGTCTACACGGAGGCCTACCACCTGAAACGGGGCTCCTGCTGCGGCTCGGGCTGCCGCCACTGCCCCTACGAGCCCCGGTATGTCGAAGGCAACACGCAGATCGGCTCATGAGCCGATCCTGTCGGGCGATGCAAAGCGTGGCGGCTTCTGCGACTCGTGACAACCTCCGGACGTGCCCTTTCATTCCGCACGTTCGCAGGCCATGTTGAGGTGCCCCCCATTTGTTGGACAGTCGGGTTCCTTGTGCTGCTCGGCATAGGCGATCGGGCGGACGGGAGCGGGAGCATGACCGAACCACCTCAGTCTTCTTCCAGATGGATCGTGTGCATGATGCGATGAACGAACGGCGCCACAACGAGGGATGCGGCGCCGATGAACAGCAAGCCCGAAAAGAGGGCATACGCCGAAGCGAACAACTTGCCTGCGTGCGACGTGATCGGATCAACCGGCCCCATACCGCCAAGAATCATCGAGGCGTTCACGAGGGCGTCTATCCAGGGCAGGCCACCGAAGGAGTGGTAGCCCACAACACCAATCCCAAGGGCAACCCCGATCGCTACGGCCGACAGAGCAAGGAACCAAATGACTCGCCAAAAAAAGCGGCGGCCGGGCAAAAGTGGATCGGTACGGTGTTCAAACATGCCCGATATCGTAACTCCCCGGCGCGTGTCCAACAGTCCGGATGTGCCGCGTGACCAGCGTGATGGAGTTCGTCGCGGATGATGAGGGTGGTGGTGTCCGGTGCATCGACGACGAGGCGCTGGATCTCAGGGCGATCGGGACGTTGCAACTCACTCGGGTGAGCCACGCTGAGCCGGATGCCGAGGGCTACCGGTGGGCCGACACGGGCCACCGGGCGGGCAGGTGTCGGGGATGGAGGAGTTCATCACGGCGATCCAGCGGCCGCGGCCGGTTGAAGCGGCCGACTGCGGGTGCATGACTGTTTCTCCACCGTAGACCGGCAGGCCCTCGTGTCGGAGCCAGTTTACCGGCAACCGCACTGTGAGGCAGCCCTGATTTCCGGGCCACCCTCTCCTCTCCCGTCGCTCTTGGCCTGATCCTTACCGCAGACCTTCAGCGACGGCACGCAGGATGTCGAGCGATGACAGGACCCCAAGGAACCGGTGCTTGTTCTCCGTCACCGCGAGATGATGAATCCCGTACTCCGTCATGATTCTCGCGGCTTCGCTGAGCGGTGCTTCGGGACCAATCATGATGGGCGTTGGCGTCATGGCTTCCTTGACAACGAGGTCTGAGAAGTCTGCACGCTCCAGATGCTCGACAAGAAGTTCCCTGG
Source organism: Pirellulales bacterium (assembly GCA_046092585.1). Lineage (GTDB taxonomy): Bacteria > Planctomycetota > Planctomycetia > Pirellulales > UBA1268 > QWPN01. The sequence goes on along the minus strand of JBJTDZ010000120.1, from coordinate 78,411 downwards.
TCAGTCCCTCGGCGACATGGATGGCCTCCAGGTCCTCTCCGCGTTCCTGGGCCAACCCGAGCAGGTCCGAGGCTGAGATGACTCCCAGGCAGCGATTCGCCTCGTCTACGACCGGCAAGGCTGCGACGTTGTTGGCAACCAGCAAATCCAGGGCGTCTTTGACCGAGTCGTCCGGGGCGACCGTGACGGCGTGAAAGGTCATCAGGTCACGAACTTGTTGACCGGTGATTGCAGCGCGAGCCATGGGGCGGACCTCCCGGGTGGATGGTGAAATGACGGCGTCCTGCCCCGACGTCGGATTATTCCGCAACGGTCCCCCATCGGGCCAGTGACGCGAAGCAAAAACTGGCCTGCCATGACAACCCTGATCCAGCCGTCATGACGGGATAAGGACTGAGTGTCGCTCGCGTGAACCTATGGCTGTGCCATGCGACACGTGCGCCCACGGTCGCTCGGAAAACATCGCGGCGCTATGATTTCCCACCTGCTGGGGAGTCGCGGTTATGCGTTATGCCACGTCGGCGGCATTTCTTCTGGCGTGCGGCTGCATGGCGTCGGCCGAGCCGCTCGACGAGCAGGTTGTGCAACTGCTCAGCGAAGGCAAATACGCAGAAGCCGAGCCACTCGCGAAGCGGGCGGTGGACATCGCCATCAGGGACCACGGGGCCGACCACCCCGATACCGCCGCAAGCGTCAGCAACCTTGCATCGGTCTATTCGAATCAAGGCCGGTACGATGCCGCAGAGCCGCTATACAGGCAATCGCTGGCGATCATTGAGGCGAAATACGGCCACGATCATGAGAACACCGCCACTCTCCACTCCAACTTGGCAGCCCTGTATGAAGAACGCGGGGACACCCGCGCAGCGGTGTCTCACCACAAACAGGCTTTTGCAATCCGCGCAAAGACGCTGGGACCCGATCACCCAGATACCGCCACCAGCCTGAGCAACCTTGCGGAGTCGTACAGAACCCAACACAAGTACGCTGAAGCTGAGCCGCTTTCAAAACGTGCGCTCGCGATTCGTGAGCAGGTGCTTGGACCGGATCACCCCGACATAGCGATCAGCTGCACCATCCTCGCGTTGCTCTACCAAGCCCAGGGCAAGTACGCTGAGGCTGAGCCGCTCTTCAAGCGGGCGGTCGTGGTCACCGAGAAAACGCTCGGGCCTGATCACCCCGACACGGCCACCAGCCTGACCAACCTCGCGGCTTTCTATAACGCCAGAGGCAAAGACGCCGAAGCTGAGCCGCTCTCGAGGCGGGCGCTGGCGATTCGCGAGAGGGTCCTCGGACCGGACCATCCGGAAACGGCCACGAGCCTCAGCAACCTCGGGGCGATATGCGGTGCGCAGGGCAAGTACGGCGAGGCCGAGCAGCTCATCGAGCGGTCACTTGCGATCCGGGAAAAGACCCTTGGACCGGACCATCCAGACACGGCCTTGAGCCTGCATAATCTCGCGTTGCTTTACCACCACCAAGGCAAGTACGCCGAAGCGGAGCCACTTTCACAACGTGCGCTCGCGATTCGTGAGAGGGCGCTCGTGCCGGATCATCCCGATACAGCCGCCAGCCTGAACAACCTTGCGTCGCTATACCAGGCCGAAGGCAACTTCGCCAAGGCAGAGCCGCTCTTCAAACGGGCGGTGGCGATCAACGAGAAGGCGCTCGGGCCGGATCACCAAGACACGGCTACCAGCCTCAACAATCTAGCAGCGATGTACAGTGCGACAGGTAAGTACGCCGCGGCCGAGCAGCTCTACACGCGCGCGCTGGCGATCGCTGAGAAGGTGCTCGGCGCAGATCATCCGCGCACCATAAAGACTCGCGACAACCTCAGCGCAATGCGTCGCAAGCGAGACCAGATCACGAAATAAGTCCTATGCGTAGCCGAGACGCCGAGCAGCTCCATCGGCTTCGATGTTCGGTCAGAACGCCCCTTTTCTCCGACATGGTCTTCGAAGTCATCCCGGCGGCGACGTGCTCAGCGTCGTCCGTGACGGCGTCGGGCTGTGCTCTGCGATCGCCGTCACGTGATCGTGGCAGCGGAATCGCTCGATCTTGTTGGCAATCCTGGTCGGACTGACGATAAAGCAATACCCCTTCTGTAAATCCTGGTTTTCAGAGGTGGGTCATCTGGCTTCCATGGTCAGGTAGGCACGTTCGGTTTCCCAATCGTCACTGATCTCTGAGAGGACGGCGGAGGCGAGTCGCAGGAGCGACGCCTCGTTCGGGAAGAGCGTTGCGACTCGTGTCCGTCGTTTGATCTCCTTGTTGAGTCGCTCGAGCCCGTTGGTCGTGCGGAGCCGCCGCCGGTGGGCGGCGGGTACCCGAAGGACGGCAAGGGCTTCTGGGACGTTCTCCTCAATGCCATGCTCCGAAGCGATGAGATGTGGGGGCCTCGGCTTGCGACCCTGATTCAGTGACATCCCTCTCTCCTGGAACTGCCTTCTTCGGAAGCATGATCTGCACCATGCCCCCCTTGAAAACCAACACAGCCGCTTGGTCCGCAGCGACGCGGCCGTGCAGCATGGAGGCGGGCAGTCGACTTGGACTCAAGAAGGGCGGTTCGTCTCGGCCTAAAAATATTCTACGGCCGGCGTCCCAGATGCCGCCGCACGTTCTCGAGTTTCCATGCCAGCGCGGGGTGTTGCGAGAGGAGTCGGCTTGCTCGGGCGTCATCCGGGAACAATGCCTGCGCGGGCGCATCGCCTTCAGCGACGGCGGCTACGAACTCACGCTCAGACGGTGATAATTCAAGCAGGGGGCTAACGATTGATCGGACTGCAGTCACCAGTTCCTCGACGCGCGGGGTCTTGCCGCTGGTGAGCATCGGCCCGAGTTGGTCGTCGAGGTCCGACTGCGTAAGGCGGCTGCCGATTCCATCCACCCCGTAGGTCGACAGGGGGTGATTCAGCACGGAGGCGATGCCCACGAACCACGACCGAAACGAGTGGGTTCGGAGTCGGCCGCGAGCCTCATCAGTCAGATTCGCGACATCCCAGAGGTCCCGAGGTGCGCTTCGCGCGAGCAGGGCGATCAGTTTTCCTACGAGCAATTCGGTCAGGCCAACCGTCCGAACGTTCGGGCGGTCCAACTCACCGGGCTGCCATACCGACTGAACCGTGACGGGCTCGAATGGCGTTCGGAATAGGTAGTTGAGATCGACCTCGATGCGATCCTGAGTCCCCAGAGCTGAGCGATATTCGAGATAGATCTTGCCGCCCGCGTGTTCCGTCCGTGAACGCCGGATTGTGTAGCCGCGACGCGACGCCAGCCCCAGCAATGCCTCCTCGATAGCCGGCCGATCAGCCAGCATTTTCTCACGTGACGCACTGCCGATGTAGTTGAAGTCCAGGTCGACCGAGAGGCGGGACGGCGGCCCGAAGCACAACTGGAGTGCCGTGCCGCCCTTGAGTGCCAGGGACTCACCGAGAAGTCCGTGTTTGGCGATGTCGCCGGCCAACTCTCCAAGCCGAACGACCTTTTCCAGCGAACTTTCGGCATAGCCCAAGTCCGCAGCGCAGCGGGACAGGTACTCGCGGCTAACGCTCATCGGGCTCGCCCTCCATGACGGCTATGGGCAGATAAAGGTTCCACCGTCGTGCGAGCGTTCCGCCCCTTTCCTTTCGTGCAAGGTAATGCGGCGATGCAGGCCGAAGTCGCTCGCACCGTGCCAGCAGTTTCTCCGGCGGGTGGAAAGTCCTGCGATAGCGCTCGAGGAACCAGCCGGTTGCCGCCCACAGCGTGGCAAGGTCGTAGCGTTCGAGCACTTTCTCCAGGAGTTTCATGTCCAGGGCGGGAAACCCGCTGGCTGATTGCTCGAGTTCCTCGAGACCGCCGACGGCGGCAGGTGAGCGAAGCCCATCCACGAGCGTGCGCTCCGGGCCCGTCGTGACGAGCATCGTGCCGAGTCGCTCGACTCTTTGCGTGCCCAGTCGCTGTGATTGCCCGGAGCGAAACGGGGCCGGGAAATCCGCGAAGACCACCTCGACCCCGGACACGTCAAGGCTCGGCCGTCGTCGGGACGTGAAAAGCGTGCAGCGGCGCCAGATGGAATGCGATGCACCGAGCAATTCCAAGGCGCTGTGGTACGAAAAAACGCCGTCAGGGCGGAGCGCTGCCGCCGCCAGGAACGGATCGACGCGGAATCGGTCGGGGGCCACGCCGGCGGGCACGACGGCGTACACACCGTGGGTGACCGATGTCAGCCGATTGGTGCGCACGTAGTGATGGAGCAGCGCCCGGGTGGCCCGCGCCCCGCCCGTCGGGTGCAGGGCCTTGCGCGCTTCCTGGACGGTGAACACGGGGTGGGCGGCAAAGAATCCGGCGGGCTTCATGGGCGGCGTTGTGCTTGGATGTTCTGCGCGGAACGGCATAAGAAGGTTATGTCATTCCGCACGAAACGTCAAAAGTCGTTCCAATCACCGGCCAAGGAGAGGCCGCGATCATGCCCGTCACCACAGTGACCCGCGAACAGCTCTACGAGCGCGTGTGGCAGACGCCCACCGTGCACCTCTGCAAGGAGTTCGGCCTGTCAGACGTTGGGTTCGCCAAGCTCTGTAAGCGTTACAAGATTCCGAAGCCGTATCTCGGGTACTGGGCGCGGAAAGCTGCAGGCGGAAATCCGAAACGACTGCGACTGCCCACGTGTTCCGATCCAAGCCTCACTGAGATTCAGGTGTTGCATTCGGAGGTTCCCATGCGGCCGTCCGGTTTTTTCGACCCCGAGATCGAGGCGCTCTACGAGGCGGAGTTGAAGAGAGACCGCATCGTCGTGCCAGCCGAGTTGGACTCGCCCCTGCCAATCGTGGAGCGAACCCACCGCGTTCTGATCAACGGCAGGCAGCTGAAGGGCCCCACCGTGGCCGCTTCGATAAGCAAGCCGCTCGTCCCGCGGGCGATGCGGATCATCGACGCTCTCCTCAAAGGCCTGCTCGAGCGGGGTTACACGATCGAGAATGAAGGGTATTACGCGGAGAGCGCCACGCCGATCCGGGGTCATGGTCACGAGTTCGGCATTCGGATCCGTGAGCCACTCATGGCCGTCAAGCGCGAAGACAAGTACTTCGGCGGGATGCGGACCGAGTACGACCCCTCTGGACGGATCCAGCTCGAAATCGAGGGTTTTGGTTCCTGGTCACCGAAGCACATCCGAGACGGCAAGCAATCGACCATCGAAGACCGGGTTGGAACTTTGCCGGCACAGATGCTCAAGGCGATTGACGCTGCGCGACGCGAAAAGGCGGAGCGGGAGGAAAAGGAACGCAAGCGGCAGGCGGAGTTGCACGCAAAGTGGGAGGCAGAGGAACGGGCGAAAGAGGCTGCCCGCCAGGTGGCGGAGAAGAAACGGCGGGAAGAGGCCCTGTTTGAGAGGGCCCGCCTGTGGAAGCAATGCTGCGAGGTGCGGGAGTTCGTGGATGCCGTCCGCGAGGTGGTCGAAGGGCGACCAATCCCCGAGGGCGCCCGGCAGGAAGCGGCCGAGTGGGTCGAATGGGCGACGGGCGTTGCCGACGCCTACGACCCGCTCGCCACCTGGGCCGAGCAGCTGCCCGAACGGGTCCAGAAGCCCCGGTGAGCGACCGACGCCCTGCGAGCGAACGCGTGTCGGGATTTCACCCGCCGCCGGCGGCGTGCCGCATGAGGCTCACCAGGGCTTGGCGTTGCACCTCCGGGAGTTCGGCGAGGAGTCGAACCAGGTCTCCGAGATCGGGGGCCACCCAAAGTGGTCCGGAATGTGGTCCGGAATTTCCCTCGACTGCGGTATCTCCCGAGGATTCTGCAATAATTCGACTCCCCGTGGGGGTACTACGGTTGAGTCGTCAACGGCCGCGCCGCCCGCACGTGCGAGTGGCGCGGCCGTTTTTGTGCCACGTGCGTATGGAGGTGGCCGGGCGGACATGCCCCTGGCCGATTCCGTCTACCGCGGCAGTCGCGGGGCGCCGAGTGCCCGGCGGTATCGCGAGGGCGACGTGCCGGTCGACTCGCTGAAGAGTCGCGTGAAGTGGCTTTGCGACGAGAAGCCCAGGTCGAGGGCGATCCTCGTGAGGGGCACCTGGGTATGGGAGAGCAGGCCGAGGGCGCGCAGCAAGCGTCGTCGGTTCACGAACCGCTCGAGACTCGTGCCCACCGAGCGGCGAAACTTCCTCGCGGCATGGCTCGGCGACAGGCCCGTCATCGTGGCGATGTCGGTGAGCGTCGGAGGCCGCTGCAGGTGCTCGTCGATGTAGTGGATGAGATCGTGCATGGTCTCGCCGGTGAAGACACCGTGTTCGGGTTCCCACGCAGGGCTTCGGCGGCCCAGCAGTTCGAGGAGCCGCATGACCAGTCGCCGCGCCACGTCGTCATGCTCGGCAGCCGTCGTGCCGCCGGCCGGCGAGTCCAGAAGCATCATCCATTCCATGCACGACCGAAGGACGGCATCATCGAAGGGCGGAAGCATGCGGAACAGACCCTCCCGGTCGATGTCCTCCTCCGCGGCGATGGTAGCCAGGTGATCGGCGGGGATCATCACCGTGACACTTTCGAGGTCCGCCTCGGGAACCACCAGGAACGTGTGTTCCAGGTTGTCGGCCGGCAGGAAGATCACGTTTCCTGGCGAGATGCAGAACTCCTCGTCGCGACCGTGGTGGATCCACCGCACGTGGGCCCGGCCTGACCGGATATAGCCGACGTGATGATTCACCTGGCGACGGTGAAAGCGGTGGCACCCCTCCCGTGCCGACAGGCGATCGCAGGAAACGAGCCATGCGTATTGGATGAATGGAGGTTGGATCATCGCGCCCCCACCGTGTCTTTCCGCCAGCTTCCCTCGCCGCACCCCCCTTACTATTGGGGGCGGCGAGGGGGGGTGTCAACACCAGTTCGCGACGGGCGCGAATTTTATTCCCGCGTGCGCGGCTCGTGAAAAACCGCCGCTGACGTGAAAGACCCCATGCGTGGAGATCGCTGTGATGGGGCGCGTCGATCGTGGATCGACGCGGGGAACGAGTTCACGACAATCCACGGAGGGAGCCATGATGTCACGGAAGACAGACAGGACTGCGCCACATGCCATCTTCGCGCTGGTCGAGATCAAGCGGATCATCGCGGCGTTCGAGTCCGGCGAACTGAATCTCTTCGAGGCGCTGCGGACGATCGCGGTGGCAGCGGCCTCGGCCGACGACGGGCCATCGAGCCACCGCTCGGCGGCGGAGGCGGCGTAGAATGCCGGGGTGCGTGCAACGCTGCCCCCGAGAAGCGTGTCGGTGCAGACGGCCGTCTGGCATGCCGGCACGCTCGGTGGCGTCGCCGCGCGGGTCGGGACGAACCTCGCCACGGGGCTGCCCGCCGACGAGGCGACTCGGCGGCTCGCCGAGGTCGGGCCCAACGCCCTGAGCGAGCCGGCGCCGCGGCCCTGGTGGCACACGTTCGCCGCCCAGTTTCGTGAGCTCGTCATCTGGATCCTCGGCCTGGCGGCGTTCGTGTCGGCGGCGCTCGGCGACTGGGCCGATGCCGCCGCCATCACGGCGATCGTGCTGCTCAATGCCGTGATCGGCTTCATGCAGGAGGATCGGGCCCAGCGGGCCCTCGCAGCCCTCCAGCGCCTGGCCGCCCCGATGGCCCGCGTGATTCGCGATGGCGGGCGAATCTCGATCCCGTCGCGGGAGCTCGTGCCGGGCGACCTGATCGATCTCGAGGCCGGGGATCACGTGCCGGCCGATGCCCGGCTCGTCGCGGCCTTCGGCCTGATGGTGCAGGAGGCCGCGCTGACCGGCGAGAGCACAGCCGTGGTCAAGGAACCCGCCGACGACCTGCCCGAGCCGACGCCCCTCGGAGATCGCCGCTCGATGGTGCATGCCGGCACGGTGGTCGCCGCCGGCAGTGGCATGGCCGTCGTCGTGGCCACCGGCATGGCGACGGAGGTCGGCCGCATCGCCGGGATGCTCGAGCACGCGCCACCGGAACCGACGCCGCTCCAGCGGCGGCTCGCGGGGCTCGGCAGGATCCTGATCGCCGTCTGCCTCGTGGTGGTCGCGGCCATCTTCCTGTTCGAGGTGATCCGTGGCGGCGGGCTGGCCCGGCTGTGGCAGACGGGCGGCCTCACCGACCTGCTCCTGCGGGCGGTGAGCCTGGCAGTGGCCGCCGTGCCCGAGGGGCTGCCGGCCGTCGTCACGCTCGTGCTCGCGCTCGGGCTGCAGCGGATGGTGGCCCGAAACGCGCTCGTCCGCCGGCTGCCGAGCGTGGAGACGCTCGGCGCGGTCACGGTGATCTGCTCCGACAAGACCGGCACGCTCACCCGCAACGAGATGACCGTGCGGCGCATCGTCACCGCGGCGGCCGACGTGCGGGTGACCGGAGCCGGCTACGAGCCGCGGGGCGGCTTTCTCACCGCCGCCGGCGGTCCCGCGTCGAGTGGCGATCCCGACCTCCACGCCCTGCTCGGCATCGCCGCCCGCTGCAGCACCGCGTCGCTTCAGCCGCCGGTGGACGGCGGCGGCTGGCAGGCCGTCGGCGATCCCACCGAGGCCGCGCTGGTGGTGGCCGCGGCCAAGGCGGGCATCCCGGCGACCGACCCCGCCGAGCCGGTGATCTTCGAGATCCCCTTCGATTCCACCCGCAAGCGGATGAGCGTGGTGGTGACGACGCCTGGCGGCCGCCGGCTGGCCACGAAGGGGGCTCCCGAGGCGGTGCTCGAGTGCTGCGTCGCCGAGCAGCGGGAGGGGCAGGTCGTGCCGCTCAGCGGCGAACGCCGGCGGGAAATCCTTGCCGTCGCCGACGGGCTCGCCCGCGACGCGCTGCGGGTGCTGTCGCTCGCCTGGCGGGATCTGCACGCCGCCGAGCCGCTCGACGCCGATCCGGCCCGCACGGAGCGCGGGCTCGTGCACGTCGGCCTCGTGGGCATGATCGACCCGCCGCGCGACGAGGCCCGGGTGGCCGTGGCCCGCTGCCGGTCGGCGGGCATCCGGCCGGTGATGATCACGGGCGACCATCCCGCCACGGCCCTGGCCATCGGCCGGGAACTCGGGCTGGTGGACGGCGATGCCCCGCGGGCCGTGACCGGTGCGATGCTCGACGAGGTCGACGACGCGGCGCTCGAGCGGATCGCGGTCGACACCGCGATCTACGCCCGCGTGTCGGCGGAGCACAAGCTCCGGATCGTGCGGGCGCTGCAGGGGCTCGGGCAGGTGGTCGCCATGACGGGCGATGGCGTCAACGACGCGCCGGCGGTGAAGGCGGCCGACATCGGGATCGCCATGGGCATCACCGGCACGGATGTGACCCGGGAGGCGGCCGACATGGTGCTCACCGACGACAACTTCGCCTCCATCGTGGCCGCGGTCGAGGAAGGACGGGGCATCTACGACAACATCCAGAAGTTCATGCACTACCTGCTGGCCTGCAACGCCGGTGAAGTGCTGCTCATGCTCGTGGCCGCCGTGGCGGGCTGGCCCGCGCCGCTGGCGGCGATCCAGATCCTCTGGCTCAACCTCGTGACCGATGGCCTGCCCGCGCTGGCGCTCGGGCTCGAACCGCCCGAGCCCGACATCATGCAGCGGCCGCCGCGGCCGCCACGCGAGCCGGTGATCCCCCGGCGGCGTGGACTCGAGATCCTGGCCCATGGGGCGATCGTCGCCGCCGTGGCCGTGGCGGCCTTCTGGTTCACCTGGCGGGGCGATCCCGAGCGTCTGCCGCACGCCCGCACCGTGGCCTTCTGCGTGGCGGCGTTCTCGCAACTCCTCTTCGCCATCGGCTGCCGCAGCGACCGCCGCACGGCGTTCGGGCTGGGGGTCCGTGCCAACCCCGCGCTGCTGGTGGCCGTGGCGCTGTCGGCGCTCCTGCAGGTGGCGGTGGTGATGGTGCCGCCGGCGCGTTCGTTCCTCGAAGTGGGCGTGACCCCGGGCCGCGACTGGCCGTTCGTGATCGCTCTCTCGCTCGTGCCCGTGAGCGTGGTGGAACTGGCGAAGCTCGTGGGCCCCGTCAGGCGCCGTAGTTCGACCGCATGACGTCGGGCTTCACGCCCTCGGGCGTCTCGTCGCTGGCGATGTCGAACCACTCGGGCTTGAAGTCGATTCGCGACTGCGTCGTGGGGTTGGCCAGTGCGACGTTGCTCACCAGGGCGATCACGGCGTCGGCGATCGCCACTTCGGGCTTGCACCGCGGCTGGTTCTCGGGCGACGGGTTGCGGATGCACCACGCCCAGTGCTCCATCTCCTCGGTGTAGCCGCGCGAGGGAGCCGCCTCGGCCCCCGCCTTGCCGGCCGCCACCGGGCCGCCGCCGGTCTCGGTGGTATCGAGCGTCGGGGAGCCGTCCTTGGCCTTCGCGACCGTCACGCGGGTGTCCTTCGAGGAGTCCTTGTAGAGCATCACGTCGCGCTCCTGCTCCAGCACGAGCGTGCCCTTCGTGCCCAGCACCACCTCGCCGTAGCCACCGAAGCCGTTGCCGTTGATCGACGAGTAGGTGACCACGATCTTCTTGTTGGGGTCGGCGATCGTGCCGTCGTCGCCGAAGTAGCCCGGGGCGGGGTACTCGTACATGCAGTAGACGTGGTCGTCGATCTCACGATCGGCGGGGAAGAGGCTGCGGTTGCCCACGGCGGTGACCGTCAGCGGCCTCACCTTCTTGCCCGCGCCGTGCATCGCCGACACGAAGATGCCGGCGGCGTCGAGCTGGTGGCTGCCGAGCTCGGCCATCAGGCCGCCGCCAGTGCGGTTCCAGAGCCGCCAGCGAATCAGTTCCTCCATGGGCGTGCGCGGCGTGCCGTCGGGAGCCGTGCCCTGCAAGTAGCCGTAGTTCGCGGCGTCGATCGCCTGGTCGGCAATCTGCGCCTCCCACTGCGCAATCTTCTTTCTCAGGCCATCGATCGCGGAGGGGGCGGCCGCATCGAGTTCTTTTTTCCAGCCGGCCACCTGCTTGGCGAGCGAGGCGTCGTCGGGCAGCGGCGGCTTCCACGAGTCCTTCCCGGGCAGGTTGCCGCGGTGCCACTGGGCCCGGATGGAATGCAGATCGCCGATCAGCCGGGCGGTGCCGATCGTGTACACGGCGTTGTCGTAGAGGATGCTGTAGTGCCGCTGGTGGCCCGTGGCGAGGATCTTGCCGGTCTCCCGCGAAACGCGGCCCATCTCCTTGCACTCGTGGATGCTGTGCCCCATGAGCTTCTCGGTGAGCACGTGCTTGCCGGCCCGCATCGCCTTGATCGAGGCCTCGGCGTGGAGGTGGAGCGGGAGGGCGATGATCACGGCCTCCACGTCCTTGTCGGCCAGCAACTCCTCGTAGGCGGCGTAGACCTTCACCTTGGCGCGGGCTGCGTCTTCCGTCGACCACTGGTACTTCGCCATCAGGCCGGGGCGGGCCTGGTTGGCGCTCGCGCTCGACACGTCGCCGTGGAAGGCGCGAAACTGGTTGTAGGGCCGGATGTCGGCGATCGCGACGATGTTGAGGTAGGCGGGATTGTGGGCCCCGATCAGCACGCTCCCCTCGTCGCCGGTGCCCAGCACGCCCACGCGGAGCGGGTCGCCGACGCTCTTGCCATAGCCGAAGTAGATGGAGCCGAGGCCCGCGCCGCTGGCGATCCCCGCCGCCACGGCCCCGCCGAGGAAGTCACGGCGGGTGATCGCCACCGCGTCGTTGAAGTTTTCCTTTCCGATCCACTTCTGCTGTTCGGTCAGGTTCATCGAAGGCACCTCGGGGAAAATCGACGGAGATGGTTTGGCGGCCGACGTCAGGAGCGAGGCTGGCCCGATCGACACGTTCCGCAGCAGCGAGAAAACGGGCACCACCGCTCGAGGAAGTAGTCGAGACCGCTCCAGCCACCGAGCGGCACGGTGGCGATCACGAGCAGGGCGGCGAGTTCGACCCACTGGTCGTAGGTGGACTGCGCTCCGGCGACCCAGAAGGGCTGCGACGCGATCACGCTGGCGAGAAAGAACACGCCCCCCATCGCGTTGAACCTCGTGAGCAGGCCGAGCACGAGGCAGGCCCCGATCGTGACGAGCGACCAACTCACGAACCGGTCGGCCTTCCAGAGCGGGGAGGGGCCGGCCGCCGCCGCCGCCCGGCGGCGAGCCGTGGCGTCGGGGAGGCTTGCATCCCAGGTGGCGACGAGGTCCTTGCCGATCGCGTCGGCCTCGTTCATCCAGCCGGTGGCCAGGCCGGCGAGTTCCTTCCGCTTCGCGGCGACCCGCTGCCGCTCGAAGGGGATGTCGGCGGCGCCGGGCTTGTGCTCCATCGCCGCGAGCCGGGGGAGTTGCAACCGATAGTCGACGAGGTCGTCCGCGATGCCGTCGGCGAACGCGGCGAGACTCCTCACGGCGGCCTCGAACGCGGCCTCGGCCGCCTGCCGTGCCTCGGCCGACAGGGGCACCAGTTTCGCTCGGGTGTCGAGCAGCGCCCGCCACTCGGCCGTCACGCTGTCCTGCCAGGCCTTGGAGGCATCGGCGGCCGAGCGACCGTCGGCTGCCCCGAGCGTGGCCGACCAGCGGCCTGTTTCGGGCAGTTCCGACCGATACCAGTCGGCGAGCGGACCGACCGCCGCCTTGCGGAATCCGGCGCTCGACCAGGCCGGGTCGCGAAGGTGGGAGACGCCTTCCAGAAAGAAGTGCAGGCCCACGACGATCCGCAGGAACGCGAGGGCGGCGACGGTCAGAACGGCTGGACGCATGGAAACCCCAAAGGCGATCGACGTCGCAGGAGGTCGGCGGTGGTCAATATGAACCCGGATTGGCGTCGGCAGCAAGCGGCGGATTCGGCACGGGCGGAATCCGCCGCGTGCCGCCGCTTGCACGATCGGCCGCCCCCCTGCGAAAACCGACGCATGCGAATCGTCCTCTGTTATCCCGTCGAGCCGCGGCACGTGGCCGAGATCCACGCCGTGGCCCCCGAGGCCGAGATCGTCGATGCCGGGCAGGAGCGAGTGGCCGCCGAACTACCCCACGCCGACCTCTTCTGCGGCCACCCCAAGGTGCCTGTGCCGTGGAACGAGGTCGTCGCCCGCGGCCGCCTGCGGTGGATCCAGTCGTCGGCGGCGGGCCTCGACCACTGTCTCGTGCCCTCGGTGGTCGGGTCCGACATCATCGTGACGAGCGCGTCCGGGGTGCTCGCCGACCAGGTCGCGGAACAGACGGTCGGCATGGCCATCGCCTGCACCCGCCGCTTCCCGCTCTTTCTCGAACAGCAGGCCCGCCGCGAGTTCGTCCGCCGGCCCACGGTCGACCTCACCGGGGCCACGGTGGGGATCGTGGGGCTCGGCGGCAACGGCCGGCGGCTCGTGGAGGTGCTCGAGCCCTTCCGCGTGCGGATCCTCGCGACCGACTGGTTCCCGGTGCGAAAGCCGGCGGCGGTCGAGTTTCTCGGAGCCCCCGACACGCTCGCCGACCTGCTGCCGCAGATCGACATCCTCTTCCTCTGCGCGCCGCTCACCAAGCACACCCGCAACCTGATCGACGCCGCCGCGATCGCCCGGATGAGGAAGGGGGCGATCCTCGTCAACGTGGCGCGAGGGCCGCTGGTCGATGAAAACGCCCTCGTCGACGCCTTGGAGAGCGGCCATCTCGATTCGGCCGCGCTCGACGTCACCCCCGACGAGCCGCCGCGGCCCGAGAGCCGGCTCTGGCAGGCTCCGCGGCTCCTGATCACGCCGCACGTGGGCGGCCAGTCGAAACACCGGATCGATGCGATGACCGCGTTTTTCTGCGACAATCTCCGAAGGTACCGTGAGGGAAGGCCCCTGCGAAACCTGGTCGACAAGCGGCTGGGTTTCCCGGAGCCTCAGGCCGAGGGCGATGCACCATGAGCACCACCATCCTGCAGGAGGAACGGCCCACGATCACCGCGGCCGGCGAGGTGGGGAGCCGCTGCCCCGACGAGCTCCTGGCGAAATACTCGGAGATCCTCGGTGCCGGCAGGCTCAACTGGACCGAATACCACACGCTCTCCCGGCGGCTCGGTGCCGGCGGCCAGGGTGTCGTCTACCTGACCACCCGCCGCGGCACCGACAACTTCACCCTGCCGGTGGCGCTCAAGATCTTCTCGCCCGAACGGTATGGCACCGAGTCGCTCTACGCCGAGGCGATGAACCGCATCGCCGGCGTGGCCGCCCGCGTCGCCCAGATCCAGCAGGACAACCTCCTCGACGTCCACAACTTCGTCGAGCAGCGGATGATCCGCATCATGGAGATGGAGTGGATCGACGGCTACGACCTGTCGCGGCTGCTCGCTCCCGAACTCCTCGAGCGGACGCAGGCGAGCGTGGGCGAGGATCGCTGGCGCTACCTCAACAACGTGATCGTGACCGCGGGCCCCAGGCAGTCGCGGCTCAAGCCGGGCGTGGCGATCTCGATCGTACGGGAGTGCCTCGCCGCGCTCGCCGCGCTGCACCGTGAGGGGATCGTGCACGCCGACATCAAGACGGCCAACATCATGGTGAAGCGGACGGGCAACGCGAAGATCATCGACATCGGTTCGGCGCATCCCGTCGACGAACCGCCCCCCACGAAGACCTGCACGCCGGCCTACGCCGCCCCCGAGGTGCTCGAGGGGAAGGAGAACACGCCGCGATCCGACCTCGCCAGCCTCGGCTACGTGCTCGTGGAGATGCTCTCGGGTCAGCCGCCGTTCGCCGGGCTGCAGTCGTTCAGCGACCTCCTCGAGGCGAAGCGGTCGCTCGTGCACCGGCTGCCGCAGATCCTCCCCACGGAGGTGACCTGCAACGAGCTGCTGATGGATTTCTGCCGCGGGCTGATCGCCCCCGACCCGGCGAAGCGGTTTCCGAGCGCCGAGGATGCCGACCTCAAGAAGGGCGGGGCCGCGAGCTTCCACCGGCAGCTGATCGTGGGCGGCCTGGCGAGCGAGTACGAGAACGAGATCCGGGCCTGGCTCGAGGAGCTCGACTGACGGGCCGTCAGCGGAGGCGGCGGTAGACCGCGCGGACCAGCGCCGTGGTCGCCCGCGGCGCCAGCCGCTTGAGCCGCCACAACCAGCGGGCCTGCAGGCCCACCACCACGTAGCGGCGATTGCGGTGCACCGCCCGCAGCACGCGGGCCGCGACCCGCTCGCTGCTCCACCACGTGATCGCCATGCGGCGCTCGGCCTCGCGCCGCTCGATGGGCGACGTGAAGTGCCACGTGTCGAGCAGTCCGGAGCGGAAGAAGCCCGGGCAGACGATCGTCACGCCGGGCCGCCGCCGGGGCGACTCCGCGGCGATCGCCTCGGAGAGGGCCACCACGCCCGCCTTGCTGGCCGAGTAGGCGGCCATCGACGGCGGCGCCAGCACCGCGGCGATCGACGCGACGTTGACGACGTGGGCGCGGCGGCCGCCCGCACGCAGCCACGGCAGGAAGGTCTCGCAGCCGAGGGCCGTGCCCACGAGATTGGTGTCGATCACCCGCCGCCACTGCGACTCCGGCAGCGTGCCCACCTCGCCGGTGGCCCCGACGCCCGCGGCGTTGACGAGGAGATCGAGGTGCGGCCAGCGGTCGCGCAGCCGGTCGTGGAGATCCTGCCAGGCGGCCGCATCGCGGACATCCATGGCGACGTCGAGCCGATCGGTCCCGTCACGGAAGCCGGCGGCCTCGAGCGGGCCCGGCAGATCGACGCAGGCCACGCTCCAGCCGTCGCCAAGCAGGGTCTTGGCCATGGCCCGCCCCAGGCCATTGGCGGCGCCGGTGACGATGGCCGTACCGAGGGGCATGAGAGGAGGGTCGACGGGTGGACGAGCGAGGGTGACGGGACTCGAACCCGCGGCCTCCAACGTGACAGGCTGGCGCTCTAACCAACTGAGCTACACCCCCGTGTCGGTGCCTCACGCCCGCCTGCGGCGGACGATCGACTCCGGCGATCCGGGTGTCCACGTCGTCGAAGCGAAGAGTATAGCGAACCTTCGCGGCGCGGCCAGAAGGACCGGGAACCGCCGCCAGAACGCGTTCGAGAGAGGTATGTCGCCGGCTTGGGGGCGGCAAAAGTCGGTCGGAGGACCGACTCCTTCGGATCGTCGCCGGGGCGAGGATACGCCCAAGGCTCCTCGAGCGTTCGCCGACCCCCGTGCCTACCCTTAAAAAATCCCCTTCTCGGGCGCGTAGCCCTTGCGGTCGGCCGTCTCGTAATCCTGCCGGGCCTGCCTCTCGAGGCCGAGTGCCCGGCAGGCGCGGGCTCGATGGTGGTGCATCACGGCGAGGCCGTGGTCCGCCGCCCGCAGACGTGTGGCGAGTTCGTCGGGATCGGCGTGACCGTCGAGCGCCGCGAGGTCACGCCTCGCCTTCTGGGCGCCGTCAATCGCCACGTTGAGGAGGTCGACCGCCTCGTGATGCCGGCCGAGCAGGTGGAGGATGAACGCCTTCGTGTCGAAAAACTCCGGCGTCGCCTCGCCGCCATCGGCGATCGCGGCGTCGATGTCGGCGAGCGCCGGTTCGAGTTCCCGGCCGACGAGGGCGCGAATGTAGGCCCGGTGGTTGAGGGCCTCGGGATCTCCGGGGCCGGCGAGGTCGACCGCGGCCTGCGCGTCGGCCAGCGCGAGGTCGCGTTCCTCGAGGATCACGTGAGCGAGCGCCCGCACCCGCCGCGGCTGCGTCATGGTGGGGGCGATCTCGACGGCCCGATCCGCGTCGGCCGCGGCTCCACGCGGATCGCCGTCTTCCAGCCGGAGCATGGCCCGCCAGCAGAGGAGCCGGCCGCGCCGTTCAGGATCGCCGCGCGTCCAGGCGATCGCCCGGCCGACATGGCCGATGGCCGCGGGAAGTTCGCCCCGGGCCTCGCGGCTCACCGCCCGCTCCAGCGACCAGTGCACGACCACCTCCGACACCGCCGGCATCAGGCCGGGGGCAATGGCCCCCGGGATCACGACGGCGGCCAGCAGGCCGAGCACGAGCAGTCGCTTGCCGCGGCCGACAGTCCGGGGAAGCGGTGGAGGCGAGGCGGGGCCACACGCCGGAAGGTCGGCCCGTGGGTCGGGGGCCGTGAATTCGGGCGGGATCGGGAATCCGAGCCGGTCGTACTTCATGGCGTGATGGCGTGCCTCGGTGACCGGGGCAACGGCCAGCCCCGGCGGTCGTGCCACTGATTGTACGTCCGCGAGCGTGTGGACGTCCGCGGGGGCGTGCAGCCGCCAGGCGTCGGTTTGACGCCCCGGTAGAGCCGCCGTACCCTCCCCACTGTCGTCACCCGGAGTGTCTCCCATGCCCCTCTTCGAGATCGAGACCGACGCCCACATCATCATCTCGTGGGCGCCCGACGAGGAAGCCGCCTCGGCCGTCGTGCACGACGCCTATCCGGGCGAGAAGATCGTGCGGCTCACCCGTCGGCCGCGGGATTCGTGGGTGATCTCCAAGTCGGCGCTCGGCCTCACCGACTCGCGGTCGAATCCATGCAGCACGGCCCGCGAGTGCCTGGCGAAAGCCGCCGGCGACAAGGTGCATGCGATCCGGCTCTACATGCACGAGACCGGCGACGACCTCGATCGAGCCCGCAAGGTGATCGAGTCGAACATGGTGATGGGCTGGTAGTCGCGATGGGCTGGTAGGGCCCGTCGCTCAGCGGATCACCGGCGCGGACTCCGGCGGCATGGGCGCCTCGAACGACACCTGCCGCACCGGAGACGGATCGGCCGGGGCATCGCCGGCAAGGATCGTGCGACTTGGCCGATAGCTCGACGTGCCCCCCGGTCGGTAGCCCGGATCGGGACGCCGCGTGGGTGTGGCAGGCGCCGCGGGCAGGTTCGCCGGCGGCATGGTCGCAGGTGGCGCCGGCATGTCAGCCGGCGGCGGCGGCGCACTGCCGAACGGCGCGGCGCTGGCCGGCGTCGCGGGGCTTGCGCCGGAGAAGCGGCTCGACGAGGCGTCGCCATAACGCGAGCCCGGCGTCGTGGGCGCGGCCGACCAGCCGTCGGCACTGCGGGCGTCGGCCACGCGGGCGGCCGATGACGCGGGCGGATCGAGGGAGGCCGTGGGGGCCGTGGCTCCGAAGGCCGCCGCGGGTGCCACCGCCGCGGTCGTCGCCTCCGTCTGGGGCGCGAAGGCCGGCGCAGCCGCCGCCGACGCCGAGGGCAGGGGGGCATCGGCAGGCGTACCCGCGGCGCCGCGATAGGGGCCAACCTGGGGCGAGATGCCGGTGAGTCCGCCCGCCGCGGGGGTCGTGGCTCCCTGCTGCGCTGCCGGCGCTGCCGCCGTCGCGGCGGAGGCCGGGGGTGTCGATCCATAGGTGACGGCCGCCGGCTCCGCGGCCGTGGACGCCGTGGCCAGGGCGACCTGCCCGGTGCCGTCGGCGGCCGGTGGCGTGCCCGCGAGGGAGTAGCCCTCGGGGGTGCTCGTCGTGGGATATGGCTTCGACGTGGCGGAGGGCTTGGTGACGTCGGTGGAGGCGGGGGGTGCGGACGCGAGTTTCTCGGCCGTCTCGCCGCTGCCGCCGAACGACCACCACGAGGGTTTGGCGTTCCACGAGGTGCCGGTCTTGCAGCCGGCCGCAGCGAGGGCCACGACCACGGCCGTGACCGACAGGAACCTCTGCCACCGCGACGCCATGCACATAACGACTGTCTCCGGACGGAATCCGCTCACCCTGGAGCAGGGGAAATAGGATCCGCCCGGAGACGAGTCAACGGCAGCCGGTGCGAAACTGGGCAAGGCCGCGAGCCTGGGCCGCGGGCCTACTTCTTCAGGGCCGCGAACCGCTTCCCGACGGCATCCCAATCGACGACGTTGTAGAAGGCGGAGACGTAGTCAGCCCGGCGGTTCTGGTAGAGCAGGTAGTAGGCGTGCTCCCACACGTCGATGCCCAGCAGCGGCGTGTTGCCGTGCATGATCGGGCTGTCCTGGTTGGCCGTGCTCTCGATGAGCAGCTTGCCGGTCTTGTCGGCAGACAACCAGGCCCAGCCGCTGCCGAACCGCTTCATGGCCGCGTCGGAGAGCGCCTCCTTGAACTTCGTGAAGTCGCCGAACACCGAGCGAATGGCCTCGGCGAGGTGGCCCGAGGGCTCGCCTCCCTTGCCCTTCGACAGCGATTCCCAGAAGAGCGTGTGGTTGGCATGCCCGCCGCCGTTGTTGCGAACCGCCGTGCGAATCCCCTCGGGCACCTTCTCCAGGTCGGCGATGAGCTTCTCGACCGGCAGAGCCGCCAGGTTGGCGTGGCCCTCCAACGCCTTGTTGACATTGGTCACGTACGCGGCATGGTGCTTGTCGTGGTGGATCTCCATCGTCCGGGCGTCGATGAAGGGCTCCAGCGCGTCGAAGGCGTAGGGGAGGGCGGGCAGCGTGTAGGCCATGGCAGGTCTCCAAAAAGGGGGCTGGTGATCGGCGGCAGGATCGTAGCCGACCTGCTGCGGGGCGGCAAATCTCCCACGCCTTCGCCGACCGTGACGATCGCTCCGGTTGGGCCGGCGATGCGAGGAACGCCGGCGGTGTGGAAGGTGCACGGCGTGCTTTCTCGCATGGCGGCGATGCCGCCGGTGGACAAGCCATGCCGCGCCGGTCGAAGCAGATGATCTGCGGCTGCATGCCGCGTGGCCTGGCGATGGACCGCCCGGCAGGAAGGATCATTCTCGAACGGATTCGAGCATCGTCATGTCCCTCGCGGCGAACCAGCGGCGGGATCAGCGCCGCCGGCTGGTCGTTTCCTGGAAGCGGGCCGATTCGTCGGCGGCATCGACTCCGACCGACGCGGCTCGCCACATGGCGGCCTACGATCCCGAGGCCCATCCGGAGCGGCAGCGTGGGCCGGCCATGCTGCTACCGACCACGGTCGGCGGCCTCGCCCTCGCGGCTGCGGCGATCCTGGTGCCGACGGCGGCCGCCATCGCCGTGGGCGTGAGCGACCAGGTGTTCGCGCGGCCGATCTTCGTGGGAGGCGGTCGGTTCGCCCGCACGCTCGCCGCGCTCGGGCACGTGGTCGATC
This sequence comes from Pirellulales bacterium, assembly GCA_046092585.1. Classification (GTDB taxonomy): domain Bacteria; phylum Planctomycetota; class Planctomycetia; order Pirellulales; family UBA1268; genus QWPN01. The sequence goes on along the minus strand of JBJTDZ010000120.1, from coordinate 58,553 downwards.
CGCGGGCTGCGACGTCGCTGCAGGCCTGGCTGGCGCAGGTGTTCCTCGCGCTCGCGGCGGCCACGGCGCTCATCGTCAGGCTCATGCGCCGCCATCGCCGCGACGACTACAAGGGACGGTTTCGCGCCTGGGGATGGATGGCTGCGATCCTGCTCGTCACCGCCTGCGCCGGGGTGGTGCCGGTGGGCCGCGTGGTGGCGGCGGCGCTGAGCGATGCAACGGGCATCGCCGTCGGGCCCGCGGGCATCGGTTGGTGGCTCGGCCTGGCGGCCACGGCGTGGGTCGCGGTGTCGCTCTGGGCCGTGCTGCCGCTGCACGAGCGGCTGGGGACGTCGACCTGGCTCGGCCTCGCGTTGCTCGCGTGGGCCGTCTCCGCCGGCGCTGCATGGCTCGGGGGGGCCGATCCGCGGATGGAGTCGCTGATGCGGTCGAGCTGGTCGGCAGGGGCGGCGGCCGCGCTCGTCGCCATGCTCGCCGCCGCCCGGTCGGTGATCCGCGAGGTCCGCGGCCAGTGCGGCCGGCCCGCGGCCTCGGGGAAGGGGCGGCCGGAGCCGGCCCGGCCGACGGGACGCAGCGAGCCCGTCGGCTCCGAGGAGTCCGACGACGAACCCCTGCACGCGGCCGACGACACGGAGTTTGTCGACGGGTCCGAACAGGATGAGCGGCACCTGTCGAAGGCCGAGCGAAAGCGTCTTCGCAGGCTGGCGCGGATGAATGGCCAGGCCGCGTGAGTAGGCTTACGCCCGCCAACCCGCCGCCGGAGCCACGCGCCGCCATGACCGTTCGCACCCGTTTCGCCCCGAGCCCCACCGGCTACCTCCACATCGGGGGCGTCCGCACGGCCCTGTTCAACTGGCTCTTCGCCCGGCAGCGCGGCGGGCAGTTCATCCTCCGCATCGACGACACCGACGCCGAGCGAAACGTGGAGACGGCGCTGCAGCCGATCCTCGACGGCCTCCGCTGGCTGGGGATCGACTGGGACGAGGGGCCCGGCGTGGGCGGGCCGCACGCCCCCTATTACCAGTCGCAGCGGGCCGCGGGGTACAAGGCCGCCGCGGCGCGGCTCCTCGACCTCGGCCATGCGTACCGCGACTTCGCCCGGCCGGAGGAGCTCGACGAGGAACGGAAGGCGGCGCAGGCGGCCGGCAAGCCGTTTCTCTACAGCCGGCGGTTCGCCGCCTTCGACGACGAGACGGCGAAGCGATTCGCCGCCGAGGGACGGCAGAGCGTGGTGCGGCTGAAGATGCCGCGGGAGGGCTCGCTCGTGATCGACGACGCGGTCCGCGGCAGGGTGGAGTTCGCCTGGGAGCGCGAACAGGACCACGTGATCCAGCGGGCCGACGGCTCCTGCCTCTACCATCTTGCCAGCGTCGTCGATGACCACGACCTCGGGATCACGCACGTGATCCGGGCCGAGGAACACCTCTCCAACACGCCGCGGCAGGCGTTCATCGCCCTGTCGCTCGGCTACCCGCTGCCGGCCTACGCCCACCTGCCGCTGGTGGCCGAGCCGGGCAGCCGCACGAAGCTCTCGAAGCGGAAGCTCGCCCAGTACCTCAAGAACGCCGACTTCAAGCAGGTGATGGAGCACGGGCTGAGGATCGCGGAGCGGGTCGGGCTCCGAGCGGAGGCCGACACCTTCAATCCCGTGGTCGTCGACTTCTACCGCGAGGTCGGCTACCTGCCGTGGGCGATCGACAACTACCTCGCCCTCCTCGGCTGGTCGTACGACGACAAGACGGAGTTCTTCTCACGGGACGAGCTCGTGAAGCACTTCACGCTCGAGCGGATCAACTCCTCCCCGGCGAGTTTCGATCCGAAGAAGCTCTGGGCGGTGCAGGATCACTACATGGCGGCCCTCTCCAGCGACGAGAAACTGGCGATGATGCTGCCGTATCTGGCGAGGGCGGGGCTCGTGGGCGATCCGCCCTCGGCCGAGTCGGTGGCGACCGTCCGGAAGGTGGTCGAGGCCTCGGGCGACCGGCTCAAGGTGGCCGGCGACATCCTGGCCTACGCCGATTTCTTCCTCGTCGCCGAGCCCGTGATGGACGACGCGGCGGTGACGCAGCGGCTGGCGAAGCCGGGGGCCGGCGACCTCCTGCGGGCGTATGCGAACGCCCTGGAAAAGGTCGAGCCCTTCGCGCCCGCGGAGCTCGAGGCGGCGCTCAAGCGGGTGGTGGAGGCGGCGGGCGTGAAGGTGGGCGACCTGATCCACGCCGTCCGGGTGGCCGTGACTGGCAAGACCGTGGGGCCGGGCCTCTACGACTGCCTGGCGATCCTCGGTCGCGAGCAGTCGCTCGCACGGATCGCGCGGGCGCTTCCGCTCTGCGGCTGACCCGCGTACATTCGCCGGCTCGTTCGCCTCGAATCTCCCGGGAGCCCGTCATGCCGCTGCTCGTCGTCGGAAGCGTCGCCCTTGATTGCGTCGAGACCCCCACCGACCAGCGCGACGATGTGCTCGGCGGCTCGGCCGTGTTCTTCTCTTATGCGGCGAGTTTCTTCTCCCCGGTGAAGATGATCGGCACGGTCGGTGAAGATTGGCCGAAGCAGCACACGGCGTTTCTCGAGAAGCGGGGCATCGACACCTCGGGCATCGAGACGATCCCCGGCGGCAAGACGTTTCGCTGGCGGGGCCGCTATCTCCCCAACATGAACGACCGCGAGACGCTCGAGGTGCACCTCAACGTGTTCGGCGAGTTCAAGCCGAAGCTGCAAGTGAACCACCGCGACAGCAAGTTCGTGTTTCTCGGCAATGCCTCGCCGGTCACGCAGCTCTCGGTGCTCGACCAGGTGCCGGATGCGAAGCTCACCGTGGCCGACACGATGGACCTCTGGATCAACATCCAGCGGGACGAACTCGAATCGCTCCTCAAGCGGATCGACGGCCTCGTGCTCAACGACTCGGAGGCCAAACTCCTCGCCGAAGACGAGAACCTCGTCCGCGCCGGCCACGCGGTGCGGAAGATGGGGCCGAAGTTCGTGGTCATCAAGAAGGGTGAGCACGGGGCGATGTTCTTCAGCGAGCACGAGATGTACGTGCTGCCCGCCTACCCGACGCCGCAGGTGCTCGATCCGACGGGCGCGGGCGACTCGTTCGCCGGGGGCATGATGGGGCACCTGGCGAGCAAGGACCGCTTCGACCCGCAGTCGCTCAAGGAGGCCCTCGCCTACGGCGTGGTCACGGCGAGCTACACGGTGGAGGATTTCAGCCTCGACCGGCTCGCGGGCATCGACCGCACCGACCTCGACCGCCGCGTGGCCGAATACCGGCAGATGCTGTCGTTCTGAATACATGGCTGCCGGGGCATCCATGCCCCCGGCAGCCTTGGCACGGCGATGGCCCAGCCAAGGTGGGCCATGCCGTGCGGGCGGTGCCATCCTGGCACGCCAAGATGTGCCTTGCCGGCCGGCGAGGGGGTGCCCATGCCCTGTCGCCGGGCTTGATGGCAAGCGGAGCCAGGGATGGCGAAGCGCAGCCAGCATGCAGTGAGTGCAGGCCTGGAAGGCCGGAACGAACGTCCGGCGGCAGGGCGTGGGCACCCCCGAGCCTGCGGTAACGGTGACGCAATCCCCATCGCTTACGCGATTGGGCTTCCTCTCCGGCATCGTCCGGCGCGAGGAACCGGGCCGGTTTTCCGTAGTTCTGCAGGCCTGTACGGCCGTCCAGAAATTCTGCTTGCCAGCGTGGTCAGCTGTCGATAGTATACCCGCGTTCAGTGTTCGGTTCCGCGGCAAATCGCTCGATTCATGGTGGCGAAGCAACCACCCCGACGACGTGCCGGGAAGCGTGGGAGATGGTCGCCATGGTGACGGCAGTTGCAGGAGTGAACGGTCGGATGGGCAAGAAAGACGACAAGGACAAGGATCGCGAGAAGGATCGCGAGAAGGACAGCCGCGAGGTGAAGGCGGCAGAGAAGGGGGGCAAGAAGGCCGCGAAGGGCGGGGCCTCGTTCCTCGACGACAATCCGGCCCTCCGCAACACGCTTGCCCAGATCGAGAAGGAGTTCGGCGAGGGGTCGATCATGCCGCTGGGCACCGAGGCCCAGAAGCCGATCGAGGGCATTTCGTCGGGCAGCCTGTCGGTCGACCTGGCCCTTGGTGGCAAGGGCTTTCCGCGGGGCAGGATCATCGAGATCTTCGGCCCGGAGTCGAGCGGCAAGACCACGATCGCGCTGCATTCGGTGGCCGCGGCCCAGCGGGCGGGCGGCATCGCTGCCTTCATCGACGCCGAGCATGCTCTCGACCCGAGTTGGGCGAAGAAGCTCGGCATCTCGCTGGAGAAGCTGCTCGTGAGTCAGCCGACCAGTGGCGAGGAGGCGATGCACATCGCGGAGATGCTCATCAAGAGCAACGCCGTCGACATCATCGTCGTCGACTCCGTGGCGGCCCTCGTGCCCCAGAAAGAGCTCGATGGCGAGATGGGCGATTCCTTCGTGGGGCTGCAGGCCCGGCTGATGAGCCAGGCGATGCGGAAGCTCACCGGGGCGATCGCCAAAAGCAAGACGACCGTGATCTTCATCAACCAGATCCGCGAGAAGATCGGCGTGATGTTCGGCAGCCCCGAGACCACGCCGGGCGGCCGGGCGCTCAAGTTCTACTCGTCGTGCCGGGTCGACGTGCGACGGATCGGCACGCTCAAGGACGGCGAGAATGTCGTCGGCCAGCGGGTGAAGGTGAAGGTCGTGAAGAACAAGGTGGCCCCGCCGTTCCGCGTGGCCGAGTTCGACATGATGCACGCCGACGGCATCAGCGTGGAGGGCGATATCCTCGACCTGGCGATCGCCGCCAAGCTCGTCGACAAGACGGGCACCTGGCTGCGGTACGGCGAGACGCACCTCGGCCAGGGACGCGAGAAGGCGAGGCTCTTCCTCAAGGAGAACCCGGCGGTCGCCGGCGAACTCCGCGAAAAGATCCTCGCCGCGAAGGACAGCGTGATCGCGATGGCGAGCGACGGCGGTGCCGGCGGCGAGTGAGCCGGCAGCAGCCGCGCCCTGAACACGACGGTTCCCCCCGACCGCCCACGTGTGGCCGACCCAAGCGGCCGCTCGTGGGCGGTGTCGTTTTCACGGGGGGTGGGGCGGCATCGCGGCGCCGCGGCAGCCACGGGTATAGTGGCGGCCCCGCCGGACATCCTCGGCGGTTCCCCGGGAGCCGATGGCGACCATGAAGGCCGATGATCTCCGCGAAGCGTACCTGGCGTTCTTCGAGTCGAAGGGCTGCGTACGGCGCCCGAGCGACGTGCTCGTGCCACGGTGGGACCCCTCCGTGCTGTTCACGCCGGCGGGGATGAACCAGTTCAAGGATCACTTCCTCGGCAAGTGCAAGCTGGACTTCACCCGGGCCACCACCTGCCAGAAGTGCCTGCGGACGGGCGATATCGACAACGTGGGCCGTACGCCGCGCCATCACACGTTTTTCGAGATGCTCGGCAACTTTTCCTTCGGCGACTACTTCAAGCGGGAGGCGATCCACTGGGCGTGGGAGTTTCTGACCGCGAAGAACTGGCTCCACATTTCGCCGGACAAGCTTTCCATCACCGTCTACCACGACGACAACGAGGCGTTCGCGATCTGGGCCGACGAGATCGGCGTGCCGGCCGCGAAGATCACGCGGATGGGCGAGGACGACAACTTCTGGCCCGCCAGCGCCCCCAGCCAGGGTCCCGACGGCGTCTGCGGTCCGTGCAGCGAGATTTTCTACCGCATGCCCGACGGGAGCGACGTCGAGATCTGGAATCTCGTGTTCACCCAGTTCAACCGCGTGGGGCCGCCGCCCGACAACCTGCATCCGCTCCCCAGCCGCAACATCGACACCGGCATGGGCCTGGAGCGGACCTGCGCGATGCTCCAGGGGGTCGACTCCAACTTCCACATCGACATCCTCCGGCCGCTGGTCGAGGCGGTGGCGGAGGTCTGCGGACGGCGGTACGAGCCCGCCACCGACGACGGCCGCCGGATGAGGCGAATCGCCGACCACGTGCGGGCCTGCACGTTCGCGATCCACGAGAACGTGCTCCCGGGCAACAACGAGGAGAAGTATGTCGTCAAGCGGCTCCTCCGCCGCGCCGTGCTCGACGGCCGGCAGATGGGCATGCGGGAGCCCTTCCTCCACCGGCTGCCCCCCGTGGTGGCCGAGATGATGCGCCGGCCCTACCCGGAACTGGCCGACACCACGGGCCGTGTGGCGGGCGTGATCGAGCGGGAGGAGGCGTCGTTTCTGGCGACGATCGACGGCGGCCTCGAGCGGATCGAGAAACTCTTTCGGGCGCTTGGGTCGGCGGGCAAGGCCGAGGTGCCCGGCGGCGATGCGGCCGAACTCTACACCACCTACGGCTTCCCGCCGGAGTTGCTCGAGACGCTCGCCGCCGAGCGGAACTGCGGCTTCGACTGGGAGGGCTTCCGGCGGGCGATGGACGAGCACGGCCTGAAGTCCGGTGCCGGCACACGCGTGGAGGTGTTCACGTCGGGGCCGCTCGACGCCCTCAAGAAGACGATGCACGGGTCGGAGTTCATCGGCTACGAGTCCATCGAGGGGCCCGGGAAGGTGATCGGGATCATCGCCCAGGACGCACTCTGCGACCGGCTCGACGAGGTGGGGCACGCGAGGCCCGTCACCGTGGTGCTCGATCGCACGCCGTTCTACGGCGAGTCGGGTGGCCAGGTGGGCGACACCGGCCGGCTCACCTGGCCCGGGGGCGAGTTCGAGGTGATCGACACGCACCGTGAAGGTGGCTTCATGCTCCACGTCGGCCACCTGCGGAATGGAGGCCTCGACCTCGGCTCGACCGTGCAGGCGGCTGTCGATCGTGACCGGCGTGCGGCCCTGCGGCGGGCGCATTCGGCCACGCACCTGCTGCACGCCGCGTTGCAGCACCACCTCGGCTCGCATGCGGTGCAGCAGGGCTCGAAGGTCGACGCCGACCTGCTCCGCTTCGACTTCTCGCACACCTCCTCGATCGACCACGAGACGCTGGCGGCGATCGAGGGGATGGTGAACGCCGGCGTGCTGGCGGCGGTGCCGGTGACAGCCCGGCTGCTGCCGCTCGCGGAAGCCCGCCATGCCGGGGCCATGATGCTCTTCGGCGAGAAGTATCCCGACACGGTCCGGATGGTGACGATGGACGGTGTCAGCCGCGAACTCTGCGGCGGCACGCACGTGGCCAGCACTGGCGAGATCGGCATCGTGCGGATCATCGGCGAGGAGAGCGTGTCGGCCGGCACGCGGCGGATCACCGCGGTGACCGGCGCAAGAGCCCTTGATCGATTCCGCCAGGCGGAGCGGGCGCTCGCCGAGGCGGCCGGCGCGCTCAAGGTGCCGGTGGGCGAACTGCCCCACCGACTTGCCGCCCTCGTGAAGGAACTGCGGGAACTCAAGAAGGCGAAGCCGGTGGCGGGAGCCGCGGCCCTGTCGGCCGACGAGCTGCTCGCAGCCGCGGCCTCGGTGGCGGGCACCCGGGTGGTGGTGGCCGACGCCAGGGGCAGCGACGCCGGCGTGATGCGCCAGTGCATCGACCAGCTGCGGCGCAAGGCGAGCCCGATCGCCGTACTGCTGGGCAGCGTGGAGGGCGACAAGGTGACGCTGGTGGCGGGCATCTCGAAGGAGCTCGAGGCCCGCGGCCTGTCGGCCGGTTCCTGGATCCGTGACGCCGCGACCATCGTGGGAGGCAAGGGGGGCGGACGGCCCGACCTCGCCCAGGCCGGTGGCAAGCTCGTCGACCAGTTGCCGGCGGCCCTCGTCGCCGCCCGTGAGGCGATGGAACGGCTGCTGCAGGCCTGATGTCCCGCGAGGGGGTGGCCCGATGGCCGTCGTGATCCGGGATCTCGCGACCGATGCGGACCACGAAGGCTTTACCTCCTCGGCCGCCGTGACGATCGACGGCCGCGAGCGGCGCCTCGCCCTTCGCCGCTTCGGCAATCATCCCGACCTGGCCCGACGGGAGGAGGTTTTCGATCCCTTCGCCGTGGCGCTGCTCGTGCCGGCGATGCTTCGCGGCGGGCCGCTCATTGTCGAGGGAGGCATCGACGAGGTGCTGCTCGGCAATCTCCGCGGTCCTGTGCAGGCGACGCTGCGGCTGATGGCCCCGGCATGGCGGCAGGTGCCCGTGGAGGCCGATGCCCGGCCGTCGGCGACGCACACCGACTGGACGAGGGGCGCGGCCATGGCGATGAGCGGCGGCATCGACAGCATGCACCTCGCGCGGCATCGGCTCCTCGATCCCGCGGTGCCCGAGCCGCTGCGGGTGCGGCTCCTCGTGCACCATCATGTGGGGGCCCACGGCGAGGACGACGCGGTGTTCGAGGAGCAACTCGCTCACGCCCGCCGGATCGCGGACCGCCTCGGCGTGCCGCTTGTCGGCACGATCTGCCGGCTCGACGAGGCCTACCGGGGAATGAAGTTCATCCACTGCGTGCTGCCCCGCAACGTCGCCGCCTCGATGGCGGTCGACCACCTGTTCGCGGCGTTTCATTACGCCTCCAGTGAGCCGCTCGGCGGCCGACCGACGATGAGCCGCTTCGAGGGCATCGCCACGCTCGAGCCGCAGCTCCTGCCGCTTTTCAGCACGACCCGCACGACGTGGCTGCCCTTCGGCGGCGACACCAGCCGGCTGCGGAAGACGGCGGAGGTGATCGGCGACGACCGCCTGTGCGGCGACCTGCTGGTCTGCGTGCGGGGCTTTCGTCGCGACCGGGCTGCCCTCAACTGCGGCTGCTGCTTCAAGTGTGCCCGCGTGCTCTTCCACGCGGAGGCCGACGGGCGACTCGATGCTGTGGCGGGAACCTTCGACATGGCCGCGTTCGAGGCTGGACGCACCCATTCGCTGCTGAGGTTGCTGCGGCTCTCACTCCTGCCGTGGACCAACGAGAACGACGTCGACCTGCTGCAGTACATGCACGACCGGGACTATCCGTTTCCCGCGTGGGCGCGGCCGGGCGTAGCGTTGACGCTCATGCGGCACGGACGGCGTCACAGCCTCACCGGTCAGGCGGGGCCGGCTGCCAGCTCGTCGGCCAGCGCCGCGGCAGCCGCCTCGAGCGCTGCACGGTAGGCCGCCTTCACAAACCGGTAGCGGCCCACGGCCACGGGGCAGCGTTCCGGGGTGTCGAAGAGATGACGCCCCTCGGGAACCATCTCCTTCGGGGCGTCGAGCGTTGTGAAATAGTCGTCGAACTTGAACCGGCCGCCCCGCATCGCGTCGCTCGGTGCGATCCAGGCGTTGGGAATGCCCAGGGCGTCGGCCACGATCAGGCCGTGGAGCGACTGGCTGAGCACCACCTCGCAGGAGGCGATCGCCCGGATCACACGCCAGGGATCGTCGGCCGGGTCGATGATGGCGAGGTGCCGGGCGTTCAGGCCCCGCCAGCGGGCCACGGAGGTGACATGGGGCACGAGGCCGACGCGGTGAGCCTTCGGCACGGCCTCAACGACGCCGTCGACGAGCACCAGCGGATCGCCGAGCAGCAGATCGCCCTGCCGTGGAAACGCCGCCGCCGAGCGTTCGCCGCGCACGGCCACCAGCCGTCCGGCCCGAACGACACCGGCAGGGGGCTCGAGGAATCCGGAGCCGCAGATCACCGAGGCGGCCGTGGATCGTTCGAGGATGCTGCCGGCGCCGAGCAGGTGCGGGCGATCGCGATCCACCGCCAACCGCAGCCCCCTGCCCGTGATCCGCTCGAAGAACGTCGGGTTGACGTCGTCGCCGAAGTTCGGCCGCCCGACATGCCAGAAGAGCGGCAGCCGCCCGCCGCCCGCACACCGCCAGCGCAGGAATCGGCGAAGTTTCTCGAGGCGGCGGGGAAGCGGCATGCGCCTGGTCTCGAGGGGCTCCGAACTCCGTGCAGCACCGGCTCGGGGGCGGCAAAAGTCTCGTCGCCGGGGCGAGGATACGCCCAAGGCTCCTCGAGCGTTCGCCGACCCCCTCGCCTAGGATCCCAGGTGTGCCGCCGTCAGCAACTGGTGAGAGAGCTTGAGCGACATCCGGCGCAGTTCAGGAGACCGACTCGAGCGCCGAGATCGCGGCGTCGTAGTCGGGCTCGCTGGCCACTTCCTTCACCACCTGCGCGTACCGCACGACGCCGGCCTTGTCGAGCACGAACACCGCGCGGGCGAGGATCTTGAGCTCGTCGATGAGCACGCCCCAGGCGCGGCCGAAGGCGCGGTCCATGTAGTCGCTGCCGCTCTGCATCGCCTTGATGTCTTCGGCGCCGCAGAAGCGGTTCATCGCGAAGGGAAGGTCGAGGCTCACCGTGAGGGCGTTGACCTTGTCGCCGAGGGCGGCGAGACGCTTGTTGAACGTCTTGGTCTGCACCTGGCAGACAGGCGTGTCGAGCGAGGGCACGACGCTGATGATCGTGGGCTTGCCGAGGACGGTCGCCTTGGTGATGTGGTCCATGCCCCCCGCGCCGTAGCAGGTCAGGTCGAAGTCGGGGGCGGCCGCGCCGACCGCGACCTCGTCGCCGACGAGGGTGAGGGGATTGCCCTTGAACGTCACCGCACCGTGCCGAGCCATGGCCTGTCTCCTTCGGGGATCGAGAACGAACGCGGGCAGTATCGCCGACCCACGGGCCGCGGCAAGCCCGCGGCCGCTTCCCCGCCCCAGGCAGCGCTCCGCTATGCTTCCGGGGGCCGGGCAGGGGCCCGGCGCCGGGAGCGAATCTTGTGCGGGCGATCGGACGGCTCGGTCAACTCGTGGGGCTCACGCTGCCGGCGCTGGCCGTGATGCTCGAACTCAACGGCCGGATCACGTCGGGGCCGATGCTCGGGATGCTCGTCTTTTCGGTATGCTGCTTCGCCATCGGGCGGATTCTGGAGGGCTACGCGGGAGCGTGACGCGACCTCCCGGCCGCCGCTGCGGAGCCCGCGCCCTTGCTGCCCCCACTGATCTTCGCTCCCGTCTACCGCCGCTACATCTGGGGCGGCCGCAGGTTCGGCGAGGTGTTTGGCCGGGATCTGCCGCCGGGCGACGACTTCGCCGAGTCGTGGGAACTCGTCGACCGCGGCGGCGACCAGAGCACGGTCGCGACTGGGTCGCTCGCCGGCGCGACGCTCGGCGAACTCGTGCGGCAGCGGGGACCCGATCTGCTCGGCCGTCATGCCCCGCGAGCGTCGTTTCCGCTGCTCTTCAAGTTCCTCGACGCCGCGAAAGACCTGTCGCTGCAGGTGCATCCCGACGACGCGCAGGCCGCGACCCTCGACCCGCCCGATCGCGGCAAGACGGAGGCCTGGTACGTGATCGCCGCCGAGCCGGGGAGCCGAATCTACGCGGGCCTCCGGGCGGGAGTGTCGCGAGACGACTTCGCCGCGGCCCTGCGGGCCGGCCGCTGCGGCGACGTGCTGCACGCCTTCGTCCCGGCCCCAGGCGACTGCGTGTTCATCCCGGCCGGCACGGTGCATGCGATCGGCGCGGGCGTCCTGGTGGCGGAGATCCAGCAGTCGAGCGACGTCACCTTCCGCCTGCACGACTGGAACCGTGTGGGTCCCGATGGTCGTCCGCGGCCGCTGCACGTCGAGCAGGGGCTGGCGGCGACCACGAGGCTCGGCCCGGTCGATCCGGTGACCGCGGCGCCGACGGACGATCCGGCAGTGCGGAGGCTCGTCGACTGCGACTACTTCCGGTTCGAGGAGGTGCTGCCGGGGCCGCAGTGGAGCGTGGGAGGCGACGACGGCTGCCACTTTCTCACCGTGCTCGCCGGCTCGATCGACCTCGACCCCCGCTGGGGCCTGCCCACGCTGAGAACCGGCCAGAGTGTGCTGCTGCCCGCGTCGGCGGGGCGGCAGGCGCTGACCGCCGCGGCCGCGGGAGCACGGGCCGCGAAGCTCCTGCACGTGTCGTTGCCCTGATCGATCTCCGTGCTGCCCGGGCGAAACCGGGGTTGGGGGTGTGTCGGTCGCGCCCTACACTCCCCACCCCCGTGAGGCCGCCCATGACCGTTCACCGTTTCGTCGCGTCGGCCTGTCTCGTGCTTGTCGCGTCGTCGGGCTGCGCGTCGCTCGGCAAGCCCGAGTGGCTGCAGCCGGGCCCGGCCCGCAACCAGCAGCGTCGTGCGGTGCGGTTCGACCCGTTCATGGAGAATGACATCGGCCCCGGCCTCCTGCGGCAGTACACGACGCTCGATGGCACGCGGCCCCGCGACTATGCCGAGCCGGTCGCCGAAGTGAAGCGCTCCCGCTGGTGGTCGCAGCCGCTGCGGTAGAACGTGCCCCCGATGGATCGATCACCGGCTCGGGGGCGGCAAAAGTCTCGTCGCCGGGGCGAGGATACGCCCAAGGCTCCTCGAGCGTTCGCCGACCCCCTCGCCTCGTCCTCCGTGGCACTTCATCGAACGGCGTGACGTTGCCGCCTGCCGCCGCGGCGCACGCCGTGTATGATCGACCGCGATCCGCCGTGGCACCGGCCGCGGCCGAACGGTCGCCCTCGGTAGTCACACCATGCCCGCCCCCGATGCCACGCCTCCCCGCGGTCGCCGCGGTGGTCCCCACGGTCCTCCCGGAGGTCGTCGCCCCGGCCGGGGCCCCACGCCCGGTCGCCCGCCACGCCGGGAGCGGCCCGGCTTCGCGGGCGCCGGGCGGCCCGCCCCCGTGGCGGACGACGACGGCCGCGAGCGGCTGCAGAAGGTGCTCGCGGCGGCCGGGCTCGGCAGCCGCCGGGCCTGCGAGGAGTTGATCACGACCGGGCGTGTGGAAGTCGACCGGCAGGTCGTCACCACGCTCGGCATCCGGGTCGACCCGCACGCGCAGGAGATTCGGGTCGACGGCGAGAAGCTGCCGAATCCGAAGCGGGTGGTCTACATGCTCAACAAGCCGGTGGGCGTCGTGACCACCAACGTCGATCCCACCGGGCGACCACGGGTCGTCGACCTCGTGCCCGGCGACCAGCGGCTCTTCGCCATCGGTCGGCTCGACCGGATGAGCGAGGGTCTGATCCTCGTCACCAACGACGGCGGCCTCGCGAACCTGCTGGCCCATCCCCGCTACGGCGTCGAGAAGAAATACCTCGTGCAGGTCGCAGGCGTGCCCGCGGAGGAGCTGCTCGAAAAACTGCGTCGGGGCATTCGCCTCGCCGAGGGTGAAGTGCATGCCAAGCGGGTATCGATCCGCTCCCAGCACAAGCAGAGCGCCGTGCTGGAGATGGTGCTCGACGAGGGCAAGAACCGTGAGATCCGCCGCATGCTCGCCAGCCTCGGCCACAAGGTGCACCAGCTCAAGCGAATCGCCGTGGGAGGGCTTTCGCTGGGCAACCTGCTGCCCGGCCAGTGGCGGCAGCTCACGTGGAGCGAAATCGAGGAACTGCGGAAGGACGCGATCAAGGCCGTCGGCCCCGACGCCGAACGGGAGCCGCCGCGGCCCCGCGGCCCAGCCCGCGGCCGGCGTCCCGGCGGGCCGCCACGGCGGCCGGGGCAGGGAGGTCGGCCGGGACAGGCGGGTCGGCCGGGTGCCGCGCCGCGCGGCCGTCCCTCGGGCAGGCCGCCGCGCGAAGCGGGTGGAGCCACGGGTGGGGCCGCGGGGGGCCAGCGGCCCCGGACCCGTCGGCGGGCAGGCAAGGCATCGCAGTGGCGGTCGCGTCCCGCGGGCCGCGAGGGAGGCTGATCGATGACCGCGTCCGACGCCGTCTGTCATGCCGACCATGCCGCGGTGCTCCGGGCACGGGTCGTGTCACACGACGAGGTTGCCGAAAACACCTGGCGGATCCGGCTCGACTGCCCGCCGGTGGCCGCCCAGGCCGTTCCGGGCCAGTTCGCGATGCTCCGGCTGGTCGACCGCACCGACCCGCTGTTGGCGAGACCGCTCGCGGTCTACGACGTGTTTTCCGACGGGATCGAACGCCGTTACGTCGACTTCATGTACGTCGTCCATGGGCGGTTCACGCGGGCCCTCACCACGATCCGCCCCGGCGACGAGGTGGCCGTGTGGGGGCCGCTCGGCAACGGTTTCCACCTGCCGGCCACGGAGCACGTGGTGCTGGTGGCGGGGGGCATCGGGCAGACGGCCCTCCTGGCCCTCGCCCGGGAGCGGCTCGGAAAAGCCGCCTACGGCGAGCCCGTTCGCGAGGTGCCGCCGGCAGACCGTGTCACATTCTGCTGGGGCGCCCGGCACGCCGGGTTGTTCGCGTCCGTCGACGATTTCCGAAAAGCCGGTTGCGACGTCCATCAGGCGACGCTCGACGGTTCGGCGGGCACCAGGGGCACGGTCGTCGACCTGCTCGACCGGTTGTTCGCCGACGGCATCGACGCCGCAACGAGCCATGTCGCCTGCTGCGGGCCGGAGCCGATGATGGCCGCGGTGGCACGGTGGTCGGCGGCGAGGAACGTTCCCTGCCACGTGTCGCTCGAGACGCCGATGGCCTGCGGCATCGGCATCTGCTTCACGTGCGTTGCGCCGATCAGGGACGGCGACGGCCAGTGGGACTACCGCCGCACGTGCGTCGAGGGGCCGGTGTTCGACGCCCAGCGAATCGTCTGGTAGTCGTCAGGCCTTGGTCGACGCCTTGCGGCCCTTGGCCGGCGGCGCACTGGCCGTTCCCTTTTCGGCGTTCTTGAGGCGAGCCGAGATCCGCGACTTGATGCGGGCGGCACGGTTGCGATGAATCGTGCCCGAGGCCGCGGCCCGGTCGGCGGTCTTCGTCATCCCGCGGAACTGCTCCTTCGCCGTGGCCACGTCGCCGGCGGTGATCGCGTCGAGCACCTTGCGGATCTTCGTCTTGATCTCCGACTTCACCACGCGGTTGCGTTCGCGGTCGCGGAGGTTCTGACGATGACGCTTCTTGGCGCTGGCGGAGTGGGGCATGACGGGATCCTTGGAGGGGTGAAAGTTGCGTGAATGAGGGTGCGGAAGGCGCCGGGAACGGGCCCGGCCGGGAAGGCGGGCGGCCCGGAGGCGGCTCAGCCAGCCCCACCGTTATCCTTCGGCGACCCCAACTTGTCCAGACGCTGGGCCACGTCCCGGTATCCGAAGTCGAGCGTGGCCAGCATGGAGAGGTATTTCCGGGCACTGTCGAGGTCGTCGAGGCCCGAGGCGAGCACGCCCGCCCGGTAGAGGGCCCGCTTGCGGAGTTCCACCTCACGGTCGGTGATTGCCTCCACCGCCGCCTGGTAGTTCTGCATCGCGAGCTGGTACTGCTTGATCTTCTGGAAGCACTCGCCCAGTTCCAGGAGGACGGTTCCCCGGCGCCTGGAATCCTGCATCGACTCCTGGAACAGCCGGATCGCCTCGGCGTGGTTGCCGGCCGCCTTGAGCCGCATGCCGAGTTCGTACTTCCAGGTGAGGTTTTCGGGATAGCGGCCGCAGCGGGCCGTGAAGACCTCGATCTCCTGCTTGAGCTGAGCGGACCGCAGCCGCTCGACCACCGCGCGGTTGTCGGGCGTGTCGTGCTCGGCGAGCCGCTTCTCGGCGAGCATGACCTTCTGCTTGCCCCAGCGGATCTGGCGATCCTCCACGTGCTCCCGCACCTTGAGTTCGTTGCCCGAGGCGGCGAGGGCCTTCGCCAGCAAGGCCTCCGCCTGCTCCACGGTGGCATCGCGCTCGAGCAGATCCGCCAGTTCGAGGTAGGCGTCGATGTCGGCGGGGTTCTGCTGGATGGCCTGCTTGAGTTCGGCTGCGCGGCCGCCGGCCCGCGCCGGCTCGTCGGCCTGCGCGGGGCCGGGCTTGCCGCCACCGCCCGCGGGACGGCCGACCATGCCCTGGCCAGCCACGATCGTCTTCTCGACCGAGAGGCGGGCGATCTCCCGCTCTGATTCCTCGGCGAGCCCCTTCGTCCGCCCGATCCGCCGCCAGCATTCGATCGCCTGGTCGAAGTTGCCCTGGTTGGCGGCGAAACGGGCGCACTGCCGGTTGACCTCGGGATCGGTCGGCGCGGCGTCGAGGGCGGCCCGCAGGTAGATCGCCTGGGCGTCGAAAAACATCAGGTTGCCGCAGGCCTCGGCCATCGCCAGCAGGCAGGTATGGTCCTGCGGGTTGCCCTTGACGACCTCGATGCCCTGTTTGACCACGTCACGCCACTGGGCCGACCCGGCCAGTTTCTTGAGCATCGACCGCGATCCGGCCGAGAAGAACGACGTGAGGCTGCCCGCCTTCTTGCCGCCGAACTTCCGCTTGAGCGCCGCCAGGAACGACTGCAGGAAGATCGCGTTGCCGGGATCACCCACCACGCAGGCCTGGAACATGTCGACGGCATAGTCGGCATTGGTCTGCAGGGCCTGCTGGCCGCGGTGGAAGCACTGCATCACCCGCGACCGCTCGGCCGGCGACAGGGCCGCCGTCGACGGAGCCGAGGCCGGATCGACCGGGGCTGGAGCGGATGCAGTGGACTCGTTCGGCATGGTGGACGACGATTGGGGGTGCGTTCGGCTTCCCGAGTGTAGTGGCGTCGTCAGGCTCCACAAACACCGGCCGTTCGTCGCCCCGAGCCAGACCAGTTCGCCATGCAGTCCACCCCGAAGCCAGCGGCCGGAGTCGTCTCGTTCGTCGGCGCGGGCCCCGGAGCCACCGACCTGCTCACGCTGCGGGCCGTGGAGCGGCTGCGGTCGGCCGACGTGATCGTGCACGACGCGCTCGTGCCGATGCGACTGCTCGACGACATCAACCCGGTGGCCGAACGGATTCCGGTCGCCCGGGAGGAGGCGAGCCGGCCCGACCCGGGCACCGCCACCGGCAGGCTGCTCGCGCGGCTGGCCATGGAGGGGCGGACGGTGGTGCGGCTCAAGGGGGGCGATCCGGCGGTCTTCGCCCGACTCGCTGAGGAGCTCGAACCGCTCCGCCAGGCCGGCATTCGCGTGGAGTGCGTGCCGGGGGTGACTGCGGCCCTGGCAGCGGCGGCCACCGCGGTGCTCCCGTTGACGAGCCGCGTTGGGGCTTCGAGCCTCACGATCGTCACGGGTCGCGAGGCCGACGACAAGGCCGACTCGGTCGACTACGCGCAGCTCGCCGCGCTGCCCGGCACGCTCGTCGTCTACATGGGCGTGGAACAGATGTCGAAATGGTCCGAGGAGCTGATCCGGGCCGGCCGTTCCGGCGAGACGACGGTGACGGTCGTGAGCCGCTGCTCATGGCCCGAGCAGCGGGTCGCCACGAGCACGCTCGCCGCGTGTGCCGCCGATGCCGCCCGGCAGGGCTGGCAGTCTCCGGCCGTCGTCGTGATCGGCCCTGCGGCCGCCATGCCCATGGGCCCGCTTGCCGGTCGTACCGTGCTCGTGACGCGGCCGGCCGGCCAGGAGGCGGAGATGATCGCGGCCGTGCAGTCGGCCGGCGGGAGCTGCGTCCATGTGCCGGTGATCCGGATCGCGGAGCCGGCCACCTGGCAGCCGCTCGACGAGGCCCTCGACCGCGCGGGCACCTATGATTGGATCGTGTTCGCGAGCGGCAACGGCGTGCGCGGCTTTCTCGGCAGGCTGCGGGCCAGGGGCCTCGACGGCCGTGCGCTCGGCACCGCCCGACTCGCCGCGATCGGTCCGGCGACGCGGCGTGAGCTGGAGCAGGGAGGCCTGCACTGCGACCTGGTGCCCGCCGAGTTCTGCTCCGAGGGGCTCTCGGCCGCGCTCGTGGGCGAGCCGCGGCGCGGCCGGTTCCTGCTGATCCGCGCCGACAAAGGCCGCGACGTGCTCCGCCGCGAGCTCGAAGCGGCCGGGCACCACGTCGATGAGGTCGTGGCGTACGAGAGCCGGCCGCTGGAGCGGCTGGAGCCGGCGGCCGTCGCCCTCGTCGACCGTGCCGCGGTCGATTGGATCACGCTCACGAGCCCGTCGATCGCCGAGGCGGCGGTCAACCTCTTCGGCGGACGGCTGCGGCACTGGAAGATCGCGACCATCAGCCCGGTCACGTCGGCCGCCCTCGGCCGGGCGGGATGCTCCGCGACGGTGGAGGCGGCCGAGGCGACCGCCGAGGGCCTGGTGGCGGCCATCCTGCAGTGGGAGGCCGAACATGCGGCAGACCTTCGCCCGCCCGCAGGGTCGCCGGAGCCGTCGGATATTCCCCCGTCGCGCCGCGACTGACTCCGCCCGTCGGCGGTGGAGCCGCGGCCGATCAGGCGACGATAGACCGGGCGGCGTTCCGCTGGGCACCCTCCCGGGGGCCGGGGCGATCGCGGGAGGGGAGTGCATGAACGCGGTGAGGCGGTCGGCGACGCTCGTGATCTGCGGAACGGTGCAACGGCCGGTCGATTCGACCGCCTGGCTCGGCTCGAATCGCCGGGTGCCCGTGACCTGGCTGGCCGGGATCGACGCGGTCGGCAGCGTTGCCGCGTCCATCGCGCAGGCGGGTGTGGCTGACGAGGTCGCGCTCGACATTCCCCCCGCGGCCTGTGGTTCACGGGCCAAGCTTCGCGACCTCCTGCGCCGCGGCCGCGACGAGGCGCCCGACGTGGCGGCGGTCGTGCTTCGCGGGCCGACGCCGCACGAGCACCGGGGCCTGCTCGTGGAGCATGGCATCGGCGTCGCGCTCGTCGACGCCTTCGAGGACGACGGCCGCGGCAGCCGGCGGCCGGCGCCGAAGGGCTGGCCCTGCCGCAACCCGGTGTGGGGGCTCTGGGAGGTGCTCCATCGGCCTCATCGCGCCGGCGGGATCGTGGGCTGGCTGGGGCTCGGCGGCATGCCGAGCACGCGTCCCGGAAGCCTGCACGTGCTCCGCACCGATGGCGTGACGGCTGCGTCGCGGGGCACGGGCTTTCTCACGCCGCGGCTTGGCCGCTGGATCGAATGGGCCGGGCACCGGGCCTCCCGCGGCAACGTGCAGGTGACGGGGCTCGCCACGCTGCCGTTCGTCATCACCGGCGGGGTGAGGCCGCCGCTCTCCGGATCCGTGCTCCGCGCCGCCTGATCGTGGTGGTCGATCAGCCGCGGGCCCGCGGATTGATCGACCAGCTCAGGTAGCCGACGAGCAGGCCCGTGAGGATGAAGCCGATGTCGGCCGGGACACTGGCCCGCTGGAAGGGGAAGCCCGCGGCCAGGTCGGCGACGAAGAGGATCACCACCACGCCGCAGAGAATCAGGCCGGAGAGCGACAGGACGTTCGACACGCGGGGAGTTCTCCCAGGCTGGCCGCCGGTTCCCACCGCGGCGGCTATTCCATACCATACCCTCGCCGCGGCCTCCAGCCGTGATCCTTCCAGCCGTGATCATGGAACCGTCGCCGATGCCATCCGCCCGCAGCACCGCCGTCTATACCGGCTCGTTCGACCCGATCACGCTCGGGCACCTCGACGTGATCGGCAGGGCGAGCCGGATCTTCGAGACGATCGTGGTCGGCGTGGGCATCAATCCCGACAAGCAGCCGCTCTTCACGCTCTCCGAGCGGGTCGACCTGGTGAAGTCGGCGGTGGCCGGCTTCGGCAACGTGCGGGTGGAACTGTTCAGCGGGCTGTCGGTGGCGTTCGTTCGCCAGCAGGGGGCCCACGTGCTGCTCCGGGGCGTGCGGTCGCTGACCGACATCGAGGCGGAGTTCACGATGACCCTCGCCAACCGCAAGCTCGACCCTGCGGTCGAGACGGTGTTCCTGATGGCCGACGCCGCCTACTCGCACATCTCGTCGTCGCTGCTCAAGCAGATCACGCCGCTGGCCGACGACGAGGCCCTGCTGCGGTTCGTGCCGCCACCCGTGGTGGCCGCCCTGCGGGCCAAGCTCGCCACGGGCTGACGCCTCTCACGCCCGCAGGCGAGGGGCTGCCCACGCCCGTCGCCGGACGTTCGGTGCGCCCATCCTGGGCTTCGATCACTCGTTGCTGACTTCGCTTCGGAATCCTGCCTTCGCTGGTCAGCAACGCCGGCTCTCGGGCATGGGCAGCCCCTCGCAGACCTCCTGCGAGTCCACGGCAGGAACCGATAGCCATGAGGCCTCGGGCACAGCGACTTTCCCCGCGATTGACTGTGGCTCGGGGCTGCCCGTGCCTTCGAGCGGGCTACGGAAGCAAGCGCAGGCAGGATGCCGAAGCGCAGCGCACGTGCAGAGAGCCTCGGCCCGGAAGGCCGAGGCGAACGTCCAGCGAGAGGGCATGGGCAGCCCCGAGCCCGCGTCACCAGTTGAGCTGGCGTGATCGCTCGCTCAGGTCGGGCGTCAGTTGCGGGGTGAGCCGCCTTCGAAGTGGCGGCGAAGGTAGCGGGCTCGCTCGATGTTGCGATCCTTCGTGTCGAGCTCGATGCCCCGCATCTTCTGCAGGTGGGCCGGCTGCGTGCGGACGAGCAGCGAGTTGATGTCGGCGATCTTCACGTCGCCGATCAGCCCGAGCAGCACCCCCATTCGCACCCGCGAGAGGAGCTGCATCGTCTCCTCGGCGGTGATCGTCTGCGCGGTGCGGAGGATGCCGTAGGCCCGGCTCACCTGGTCGTGCACGTTTTGCTGCGTCTCGCGAACGAGGAACTCGCGGGCCCGGCGCTCGTAGTCGATCAGCACCGGCACCACGTCGCCCACCTGCTCCACCAGTTCCTCCTCGGTCTTGCCGAGGGTGGTCTGGTTGGAGATCTGGTAGAAGTCGCCCATCGCCTGCGAGCCCTCGCCATACAGCCCGCGGACCGCGAGCGAGATCTTGTGCAGGCTGCGGAATACCTTGTCGATCTGGCGGGTGATCACCAGCGCCGGCAGGTGCAGCATCACGCTCACACGGATGCCGGTGCCGACATTCGTGGGGCAGGCGGTGAGATGACCCCACCGAGGATGGAAGGCGTAGGGCACGACCCGCCCCACGTCCTCATCGACGGCCCGGATCTGCTGCCAGACGCCGCGGAGGTCGAGACCGCTGTGCATGCACTGGATGCGGAGGTGGTCCTCCTCGTTGATCATGAGGCTCACCTGCTCGAGTCCGTCGATGGCCACGCCGCGGGCCCCCTGGGCCTCGGCATGCTCGCGGCTGATCAGTTGGCGTTCGACGAGGAACTGCCGATCGATCTCCTCCAGCCTGCCCACGTCGATGTATTCCAGCCCGCGGCCGAGCGGAACGGCCGCGATCCGCTCGCGGAGAAACCGCTCGACGTCGGTCCGATCCTGCTCGGAGAGGCGGCTCACGAACGGGTAGTGGGCCACGTTTCGCGCGAGGCGGACGCGGCTGCTCATCACGATGTCGGACTCCGGGCCGGTGCCGCGGAGCCATTCGCCGACGGCGTCGGCGAGCGCGTCAAGTTTCATGATCACCCTTTCGGGGCGTTGCGTCGGGCCGCTGCGGCCCGAGCCAGCGATCCTCGACGGCGCGGATGGCGTCGCGGTCCTCGCGGGCCCTCTCGTAATCCTCGCAGGCAATCGCCTCCTGCATGCTCCGCCGCAGGCCGATCACGCCGGTCAGTTCGTCGGTGTCCTCCGGGAGCGATCCGCCGGCGGGCCGAACGGGTCGGATGCCGGTGTGCTGCGTGGCGCCGTGGATGTTGGCGATCAGGGGCTCCAGTTCCTTGTCGAAGTGCACGTAGTCGTGCGGGCAGCCGAGCCGGCCCTGGTTGCGAAACTCGAAGAACGTGATCCCGCACATCGGGCAGGCCTTTTTGTCGAGCAGCGCCAGCTCGTCGGCCGTCTGGGCGACGGTGAGCGGGCCGGTGAGGCCTCCCGCCGGCTTCTCCTCGTCCTCGTCCTCGGCGGCCGCCTCCGACTGGTTGAGATAGGCCCGGGCATGATCCTCGCAGAGGTGCAGTTCGCGGACGTCGCCCGTCTCGAGTTCGGTGATGTGGAAAACCGCCTGCTTGTCGCACTGCTGACACTTCATGGACCGCTCCTGTTCCTCCATGCCAATGATAGCGGCTCTCGCCGGATGGGTCGCCCTCGGTCGGCAGCGGGGCGTGTTGTTGGGCCTCCGGGCCGGGGGTACGCTCTGGCGAAGTCGTTGTTCGCAGCCTCGCGCGGCCGTCGCTTCATGCCCCATATCCCTGACAGGACCCGTTTCGGGGAGATCGCCGCGTCGCTCCCGGCACCGGCAGCGGGCGGCTGCCGGCTCGTGCCGGTCTATCGCCGGCTGTTCGCCGACGGGCTGACGCCGCTGTCGGCCTTCGCCCGGCTCGATGCCGGCGATGCCGCGTGCCTATTCGAGAGCGTGGTGGGCGGCGAGAAGGTGGGCCGGTACAGCTTCCTCGCGGCCGACCCGTTTCTGCGGCTGGAGGCCCGCGGCCGCGACGTGGTGATCGCCTCCGACAAGGGCGAAGAGCGGATCCAATCCGACGATCCCCTCGCCGAACTGGAGCGGCGGATGGCCGCCTACCGTCCGGCGCATCTGGCCGAGCTGCCGCCGTTCACCAGCGGGGCGGTGGGCTACGCCGCCTACGACGCCGTCCGCTACGTCGAACGGCTGCCCGACGCACCGCCCGACGACCTCGGGCTGCCCGACCTCTCGTTCGCGTTCTACGACCGCATGGTGGTCTTCGACAACGTGACGAAGGCGATCGACGTGGTCGTGCTCGCCCGCATCGACGAGCTGTCGCCGGAGGCGGTGGGGCGGGCGCATGCGGCGGCCTGCGAGCGGATCGACGCCACGATCGCCAGGCTCTCGGCCCCGGGCGATTGGCCGCCGCCGGCCGACATCGGGCCGCGGCGCGAGCCGGCCTGCCTGACCGACGGCACGGCCCGGTCCGCCTTCGGCCGCGACGCCTTCCTGGCGGCCGTGCGGCGCGCGATCGACTACATCCGGGCGGGCGACATCTTCCAGGTGGTGCTCAGCCGGCGGCTCGAGGTGCCCTTCGCCGGCCCGCCGCTGGAGCTCTATCGTACGCTCCGCGTGGTCAATCCCAGCCCCTTCATGTTCTATCTCCGCACCCCGTCGTGCACGCTCGTCGGCAGTTCGCCGGAGATCATGGTGCGGTGCATCGACGGCACGGTGACGGTTCGCCCGCTGGCGGGCACCCGTCGTCGCGGGGCGACGCCGGAGGAAGATCGGGCGCTCGCCGAGGAACTGCTCGCCGACCCGAAGGAGCGGGCCGAGCATGTGATGCTCATCGACCTCGGCCGCAACGACGTGGGGCGGGTCGCCGCCATCGGCTCGGTGGCGCTCTCCGACGTGATGGTGATCGAGCGCTACAGCCACGTGATGCACATCACGAGCAACGTCACCGGCCGGCTTGCCGCGGGGCTCACGTCGTTCGACGCGCTGCGGGCCTGCCTGCCGGCCGGAACCGTGTCGGGGGCCCCCAAGATCCGGGCGATGGAGATCATCGACGAACTGGAGCCGGTGCGCCGCGGCCCCTATGCCGGTGCCGTCGGCTACGTCGACTTTGGGGGCTCGATGGACACCTGCATCGCGCTGCGGACGATCGTGGTGGCGGGCGGCCGGGCCTACGTGCAGTCGGGGGCGGGAGTGGTGGCCGACAGCGACCCCGAGAAGGAGTTCGAGGAGACGCTCAACAAGGCCCGGGGGCTGCTGGTCTCGATCGAGATGACCAGCGCCCGGCTCGCAGCCCAGCGTGCCGGCGGCTGACGGGGAGGCCGGCGATGATTCGCTGCGAGCGGGCCACGGTGCAGCGGACGGGCCGCGTCGTCGTGGAGGCCGTGTCGCTCGAGGTCGCGTCCGGTCGGGCCGTGGCCCTGATCGGCCGTGGCGGCTCTGGGAAGACGGCGCTCCTGGCCGCTGCCGCGACCGCGCTGCCGCTGCATGCCGGCGACATCGTCGTGGAGGGGCGTTCGGTGCGACGCGAGGCCGACGCGGTGCGGCGGCTGATCGGCTACGCGCCGGCCCGGCTGCCGGCCTGGCCCGGCCTGCGGGCCGACGAATTCCTGGAACTCTGCGGGGTGGCGGCGGGGCTGCGCGGCGCGCCGCTGGCGGCCGCGGTGGACAAGGGGCTGGCGCTGGCGGGCCTCGGCTCCGCGGGGCACGCCGACCTCGAATCGCTGCCCGCGGGGCCGGCGAAGCGGCTGCTCCTCGCGCGGGCGGTGCTCCACGATCCGCAGGTGCTGCTGCTCGACGACCCTCTCGGCAGCCTCGACCCGGTCGAGCGGCGCGACATCGAACGGCTGATCGGCGACCTGCATCTCATGGGGCGGACGGTGCTCGCGGCCATCGACGATGCGGCGGTGCCGGACTGCTTCACCCACGTGGCCGTGCTCGACGAAGGGCGGCTCGTGGCCCACGGCCCCGCGGAGCCGGCGGCGTTCGCCGGGGGGCGGCGATGGAGGTGCTCGCTCGTCTGCCGGGGCGCCGCGGAGCGGGCGGCGACCGTGGTGGGCCGCGTGGCCGGGCCCTGCCGGGTCGACGAGCTGGATCGCGTGGCGTTCGAGCTCGACCCCGCGGGCCCGTCGCTCGGCAAGGTGGTTGTCGCGGTCGAGCAGGCCGGCATCGCCGTGGAGTCGGCGGGTTTCGATCCACCGTGGACGGCGCAGCTCATCCGCTGACGCGGCTCGACCACCGGCGAGAGCCCGAGGGCTCTCGCGTGCTCCGTATCACTCCTCGCCCCAGATGCGCCGCACCTCGGCGAGCCCGTCCACGCAGAGATCGTATTCGTCTGCCAGTCGCACGAGCAGCAGCCGTTCCGCGGCGGCGTCGGCGGGCTCGAGCGTGGCCGCGAGGCGGTAGGCCCGCTTCCCGGTGTCGCGATAGGCGGCGAGCCGGTCGAGCCGACCCTCGCGCCGCAGCGCCTCGGGATAGAGACCGCTCCAGAAGAGCGTCATGTCGCCGATGTGGCGGTATTCCTCGCGCGCCTCGTCGGCATGCGGCTGACCGGCGGCTTCCACGAAGAGCCGGCTCACCATGGCCGTGTCCGGCACCCCGGCCGGCGTCACCACGGCGGGCTCGTTTCGCAGGAACCGCACCAGCAGCACCGAGACGTAGTCGACCAACGGCGGATCGACCACCCCCAGCCGCGCATGGAACGCGAACTCGGTGATGCCGCGGAAGAACC
Organism: Pirellulales bacterium; assembly: GCA_046092585.1. Taxonomy (GTDB): domain Bacteria; phylum Planctomycetota; class Planctomycetia; order Pirellulales; family UBA1268; genus QWPN01. Next base: position 33,771 of record JBJTDZ010000120.1, on the reverse strand, counting down.
GCTCGATGTCGGACGGATCGTGGGCCGAAAACATGCTTCGCTCGCACGCACGGGGCACGCCAGCTACTGTTGCTACGTTCGGTTATAGGCGTTCGTTCCCGGCGCCGGCCAGATGGAATCCGCTGCCCATGCCCCCGCTTTTCGCCCCCCCGATCCTCCTCGCCGCCGGTCGTGAGGAGATGCTCCGGCCCCTGCTGCTGCAACTCGTGGTGATCATCCTCGCCGCGCGGGCGGGGGCGATCGTTGCCAGGTGGCTGCGGCAGCCGAGCGTGGTGGGCGAGATCGTGGCCGGGCTCGTGCTGGGGCCGTCGGTGCTCGGGGCCTGGTTTCCCGACGTCTTCGCCGCGATCTTCCGGGGCGGACCCGCGGCGGCAGGCGGCACGCTCGAGGCCGCGCTCGCCAGCTTCAGCCAGATCGGCCTCGTGCTGCTCCTGTTCCTGATCGGGATCGAGTTCGACTTCTCCCACGTGCGCCGGCAGGGCCGGCTCGCGGCCGGGATCTCGCTGGCCGGGATCGTCGCCCCCTTCGCCCTCGGCTACGGCCTCGCGCTGGCGATGGCGCCGCGGCTGGGGGCGCTCGGGGGGGAGTCCATCGACCCGCGATCGTTCGCGCTCTTCGTCGGCACTGCCATGTCGATCACCGCGATTCCGATCCTCGGCCGGATTCTCATCGAGATGGGGATGCAGCACACACCGCTCGGAGCCACGGTGGTCGCGGCCGCCGCGTGCGACGACGCCGTCGGCTGGACCCTCCTGGCCGCGGTGTCGGCCCTCGCCGCGGGAAACTTCGAGGTGGGGCGGATCGCCTGGATGGTCGCCGCCACCCTCGCCTTCGCCGTGGCCTGCCTGTTCGTGGTGAGGCCGCTGCTGCTGCCGGTGCTCGAGCGATCGGTGCGGGACGAGGCGGACGGGCCGCCGCGGCTGCCGCTCGGCACGCTGTCGCTGGTGCTCGCGGTCGTGCTCATGGCCGCCTGGATCACGAGCCGGATCGGCATCTTCGCCATCTTCGGGGGTTTTCTCGTCGGCGCGTCGCTCTCGGGAGTGCCCCGGGTGCGGGAGGCCGTCGCCGCGCACCTCGCCGACTTCGTCACGGTGTTCTTTCTCCCGATCTTCTTCACGTTCACCGGCCTGCGGACCGACGTCGGCTCGCTGGGCACGCCCGAGGCGGCCGGCTGGTGCGCGGCGGTCTTCGCGGTGGCCGTGCTCGGCAAGTGGGGAGGCTGCGGCCTCGCCGCCCGGCTCGGCGGGATGCCCGCCGGCGAGGCCTCGTGCGTGGGCGTGTTCATGAACACGCGGGCCCTGATGGAACTGATCGTGGTCAACGTGGGCATGGATCTCGGGGTGATCCCGCCGGCTGTCTACTGCATGCTGGTGCTGATGGCGATCGGTACCACGCTCATGGCCACGCCCCTGGCCGCCCGCATGCTGCGGGGCAGCCAGCACGAGCCGACGCTCGTCTCCCGCGGCTTCCTGCGGGCGTAAGGCCGCGGGCTCCGGTGCCTCACGCTCGGGGCCGCCCATGCCCCGTCGCCGGACGTTCGCTACGCCCATCCCGGGCTTCGCTCACTGCACGCCGGCTGCGCTTCGCCATCCTGCTCCCGAAAAAGCCGACCGGCCGTAAGGCCGCGGGCTCCGGTGCCTCACGCTCGGGGCTGCCCATGCCCCGTCGCCGGACGTTCGCTGCGCCCATCCCGGGCTTCGCTCACTGCACGCCGGCTGCGCTCCGGCATCCTGCCTCCGCTGGCCGCCGAGCCCGGCTCCCGGGGCATGGGCAGCCCCGAGCTGCGTCCGGACGGAATCACACTGCAGACCGTGAGCCGTCGGGCTCAGCGGCACGCGGCGGCGAGGTCGGCCGCGTAGCGGCTCACGTCGGCGAGCATGGCAGGGCGCGGTTGCCCGGCCGCCTCGGCCACGCGGCGGACGAGCGCCGAGCCGACGATCACCCCGTCGGCGACCGCGGCCACGGCCCGCACCTGATCGGGGCCCGAGATGCCGAAGCCGACGAGAATCGGCACGTTCGTCTTCGACCGCAGCCAGGCGACGCGGTCGACGAGGCCGGGCGGCAGTTCCGTACGGGCACCCGTCACGCCGGCCACGGACACGCAGTAGAGGAAGCCCGTCGACTTTCGCGCGATCGCCTCGGCGCGTTCTGGGGGCGTGGTCGGCGTGACGAGCCGCACGAGCGCGAGACCGGCCGTGCGGCAGGCACCGTCGAGATCGTCGCTCTCCTCGAGCGGCAGGTCGGGCACCACGAATCCCGCCAGGCCGGCGGCAAGGGCGTCGGCGACGAACCGGTCGATGCCGCGCCGGAAAATCAGGGAGTAACTCGCCATCGCCAGGATCGGCATCGAGCAGGAGGCGGATGCCCGCCGCGCCACGTCGAAGACACCCGCCAGCGTGAACCCGCTGCCGAGCGCCCGCGTGTAGGAGGCCTGGATCACGGGGCCGTCGGCGATCGGGTCGCTGTAGGGCACGCCGAGTTCGCAGAGCGACGCGCCGGCCGCGTCGAGCGCCCCGAGCACCGCCACCGTCGTGTCGGCATCGGGATCGCCCGCCGTCACGAACGGAGCCAGTGCCTTGCGACCCGCGGCACGATTGGCCGCGAACATCGCCTCGAGTCGGGCGAGGCCCGTGGTGACGGTCGATGGGGACGCCTTGGTTGATGCGCTCGACATGCCGGCCATGCGTCAGGCCTTTCCGCCGTCGGCCGCGAGACCGCGGAGTCGGGCGATCTCGGCGGCATCCTTGTCGCCGCGGCCCGACAGGCAGACCACGATGATCTCGTCGGGCGACCGCCGCGCCGCCTCCCGCGTCGCCCAGGCGAGGGCATGTGAGGTTTCGAGCGCCGGCAGGATGCCCTCGCGCCGGGCCACGGTGTCGAAGGCGTCGAGCGCCTCCATGTCGGTCACGCTCGTGTAGTCGACCCGGCCCATGTCGTGCCAGAAGCTGTGCTCGGGGCCCACGCCCGGATAGTCGAGGCCGGCCGACACCGAGTGGACGTCGGCCGTCTGGCCGTCGTCATCCTGAAGCACGTAGCTGAGGCTGCCGTGGAGGATGCCGGGGCTTCCGTAGGAGAGGCTCGCGGCGTGGTCGCCGGGAGTGCCCGAGCGGCCGCCGGCCTCGACGCCCACGAGGCGGACCTCGGGATGATCGACGAACGGAAAGAACATGCCCGCGGCGTTGCTGCCGCCCCCCACGCAGGCCACGACGGTGTCCGGGAGCCGCCCGAACTGCTTCCGCGACATCTCGATCGTCTCCCGGCCGATGACCGACTGGAAGTCGCGGACGATCCGCGGGAACGGATGCGGGCCCACCACCGACCCGATGATGTAGTGCGTGGTCTCGACCGAGCCCATCCAGTCGCGCATCGCCTCGTTGATGGCGTCGCGGAGCGTGCGCGAGCCGGTCTCGACGGGCCGCACCTCGGCTCCCATCAGCCGCATGTTGCGGACGTTGGGCGCCTGGCGGCGCACGTCCTCCGCCCCCATGTAGACGACGCATTCGAGGCCGAACCGCGCACAGGCCGTGGCAGTGGCCACGCCGTGCTGACCGGCTCCGGTCTCGGCGATGATCCGCCGCTTGCCCATCCGCATGGCCAGCAGGCCCTGGCCGAGCGTGTTGTTGATCTTGTGGGCGCCGGTGTGGCTGAGATCCTCCCGCTTGAACCAGATCTGGGCGCCGCCCGCGAGCTGCGTGAGCCGCTTGGCGAAGAGCAGGGGCGTGGGGCGGCCGACGAAGGCGGCCAGCAGGCCGTCGAGCTCGGCGGCGAAGGCGGGATCGGCGACGGCCGCCGCATACTCCCGCTCCAGCTGGTCGAGCGCGGCGGAGAGTGTCTCGGGCACGTAGCGGCCGCCGAACTTGCCGAAGCGACCGTAGGCGTCGGGCACGCTCGAAAGCGGGGCGGCAGGGCTCACGGAGACGGACATGCGGGGCGGTTCCTCGGTGGGCGGACGGTTTGCCCGGCGCCACGACGCGATTGTAGCCTGCCGGCCTCCCGCCACCATCCGCCGCCGCAGCCCGATGCCCGAACTGCCCGAAGTCGAGACGATGCGACGCGGCCTTGCCGGCATCGTCGGTCGCCGGATCACGGCGGTGGCGTTTCCCCGCGGCCGCGTGCGGCCGCTCACGATCCGCCCCCGTCCGGCCACGCTCGCCCGCCGGATCAAGGGTCGCGTCATCGCCGGCGTCGGTCGCCGAGGCAAGCGGATCGTGATCGAACTGGCACCGCCGCCCGGGGAGCGTTCGCTCTGGCTTGCCATCGAGCCGCGGATGACGGGCCTGATGCTCGTGGTTGATCCGCCCACGCGCGAGCACGTGCGGATGGTTGTCGATCTCGCCGGCGGCCGGCCCGGCCCCGCGATGTTCGCCTTCTGGGATCGCCGTGGCCTCGGCACGATCAGCCTGCTCGACGACCGTGGACTCGAGGCGGCCTGCGGGCCGCACAGGCTCGGGGCCGACGGCCTGGTCGTCGTCGGCGCCGATCTCGCGGCCCGGCTCGGGTGTTCGGCCCGCGGGGTGAAGGTGGCGCTCCTCGACCAGCGGGCCGTGGCCGGCATCGGCAACATCTACGCGTCGGAGATCCTGTTTCGCTGCGGCATCGACCCGCGGTCGCGGTGCCGCCGCCTGCCGCGGGCCGCCTGGGAGCGGATCGCGGACACCGCCCGCGCCGTGCTCGCGGAGGCGGTGCGGCTCGAAGGCTCGTCCATCGGCGACGAAACCTACCGCACCGCCGACAACCGCGTGGGCCGGTTCCAGACGCGGCACCGCGTCTACGGCAGGGAAGGCGAGCCGTGCCAGGCATGCGGACGCGAGATCCTGCGAATCGTGCAGGCCCAACGGGCCACCTTTTTCTGTCCGGCCTGCCAGCGCCGGCCGTGAGCCGGCTGCGCCGCGGCGATCGCGCGTGGCACGCGGCGAGGGAAGGGCGTAGGCTGTCGCAGAACGGCCCGCGGGGCCGGTGTCTTTCCGCGAGGGTCGATTCCATGGATCTGCATGCGACCGATGTGACGAGGCGAGGCGTCCTCCGGGCCGCAGGGGCGGGGGCGATGGCGGCCCTGCTGCGCAACCCCTTCACCGTCGGGGCCGAGGCCGCCGCGGAGTCGGCCGAGACGCTCGCCGGTCGGCTGCATGCCTCGCTCACGCCCGCCCAGCGGCAGGCGGTCTGCGTTCCCTGGGACTACGTCCACCCGAAGTTCGGCCTCCTGCGCACGCGGGTGGGCAACAACTGGAACGCGACCGAGCCTGCGGTGGCGAGTGACTTCTTCACGAAGGATCAGCAGCGGCTGGTGCGAGAGATCTTCGAGCAGCTCATCGAGCCCGACTGGCATGCCCGGTTCGACCGGCAGTTGGAGGACGACACCGGCGGCTTCGGCCACGACCAGTCGATCGCACTGATCGGCGAGCCCGGCAGCGGGAAATTTCAGTTCCTGCTCACGGGGCGTCACATGACGCTCCGCTGCGACGGCGACTCGGCCGAGCACGTGGCCTTCGGCGGCCCGATCTTCTACGGCCACGACGCCGGCGGCTTCAACGAGGAGAAGGATCACGCCGGCAACGTCTTCTGGCCGCAGGCGGTCGCGGCCAACGCCGTGTTCGCGATGCTCGACGGTCGGCAGCGGGAGGCGGCCCTCGCCGCCTCGCTGCCGAAGGAGAACGCCATCGCCTTCCGCAAGCCGCATGCCGAGCCGGCCGGGATCCCGGTGTCGGATCTCGCACCGGACCAGCGGGCCGACCTGGAGCGGGTGCTGGGGGTGCTGCTCGAGCCCTACCGCACGGTGGACCGCGACGAGGTTCGCGGCTGCCTGTCGCGGCAGGGCGGGCTGGATCGCTGCCGGCTCGCCTTCTTCAAGGATGGAGACCTCGGCAACGACGGCGTCTGGGACAACTGGCGGCTGGAAGGCCCGGCCTTCGTCTGGCATTTCCGCGGCGCCCCGCACGTGCACGTGTGGGTGAACGTGGCCGACTCGCCCGACGTGGCCACCAATGCCTGACGCCCCGGTGACGCCCTTCTCCCGTGACGACATCCATGGCTGACTGCTGCGTCGTCGGTGGCGGCATCGTGGGCCTGTCGATCGCCCGGGAGCTTGCGGGCCGCGGCCATCGGGTGCGGGTGCTCGCCCGCGAGCCCCGTGACCAGGTCGCCTCGTGGGCGGCCGTCGGCATCTTTCCGCCGGCGGCAGAGCATCCCGGCATGACGCCCGGGGAGGCGCTCACCGCCTGGAGCGACCGGCTGCATGCCGACTGGTCGCGGGAACTTCTCGCGGAGACGGGCATTGACAACGGACTCCGCCGCTGCGGCGGCCTCCACCTGGCGACGAGCGACGAGGCGCTGGCCCGTCTCCCGGAGCAGGCCGGCGAGTGGCGCAGGCGGAATGCCCGTTGCGACCTGCTCGATGCCGGCGCTCTCGGTGCTCTCGAGCCGGCGCTCGCCGACGCGGTCGAGCGGGGCGAGGTGCTCGGGGGCCTGCTGCTGGCCGACGAGCAGCAGTTTCGCTCCCCCCGTCACCTCCGGGCCCTCGAACACTCCTGCCTGGCGCGGGGCGTGCGGATCGACCGCGGCACCGAGGTGACCGGGCTCGACGTGGAAGGCGGCCGCGTGCGGTGCCTGGCAGCGGTGGTGACCGGCTCGCCGGAACGTGTCGGAGCCGACGCGTACATCGTGGCGGCGGGCGCCTGGTCGGGCCCGCTGGCCCACGGGCTGGGCCTCGCGCTCGACACGCGGCCCATCCGCGGGCAGATCGTGCTGCTGCGGCCGTCGGGGCCGCCGCTCGGAAGGATCGTCAACCGGGGCCTCGACTACCTCGTGCCCCGTGACGACGGGCACCTGCTCGTGGGCTCCACCCTCGAGGACATCGGCTTCGAGCCGGTGCCCACCGAGGAGGCGATTGCCCGGCTGCGAAACGTGGCGATCGAGCTGCTCGGTCGTGCGGCCGACGTTGCGCCGGAACGCGCGTGGGCGGGCCTGCGACCGGGCACGCCCGACGGCCTGCCGTTCATCGGCGCGGTTCCAGCCGCCGCGAACGCCTTCGTCGCCGCCGGCCATTTTCGCGCGGGCCTCCACCAGTCGACCGGCACGGCCGTGATGATCGCCGATCTCGTGGAGGGGCGGGTGCCCGCGATCGATCCGGCGCCGTTCTCCCCGGCGCGTCGCTGCGGTCCGCCCAACGCCGACTCCGTGCCGGCGATGCTCGCCCGCGCCGCCGCAGGCTGACAGCCAGCCGCCGCGAGGGGCTGCCCGTGCCCCGTGGCCGGCGTTGGCGGCCAGCGGAGACAGGATGTCGAAGCGCAGCCGGCATCGAGTGAGCGAAGCCCACGATGGGCGCAGCGAACGTCCGGCCACTGGGCACGGGCAGCCCCTCGCGGCGGCTGGCTGTCAGCCTGCGGCGGCGGGGCTTTGTCATAGCCCAACGCCGTAAGGCGTGGGGCCGGTGGTGAAATCAGCACCACACCGATGGCAACGCCACCCGGACCGGCCCGAGGCCTCACGGCCTACGGCTTGGAGCAGCGCGGTCACCGCTCGGTCACGCCGCGAGTGGCGAGAGGCGGTGGTGGATCGTCTCGACGTCGGCGGGCGTGAGCGATCCGTCGGGCCGGGATGCGGCGACCACCGCGGCGAGGTCGGCGAGCCGCAGCATCGCCGCCGGAATGCCGCCGGCGATCTCGTGGATCGTATGCAGCGCGGCGTCGAACGCAGGCCCCGCGGCCACGGCACCGAGTGCCGAGGCAAGCAGCGGCCGGGCCTCGTCGAGGGCGCATGGCCGCAGGCTGGCGCGAAGGTGCACCGCCTGCTCGAGCCGCGGATCGCGTGATACGAGCGTGAAGAGCCGGCCCTCCCCGGCGAGCACGAGGGCGGCGCCGGCCGGCCGATTCCGGCAGGCCGCTGCGAGGCGGGCGAGCAGATCGCCGTCGCCGAGGTGGGCGTCGTCGACGACCACGATGTCGGGCAGGTCGCCACGGTCGGCGGTGAGCGAGGCCGCCCACGAGGCCGCGTCGAGGCAGCGGATCGACCGCGGCGCGAGCCGCGGCGAGGCGACGAGGTGGGCGAGCACGGTCGACTTGCCCACGCCCCGCGGACCACAGAGCAGCGTGATCGAGCCGTTCCGCACCGCGCCGCAGGCGATCGTGGCGAGGGCTGCCTCCTGCGATGGGGTCAGCCGGGCACACGCATGACGGCTCATCGGAGTCCTCCTTCGGCTGTCACGGCCGCATCGCCGGGGACGCACGAGATCACCTCGCCGAGCGGCTCCACGCCGATCGCCTCGAGGGCCACGCCCCAGGACGACGGGGCAGGGCGGCCCGCCTTGCGAACGAAGATCGCGGCGTCGCAGCCCGTGCTCGCCAGGAGCAGCCGCTGCCGGTGGATCCGCCCGGGTGGAAACCAGATGCCGGCGTCGACGAGGACGATCCGCTTGTCGTGACTCGGGCCGTCGGTCGGATCGGTTGTAGTGGCCCGGCCCACGACGTCGCGTCCGCGTCCGCGGAGCAGCCGCACGAGTCCGGCGACAAGCGTCGTGCAGCCGGCCCCGGGGTCGCTCGACGTGAAGGCGATCACGCGCCGGCCGCGCCGCCGCGCCGCCTCGATCTCATCCGCCACCTGGCCCCACTGCAGGCCGGCGGAGTCGAGGAGCCGGTCGATGCGGTCGTCGTGCTCGGCCGGCTCCTCCGGGGCGGGGCAGGCGGCCTCGAATGCCGTCGCCGGCAGGCGAGGATCAGCGGATGCCGGCATCGGCATGGCGGTGGCGGCCGCGGGGGCTGCCGGCACGGCATCCCACCGCGAGAGGAACGCGCGGTCCAGGAAGTCGAGTGTCATCGTGCCACCGTGCCGGTCGTGGTCTGCTGCATCCTGGCAAGCCGGTGGCGGTGGAGACGGCGGGCATCGTTCCAGGTCGCCAGCGACCAGGCGAGGGTCGCCAGCACGGCGAGGATGGCCACCGATGCCAGGGGAAATCGACCGGCCTGCGTCCGCCGGCGGACGCAGGGCCGTGGAGTGTCGGCACCCATCGTGCTCGCCGGGGTGGGGGCGGCCGCCTCGGGAGGCGCCACTGGCGAGTCGAGCAGGGGTATGCAGGCCAGAACCTTCATGCCAGAACCCGGGTGATGGTCTCCGGCGAGAGGATCGTCGGCCGGAGGCGGCAGCCTTGAACGGCGGCCTCGGGCGTCGGCCCGCTTTCCAGCAGAGCCCACTCGCCTCGTCCCCTGCGCGGTAAAGGCGTCATAGTATGCCCCTCTCGCCACGTCGCCTATGATCACGGCACGTGACTCCGCGTCACGTTTTCCGCAGTCCTCCCGCGTTTCCACCCCCGGATCGTCGATGCCCTCCACCAGCCCGTCGCCGAGCAGTTCCAGCCGTTCCGACCTGCTCCGCTCGATCCTCGACGAACGGATCATGATCCTCGATGGCGCCATGGGGACGATGGTCCACCAGTTGGCCCTCGACGAGGCCGGGTTTCGGGGAGAGCGGTTCGCCGGCCACCACCGCGACCTGAAAAACTGCATCGATGTCCTGCCGCTCACCCAGCCCGACGCCATTCGCGCGATCCACGCCGCCTACTTCGCCGCCGGCAGCGACATCGTCGAGACCTGCACCTTCGGCACCACGCACGTGGCGCTCGCCGATTTCGGCCTCCAGAAGCACACCCGGGAGCTGAACCTGGCCGCGGCCAGGCTGGCCCGCGAGGCTGCCGCGGCCGCCGAGGCGAGCGATCCCTCCCGGCCGCGGTTCGTGGCCGGTTCGATCGGCCCGACCAACAAGCAGCTCTCGATCGCCGGCAACGTCGCCGATCCCGGCCACCGTGACGTGACCTTTGACGAGATGGTGGCGGCCTATCGGGAGCAGATCGAGGCGCTCGTCGAGGGGGGCGTCGACGTGCTCCTCGCCGAGACGGCCTTCGACACGCTCGTGCTCAAGAGCTGCCTGTTCGCGATCGAGCAGGTGTTCGCCGACACGGGCGCGCGGATCCCCGTGATGGCCTCGTTCACGATCTTCGACGGGGGCCGCACGCTCTCCGCCCAGACGGTCGAGGCCTGCTGGGCGAGCCTCGAGCACTTCGATCTCCTGAGCGTGGGCATCAACTGCGCCCTCGGCCCCGAGAAGCTCCGGACCCACGTGGCCGACCTGGCGGCGATCGCCCCGATTCCGGTGAGCGTCTATCCCAACGCGGGCCTGCCCAACGCCCTCGGCGGCTTCGACGAGACCCCCGAGATGATGGCGAGCGTGCTCGAGGAGTTCGCCCAGAATGGCTGGCTCAACGTCGTGGGCGGCTGCTGCGGCACCACGCCGGCCCACATCAAGGCCATCGCCGAGGTGATGCGGAAGTATCCGCCGCGGAGGCCCTCCCCGCCGCCGCGCCGCTCGCGGTATTCGGGCCTCGAGATGTACGAGATCCGCCCCGAGACGAGCTTCACGATCGTCGGCGAGCGGACGAACGTGACCGGGTCGCGGGCCTTCGCGCGGCTGGTCAAGGAGGAGCGGTACGAGGAGGCGCTCAACGTCGCCCGTCAGCAGGTCGAGAACGGCGCCAACATCATCGACATCAACGTCGACGAGGGGATGCTCGACGGCGTGCAGGTGATGACGAAGTTCCTCACGCTGCTTTCCAGCGAGCCGGAGGTGGCGAAGGTTCCGATCATGATCGACTCCTCGCGGTTCGAGGTGCTCGAGGCGGGGCTCAAGTGCATCCAGGGCAAGGGGATCGTCAACTCGATCAGCCTCAAGGAAGGGGAGGAGCCGTTCCTGCGGCAGGCCCGCACGATCCGCCGCCACGGGGCGGCGGTGGTGGTCATGGCCTTCGACGAGCAGGGGCAGGCGACCGACGTCGAACGCCGGGTGGCGATCTGCAAGCGGGCCTACCGCCTGCTCACGGAGGAGGCCGGCTTCGTTCCCGAAGACATCATCTTCGACCCCAACATCCTCACGGTGGCCACCGGCATCGAGGAGCACAACGCCTACGCCAGGAACTTCATCGAGGCCACGCGGCTGATCAAGGAGGCGATGCCGGCGGTCAAGGTGTCGGGTGGCGTGTCCAATATTTCGTTCTCGTTCCGCGGCAACGAGCCGGTGCGGGAGGCGATGCACGCCTGCTTCCTCTACCACGCGATCCAGGCCGGGATGGAGATGGGCATCGTCAACGCCGGGCAGCTGGCGGTGTACGAGGAGATCGAGCCCGAGCTGAGAACCCGCATCGAGGACGTGCTCTTCGATCGCCGGCCCGACGCCACCGAGCGGCTGGTGGCCTTCGCCGAGACCTTCAAGGCTCGCGATCCGGCCGAGGTGGCGGCCGCCGACACCTGGCGAAACCGCAGCGTCGAGGACCGGCTGGCCCACGCGCTGATCAAGGGCGTCGCCGACCACGTCGAACAGGACGTCGAGGAGGCCCGGCAGCTCTATGCCACCAGCCTGCAGATCATCGAGGGGCCGCTGATGCAGGGCATGCAGACGGTGGGTGATCTGTTCGGCGAGGGCAAGATGTTCCTGCCGCAGGTCGTGAAGAGCGCCCGCGTCATGAAGCGGGCTGTCGCCTACCTGCTGCCGTTCATGGAGGCCGAGAAGGCCGCCGCGGGCACCGCGAACCAGTCGCGGGGCAAGGTGCTCATGGCCACCGTGAAGGGGGACGTGCACGACATCGGCAAGAACATCGTGGGCGTGGTGCTCGGCTGCAACGGCTACGAGGTGATCGACCTCGGCGTGATGGTGCCCTGCAACAAGATCATCGAGGAGGCGATCCGCCACGAGGCCGACGTGGTGGGGCTCTCGGGGCTGATCACGCCCAGCCTCGAGGAGATGGTGCAGGTGGCCCAGGAGTTCGAGCATGCGAAGCTCTCGATGCCGATCCTGATCGGCGGCGCCACGACCTCCGCGCGGCACACGGCGGTGAAGATCGCCCCCAAGTATTCCCGCGACGTGATCCACGTGAGCGACGCCTCGCGGGCCGCGGGCGTCGTCGAGAAGCTCTTGAGCCCCGCGCTCAGGGAGGAGTTTTCCCGGGCCAACCGCGCCGCCCAGGCCCGCGACGTGGAAAACTTCAAGGCCCGGCAGACGACGAGGCTCGTGCCCTACGCCCAGGCCTGCGAGAAGCGCTGGACCGTCGACTGGGCCTCGGCCGAGATCGCCACCCCGGAGTTTCTCGGCACGCGGGTGCTCGAGCGGGTGCCGCTCGCGGAGCTGATTCCGTTCATCGACTGGTCGCCGTTCTTCATGTCGTGGGAACTCAAGGGCAAGTATCCCGCGATCTTCGCCGATCCGGTCGTGGGCGAGGAGGCCAAGAAGCTCCATCGCGACGCCCTGGCGATGCTCGACGACGTGTCGCGGGAGGGTGCTCTCGAGGCCAGGGGCGTGTACGGCTTCTTCGCCGCCAACTCGGAGGGCGACGACATCGTGCTGTTCGCGGACGAGAGCCGCACCGCCGAACTGGGCCGGGTGCACACGCTCCGCCAGCAGTGGGAGCGGAAGGGGCAGGACGTGTTTCACGCCCTGGCCGACTTCGTGGCCCCCGCCGGGAGCGGTCGGAAGGATTACCTCGGGGCCTTCGCCGTGACCGCCGGCCACGGCTGCGACGCGATCTGTCGGCGATACGACGCCCAGCACGACGACTACTCCTCGATCATGGCCAAGGCCCTGGCCGACCGGCTGGCCGAGGCCTTCGCCGAATGGCTTCATGCCAAGGTGCGGCGGGAGTGGGGCTACGGCCAGGCGGAGAACCTTTCGGCCGAGGACCTGATCGAGGAGCGGTATCGTGGAATCCGGCCTGCCCCGGGCTACCCGGCCTGCCCCGACCACACCGAGAAACGTGCCCTCTTCGCCCTCTTGGACGCCGAGCGGGCGGCGGGGATGACGCTTACGGAGAGTTGCGCGATGATGCCGGCGGCGAGCGTGAGCGGGCTCTACTTCGCCCATCCGGAAAGCCGATATTTCGCGGTGGACCGGATCACCCGCGACCAGGTGGAGGCCTACGCGGCCCGCAAGGGCATGCCGGTGTCGGAGGTCGAGCGCTGGCTCGCCCCCAACCTCGGCTACGACGCGTGATCGCGGTCCGGCCCCGCGCCTCACGGCGTCGGACCCGATCGGCCCCGCCGGCAGCCGGTGAAAGCCTCGGCTTCGGAAGGCAAGGATATGCCTGCTCGCCTCGACTTCCCCCGGCTGCCTGCCACGGCGTGGTCATCCCGTCGGAGAAGTTCCCCGAGGCTCTCGGGGTGAACACCATGGGCGAATCCCCGAAGCCACGGCGGACGAGGAAGATCCTGCTCGACGGTGTCGTCGCCGCCGAGAAGGGGGCGGCGGCGGCGACGCTCGTCGACCGGTTCCTCGACTACGTGCGGCATGAGCGGGGCCTGGCCGACAACACCCAGGTCGCCTACCGCCGCGACCTCCGCGACTTTACCGGCTGGCTGGCGGGGCGGTCGCCGGTAACGCTCGGTGTCGGCGATCTCGGCGATTACCTCGCCGCCCTGGCGACGAAGGGCCTGGCCCGGGCGAGCATCGCCCGCCAGGCCGCCACGCTGAAGACGTTCTACGCGTTTCTCCAGCTCGAGGGGGTGGTCGCCGAGAGCCCTGCCGAACTGCTCATGCCGGCGAAGCGGGACGACACCATCCCCGGCACGCTCTCACCGGCACAGGTCGATCGGCTGCTCGAGAGCCCTGCCGGCCACTCCCCGCGGGACCGTCGCGACAAGGCCCTGCTCGAGCTGCTCTACGCCACGGGCTGCCGGGCCTCCGAGGTGTCGACCCTGCGGCTCTCCGACGTGCATCTCGGCGAGGCCTTCTGCACCTGCCGGGGCAAGGGGAGCAAGGAGCGGGTGGTGCCGCTGGGCCGCCGGGCCGTCGAGGCCGTACGGGTGTGGTTCGACGGGCCCCGCGAGGCGTTCGCGGCCCGGACCGGAGGCAGCCCGTTATGGGCGATCCTCTCGGCCCGCGGCAACCGCCTCTCCCGGATGCGGATCTGGGAGATCGTGCGGCATCATGCCGACCAGGCGGGCATTCCGGCCGACATCGGCCCGCACACCCTGCGGCACAGCTTCGCGACGCACCTCGTCGCCGGCGGCGTCGACCTCCGCCACGTGCAGGAGATGCTCGGCCATGCCAGCATCGCCACCACGCAGCGCTACACCCACGTCGATTCGGGCCGCCTGCGGGCGATCCACGAGAAGTTTCACCCGCGCCGCTGATACGGTTGGGGCTTCATGCGGGGAAGCCTCACCGCGTGAGCGCTCCGGCTGCGAAAGATCGGGCGTTGTCCCCATCGCTTACGCGATTGGGCTTTCAGGGGAGCGATCGACGAACGTCGAATGCGGGTCAGCGCTTCTTCGGCGGGGCAAACTTGATCTTCTTGATCAGTTCCACGACGGTGCCGTCGGGCTGCACCATGCCCGACACCGACGTGACGGCCCGGATCACGTTGTCGTACTTGAGGGCCGGATCGCAGTCGAGTTCCACTTCGGTCTTGTCGGCGTTGGAGCCGGGGCCGGTGCCCACCAGGTCCACAACCCGGCGGCGGAGGTCTTCGAAGTCGGCCACGGCCTGGCCGTTCATCGTCAGGCTCGTCCGCTCGCCAGACGGGTCGGCGGTCATCTTCACCCGCACCGGCGGCAGCAGATCCTCCGAGGCGACGCCGGCACTCGCGCCGAGCGGCATGCGGATGTCGAAATCGCCCTCGGTGACGACGGTCTTCAACGTCAGCATGAAGAACGTGATCAGCTGGAACACGACGTCGATCATCGGCGTCATGTCGATGGCGATCTTGTCGGAAAGGGATTCCCGCTTGGCGGCCACGTCAGGCTCCGGTCACTTGCTTTCGTCGTACTGGGCCCGCAGGACGAACTTTTCGAAGCCCTTTTCCTGGCAGACCTTGATCAGTTCCTGCACGTCGCCGGTCCGAGATCGGCCGTCGGCCCGCACGATCACGGTCGCCGAACTCGGCTCCTTGCTGGCCGAGATCATCACCCGCTTTTCGTTCTCGAGGTAACCGCCGATGTCCTGCATCTCGACCGGCTCACCGGCGTAGATCACCCTGCCGTCGTTCATCAACTGGAGCGTGATCGGCTCGACCGAAGGGCCTTCAGCCGGTTTCGCCAACTGGCTCATCGGAAGCTGCACGCGGTCATCCTGCACGGCCGTGGAGAAGTTCAGCGTGAACACGAAGAACGTGATCAGCTGGAACGTCATGTCGATCATCGGCGTCATGTCGATGTCGGTTTTTCCTGGGCCATCGCTCTGCTTGCGCGCCATGGGCTGTTGCTCCGCTCACCGACGACGAGACGGGATCACTTCTTACCCATGTTCTGAAAGCGACTCATCAGCCGCATCGCCTCGTCGTCGACCTCCATGTTGAACCGCTGCAGCCAGTTCTTGAACAGGCCGTAGCAGGCGATGGCGGGGATCGCCAGCCAGAGGCCGATCAGCGTCGTGACGAGCGCCTGCGAAATACCGACGGCGAGTTCCGAGGGCTTGGGGGCGGTATCACGCTGGGCGATGAGCATGAACGCCGCCACCATCCCGTCGACCGTGCCGAGCAGGCCGAACATCGGCGCCAACGCGCCCACGAGCGACACGTAACTGATCTTGTGCTCGAGGTTCATGGCCTCCTCGTTCTCCGCGGCCTGCATCGACTCGACGGCAGCGGGGTAGCCGGACTGCAGTTTGCCCATGCCGGCCGAGAGCACCTTGCCCAGGTAGGATTCGTCGGTCTTGGCGAGTTCGTAGGCCTGCTGGAACTCCTTGTTCTCCAGGTGCTGCTCGAACTGTTGGCTCAGGGTCTCGGGGATGAGCACCGACTTGCGGAACTGCATGAAGCACATCACGAGCAGTGCCACGAGTCCGAACGAGAGCAGCAGGAAGATGATCACGTACTTGATGCCGAGTGCCTCGAAAAGAAACGTGAGGTAACTCTTGCCCTCGGGCTCACCCTCGTCGGCCACTTCTTCGCCCTCTTCCTGGGCGACGGCGATGGAGGGGGCGACGACCGTGGAGGCGATGCCCCACGAGCCGATCAGGCAGGCCACGAGCAGAAGGCGGCCGATCCGCGCCGGCAGCAGGCCGGACAGCCACGAGCCAAGGCCGGTCCGGCCAGCGTCGCACGAGCCCACGAGCATGATCATCTCCTCGAAAAACTGAAGGGTTGCATTCCGTCCTGGAGTCTATGACAGCGTACCCGCGCGGTGGTGCAGGCCGGAAGGGCGGCCCGTCACGGGCTGGCGATCACGACTTCGCCGCGAGTTTCTTCGTCCACGGGCTGTCGGGGTACGTCGTTTCCAGCGTCTGGCGGCTTTCCCGGGAACGCTCGGGGAAATTGTTCTTCTCCCAGAGTTCCACGAGGTTGAAAAGAGCCCGGGCGTGATCCTCGGGCACGCGGTTGTAGACGAGATCGACCGTGAGAAACGCGATGATCGCGTCTCGATCCCGGTCGCCGGCGGCCCGCTGGGCCTCGCCGAGCACGTTGAAGAGCCGGCCGAGGCCCGCGGCATCGTCGGGGTTGGCCTTGTCGAGGATCTTCCGCACGACGTCGGCCGCCTCCGCCGCCTTGCCCTGCTGCATCCGGCAGCGGGCGAGCCCGAGTTCGGCATCCTGCTTCTCCGCGGCGGCGGCAACGCTCTCCGCCGGCACGGACACCTGCACGGCTGCCTCGAACTCCTTCGCCGCCTCGGCAGTCTTGTTTTTTCGCAGGTAGGCGTTGCCACGGAGCACGCCGGCCCGCACCTGCATCGCGGGGGTTCCCTTGCCCACGGCTCCGTAGGCCGCGACGGCCTCGTCGACCTGGTTCATCGCCATGAGCACGTCGCCGAGCAACTCCTGCATCGCGAATACATGGTGGCTGCGGGAGTTGGCCTTCACGAACTCCGCCAGGCGCTTCTGAGCGGCGGCGAGGTCTTTGCCCGAGGCCAGGGCGATCCGGCCCGCGGCCCCGGCCTCCACGAAGGCCCTCTCGGCGGCCACCCTGGGGTCGGCTCCGTCCCAGTCGGCAGGCGGAACCTTGGCAAGCTGCTCGAGCGCGCCGGGGCCGTTGCTGCGACGCAGCTGCTCGCGGGCGTCGCGCAGCTGCGCCGGCTCCGCGCCGAAGGCCACGTCGGCGATGTCCTCGACGGCCACCTTGAGTTCCTTGCCACGCGCCTCGAGCGTGATGCCCATCGGGGACACGTCGACGACGGTGCCCTGGAGCAGCCCGCCGTGATCGTTCGCGATCGTGGAGCCCGGCCGCAGCCTCACACGATCGGCCGTCTGGGCCACGGCCTGATCGCCGCACAGCAGCCAGGCACAGGCACATGCGGCCAGCAGGCTGGAAATCACGCGGAACGGTGGCGGGCGGAGGGGCATTGGATCGATCTCGTCTGGTTGGGCCGAGCGCAGGGTCAGCCGGCCGCGGCGGCCGGCGGGGAGGCGGCCGCCGCCTCCTCGTCGAGCTGCTTGAAGCCGCCCGGGTTGGCGGCTCCCTGCGCCTTCTGGATCTGCTTGAGGATCTTCTCGAACCGCTGCTGGGAGGCATCGCCACCCAGATCGGGGTAGAGCTTGCGGGTCATCACGACCGCGTTCTTGGCGGTTTCCAGCCGCTTGTCGCGATCCGCCGCGACGCCGGGCAGCTCCGCCCGCAAGAGGAAACTTTCGGCCACGCGAAGGCGGGCGTCGAAGAACTGCTCCCGGGCCTTGAGCGCCTTGTCGTCGGTGGACGCGAATGCCTGCCGCGAAAGCTTGTTGGCGATGCCACCCCAGCCCCAGATCACGGTCGGCGGTGTCTTGCGGCCCGCCGCCGCCTCGCGAAGCAGGCCGTCGGCCTTGGTGTCATCCTTGGCGTCCTTCGCGGCGATGCCCGCCGCCTGCAGGAGCTCGGCCGCCTCGATCTGGATGTCGAGCGAGTTTTGCCGCTTGGCATCGGCCAGGAGCCAGTTCATCTGCTCCTGCGCCTCGTCCCACTTGCCGCGTTCCTTGAACAGGCTCACCAACTTGCGGCGAATCGAGGGCTCGAATCGCTCCAGATCCTGCCGCTCGGCATCGGGAACGCCCGCCTCGTCCTTCCGCTCGAGAAGCCCCGCGTAGGTGTCGGCCGCGCGATCGAGGTACTGCTCCGCCTTCGACTTGGCCACGATGGCCCCCGTGCCCTTGCCGGAGCCGAGCATGAGATACGTGGTGGCGACCCAGATCTGCGAGGAGGTCTTCTTGTCGCGATTGGCGATGCTCTCGAGAAACTTCTCGAAACCACCGAGAATCCGGCTCGCCTGCTCGCGGATCTCGGGGGAGCCGGCCTTGTCGCCGGAGCCGAGCTGCTCGAGACGCTCCTGGAGGTTGCGGCCCATCGAGAGGTACATCGCGGTCAGTTTGGCCGACGCCGCCTCGCCCTGGCCGGCGGCCTTCTCGAGGGCGGCCATCGCCTCCTGGGCGTCGTCGAACTTCTGGGCCTCGATGAAGTACTGCAGGGCGACGGTGAGCGAGCTCTCCGCCAGCGAGCCTTGCGCGAGCGCCGGATCCTCGCTCGTGGTCGCGACGATCCACGGGCCGTAGACCTTGTTCGTGAGCAGCTTGTCGGCCGTGTCGAGCTCGTCGTCGGCGAGGGCCATCTGGGCGCGGGTCAGGGCAGCCGACACCGCGACCTTCGCCGCGGAACCCGGCGGCAATGCGGCGGCCGCATCCATGGCGTTCAGGCCCTCGTCGAGCGACGATTTCGCCAGGGCATCCCAGCGGGCGATGGTCTCCGCCGGGGTCTTCGTGGTTGCGTCCGGCTTCCGAGCGTCCTGGACCTCGCGGCGGAGGGCCGTGCCTGCCCGCATCAGCAGATCCGCCCGCCGCGGCGATTCAGCCGGCACCTTCTCGATCAGGGCGACGATCTGCTCGCCGCTGCGGGCCTCGATGCCCGCGTTGAGCATCACCGTGAGCGCGTCGCCCGCCTCCGCCTCGGCCGGCCATGTTTTGGCCATGAGCGCGGCGAAGTCGAGCAGCTTTTCCCTCGCGGGCTTGGCAACGGCCGCATCCCGCTGCTGGGCGAGGCTCTGCAGGCTCGCCAGGGCCACCTTGGCCGCCTGCCGGCTGCCGGGGGCGTTGGGGTACTTCTCCGTGAGGAGCCTGCCAAGGTCGCCCGCCTCGGCGAACCGCTTCGCGTCGTAGAACAGGAACGTGAGCAGGGAACGGGCCGAGTTGAGCGCGGCCTCGTCGGTCTCCCCGTTGGTGGGAAGGGCGAGGGCTTCCTGGAAGAGTTTGATCGCGGTGTCGCGATCGGGCGCCGACTGCTCGACCACCTCCGCCGCCTCGCTCGCCTTGCCTTCGGCCACCAGTTGCTTGGCCCTGGCCTGCTTCTCCTGCATGGCGGTGAACGCGAGCTTCGCATCGGCGCAGAGCGTGGCGAAATCCTTCTCCTCGGATCCTGCCGGCAGGTCCTTGCCGAGCTTGGCCGCCAACTCGCGGGCCTCCTTGGCGAAGTCCTTGTTGGCCGCCGTCACCTCCGTCGCGAGCTTCTTGGCATCGCGGAGCAGGGTCGTCCTCAGGGTTTTCTCCTTGGCGTCGAGCGACGCCGCCTTCCGCTCCAGCAACGTGGCCGCACGGTATTTCAGCGCGAGCCACTCGGCATCGAGCCTGCGGCCGGGCAGTTTCTCGGCCGGCGTGAGGGCGAACTTGCGGATGTCGTCGTCGAGTTTCGCATAGAGGTCGCTCAGCTTGGCGGCGTCTTTCTCGGCGGCGGCGAGGGCGAGCAACGCCTCGAGCGTGGTGTTGACCCCCTTGGCCTTGAGCCCGATGGCGAGCGGCGAGCGGCCGTCGATGAGGACGACCGGCGTGAGGGTCTCGACCGCCGCCTCGTGCTTGCCGAGCAGCACCTCGTTGCGGCCGCAGTAATAGCGGGCGAACATGCCGGCACCCTTGCTCGCGTACTTCTCGGCGAGAGCCTCGAAGAGATTCGTCGACTCGACCAGGGCGGCGTTCGCCTCCTTCGAGCCGGCCGCGTAGGCCCTCGACTTCTCGAAGTAGACGCCCGCCGTCATCAGCCGCGCAGAAAGCAGTTTGGCCCGCAACGCCTCCTGTTCGGCTTCGAGTTTCTCCATGACGACCTTCTGCGCCGGGGAGAGCTTCGGAGCCTCGTCCTTCGCCGCGGCCTTCGCTTCCTCCTTCACCTTCGCGATCTCGGCATCGACGCGGCGAAGTTCCCTGCGGACGGCATCCTCGGCATTGGTGACGTCGGTGATCTCACCCTGGTGGTCGGCCGGGAGCGTGCTCTTGAGCGTCTCGAGGGCGCTGTCGAAGAAGGCCACCGCCTCCGGGCCGAGTTTCTCCGGATCCTGGCCGGGTCGCTTGGCCAGTTCGACCTTGCCGCGGCCGCGTTCGACGAGCAGGTTGGCCTTCTGCGAATAGGCGGCGATGGCGAGGCTGCCGGCCGGCTTGGTCGCCAGGAAGGCATCGATCGCCTTTTCCGCCTCGTCGAGCATGGCGGCGCGTTTCGCGGAGTCGGATTCGGTGCGGCTCGCCGCCACGAGGGCCGTCGCCTTGAGGAAGGGCAGTTCCGCCTTCAGGGTCTGCGACGTGGCCGGGTTCTTTTCGGCCCGCTCGACCACCCAGAGCATCACGTCGGGCATCTGCCGCTCTTCGAGGCCCTCGATCAACGAGCGTGTCGACGCCTCGGACGCGGACTCGGACGCGGGCTCGGACGCGGGCTCGGCGGCAGGTGCGAAACTGGCTGCCAGCGAGAGCACGAGGGCGCTCGACGCGAGAAAGGCGGTGCGCATGGTGCGGAAGGCGGAGGGGTGCGGGCGTGATGCGGGCAGACGTGCATTGTGGGAGCCGGCCTGCGGTCCGTCAAACACGGCGGCCGTGGGCGACCCGGACGACGGCGCTATCGCGGTGGACGCCGGCCCCCCGCGTGCCGCTCGAGGCAGGTGGCAAGCACGGCTCCGAAGCCGCTGACGTCGCCCCGGTCGCGCCAGCGGCGGGCCAGGTCGGCCGCCGCCGTGGTCGCCGCCGGCTCGGCATGAACCGAACCGCCGGCCGCCTCGGCCACGGCCACCGCCAGCACCAGTTCGCAGCCGTGCGGCGAAGGAAGCGAGGCCGTGATGTCGCCCGCATCCGCATCGAGCACCGCCCGCGTCCGCCGCGCGCGGTCGTTGGCGGCGGCCCGCCAGTGGAGCACCGCCTCCACCGCCGGAGCCGCCGGCCCGCGGGGCACCACCTCGTAGACCGAGCGAATCGTCTCTCCGGCATGCAGGTCGAGCGGTGACGTTTCCGCGGTCGACAGCGATTCGACGACCGACTGCCGGTGGCCGACGAGCCGCCACGAGGCCACCGACGCCGGGTCGAAGGAGACCGTCAGCCGGCACTGCCGGGCCACGAGCCGGTCGGCCGCGAACACCCGGCGGAGCGCCTCGCGACGGATCGCGGCGGGCTCGGCGGCGGTGCTGCCGAACCACGGCTCACCGGCCGGCTGCCCGAGGTTCGCGGCTGCGTCGACGAGCACGAACGCGATCTGCGGCCGGGCCGGATCGCGGTCGGCTGCGAGCGATTCGCCGCCGGTGGCGGCCTGCGTTTCGTGCCAGGTGGCGAGTGCCGCGCGGGCCTCGTCGCGGGCCCGCTCCGCCGTGTCGCGGTGGGCCATCACGACGAGCGGCCCGTTCGGGGGCGCCAGCCGCACGGCGGCATCCAGATCGGCCACGTCGGTCGGCGGCAGGCGGACGAGGTCGGCCGCGGCGCCGGCGACCGCCGCCGCATCGCCACGGCGGATGGCGAGCCGGGGCACCGGCCCCGCCACCACGATGGAAAGCCTGTCATCGGGGCTCATGGCGCGTGCGACCGCGACCACCGATGAGCACAGCCAGGGCCAGACCGTGGGGTCGCAGCCGGCCGACCGGTCGATGACGAGCGTGACGTCGAGGGGCTCGCGCTCGCCGCGGCGGAGGGCGAGTTCGCCCGTGGTGGCCGCGATCTCGACGAGCAGGCTCGTTCTGCCCGCCACCCGGCGAAGCGAGCGCACGCCGAGCACCCGCAGGTCGATCGCGTCTCCCGCCGAGATGGCCGTGGGGGCGACCGGCGGGGGAATGGCCGCGATCACGTCTTCCATGCGGAATCCGCGGACGGGCGACTTCCAGGACGCAACGCTGGCGGCGAGCCTGTCGAACGAGGTGGTGCCCAGCGAAAGGGGCGGAGTGTCGGAGGACAGCCCCGCGATCGACGGATCGGCGAAGGGCGGTTCGCCGTGCGCCATCTCGAACGCGAGATCGAAGCCGCGCACCCGCGGCACGGCCCGCCAGGCCTCACGCGGCGGCTCGCCGAGACGGCTCGCCGAGATGCCCGCCGTGGCGGATGGAGCAGTCACCGCCGCCCCGACGGGTGCGCCCCGCACGCTCGGCGCCGCCGTGCGAGAAGCCTCGGCAACGGCGTGCACGTCGGGAGACGCGGAGGTCGGCGATGAACGCGTCGGGGCGACGTGAGGAGGGTCGGAGGGAGGATCCAGCGGTTCCGGAACGCTGGCCACATCGGTGGCCGCCGGGCCTTCCGGGGCCGTGACGGTGACGGATCGCTCCGGCTCCCTCGCGGGCCGCGACGTTGCCACCACGGCCCGGTCGTGGTCGGCCGGCGAGGCCAGGCGCCGCGAGAGCGCGTGTCCGACGGCGAAGAGCCCCCACGCCGCCGAGAGCGCCATGGCCACCGCGAAGCCGTCGCGGGTCAGGACCATGCCCCAACGGCGGATCCGCGAACGCCTCCGCTCCGTGGATCGTGGCGGCCTGGAGATCCGGTCGAGGTCGATCACGCCGCCGCGGTGTGACGTGTCAGGCCGCGCCACGGCAGCCAGCAGGCGGTCGACGAGTCCGGCCGGCGCCGCGATGTCGGCGAGCATCGCGTCGAGGGCATGGTCCGAGAAGACGGTCTCGGCGGACGCCAGCCGCGCGGCATCGGCCGGCGGAGGCACGTTCCGCAGGGCGGCGTCGAGAGGTGGATCGTGATCAGGCATGGCCATCGCGCGTAGTCGTGGTGTTTTTCAGGTGATGGCCGTCGGGGCGGCATCCCTCGTGCAGCAGCGCCTCGCGCAGCCGGCTGCGGCCGCGGCTGACCCGCGAGAGGACGGTTCCCAGCGGGATGCCGAGCAGGTCGGCCGCCGCCTGGTGGGTAAGTTCGCCGACCACCACCAGGAGCAGCGTCTCCCGGATCTCCTCCGGCAGCGTGGCGAGCGCCCGCTGCATCGCGCCGGAGAACTCGTCGCGGAAGGGGTCGCGGCCGTCGATCGCGGGCGTTGGCAGGGCGTCGGACGCCGTGACCAGTTCGCGGCCCCCGCGATGCCGCCAGTGGTCGGCCACGCGGCGACGCAGGATCGCGAGGAGCCACGCCCGCTCGTTGCGGTTGCCGTCGTAGAGATGCCGGCTGGTCCACGCGGAGCGAAACGTGTCCTGGAGGACGTCTTCGGCGTGGTGCGGATCGCCGAGCAGCCGATAGGCCACGCGGTAGAGAACCGTGACATGCTCTGCCGCCCAGCGGTTGAACTGCTCGCCGATCGCCGAGGAAGGGGGCATGAACGGGGGCCGATCCGGAAGCCCGACGAGGTGCCCTCGCGGGGCGACCTGCCCCGCATCCAGGGATTCACCCGGTGCGCCCCCCATTATTCCCGGATGGCCCCGGGCCGCGAAACACGGCGATCGCCCCCGGCCTCAGCTCCGTTTGGCCGGGGACCTGGTGGAGGCCGAGGCACCCGCCAGCCACGACGGCAGTTGTCCGGCCGGCGGCAACTTGACCACACGGGCCGATCGCACGCCCGGGCAGGCGGCGACGGCGGCGACGGCTTCCGGCGACGGCTCCTGGTCGAGGTTCAGCACGCCGATCGCATCGCCACCCGGCGTCGAGCGGCCCACCGTCATCTGGGCGATGTTGATCCCCGACTGGCCGAACGCGTTGCCCACGCGACCGATGATGCCCGGCACGTCCTGATGCGTGAACACCAGCAGGATGCCGTCGAGGTAGGCCTCGAGCCGATGTCCCTCGAGCTGCACCATCCGGGGCATCGAGTGCCCGAAGAGCGTGCCCGCGGCACGGTGCACCTGGTCGGCAGCGACGAGATCGACTGCCACCACCGAACTGAAGGCGCCGGGATCGGTGCGGCTCTGCTCCAAGAGGTCGATGCCCCGCTCGCGCAGCAGCATCTCCGCGTTGACGATGTTGACGTCCTCGATCGCGCCCTCGAGCAGGCCGGCGGCGAAGGCGGCCGTGACGAGCCGCGTGTTGCGGGCGGCGATCTCGCCCCGGTAGGCGATCGAGCACGACCTCGGCTGGCCGGCGTCGAACTGGGCGAGGAGCAGGCCGAGCCGCCACGCGAGATCCAGGAAGCCGCGGACACCCTCGAGTGCCGCCGGATCGATGGCCGACGAGTTGACGGCATGCCGCACCGCGCCCGTCGTGAGGAAGTCGACGAGCAGGCCGACGCCCTCGACCGCGACCTGCGACTGGGCCTCCTCGGTGCTGGCCCCGAGGTGCGGAGTGACCACCACGCCGGGCATGCCGAACAGCGGGCTGTCGGTGCAGGGCTCCTTCTCGAACACGTCGAGGGCCACGCCGCCGATCACGCCCCGCTTCAGCCCCTCCACCAGCGCGGCCTCGTCGTAGATGCCGCCCCGGGCGCAGTTGACGAGCCGCACGCCCGGCTTGAGCAGATCGAGCTCCTTCATGCCGATCAGGTGCCGCGTCTCGTCGGTGAGCGGCGTGTGCACGGTCAGGTAGTCGAGGCGGGGCAGCATCTCCCGGACGGAGTCGACCAGTTCGACGCCGAGTTCGGTGGCCCGGTCGGGCGAGAGGAAAGGATCGAAGCCGAGCACACGCATCTCGAACGCGCGGGCCCGCTCCGCCACCGCCTGGCCGATCCGGCCCATGCCGACGATCCCCAGCGTCTTGCCGGCGAGCTGCACGCCCATGAACTTGCCGCGGTCCCACTTGTGGCCGCGGAGGCTCGCGTCGGCAGGGGCGATGTTCCGCGACACGGCCAGCAGCAGCGCGAAGGCGTGCTCCGCCGTGCTCACGGTGTTGCCGGCCGGCGTATTCATCACCACGATGCCTTGGCGGGTCGCGGCGTCCTTGTCGATGTTGTCGGTGCCGACGCCGGCCCGCACGATCGCCTTGAGCCGCTGGTTGCCCGCGAGGGAGTCGGCGGTGATCTTCACGCCGCTGCGGCAGATGGCGCCGTCGTGATTCGCCAGCGCGTCCCGCAGGGCCGCGCCCGAGAGCCCCGTCTGCACCTCGTAACGGATGCCCTGCTCGCGGGCCGCGTCGAGCAGGGAGAGGCCATCGGGGCTGAGCGTGTCGAGCACGATGATCGAGGGCATGGCGGGAAAAATCCTCGGAGCGGGCCGGGAGGGGTCAGTCCTGTCGTTCGCGCTGGAAATCGAGCATGAAGTCGCGGAGCGATTCCACGCCGGCCACCGGCATCGCGTTGTAGATGCTGGCCCGGATGCCCCCCACGGAGCGGTGTCCCTTGAGATCGACCAGGCCGCGGTTCGTGGCAGCCGCCAGGAAGGCCTTCTCCGTCGCCTCGTCGGGCAGGCGGAACGTCACGTTCATGTCGGACCGGCATTCCGGCCGGGCGTGGCCGGCGTAGAAGCCGCCAGATCGATCGAGCACGTCGTAGAGCAGCTTGGCCTTGGCGGCGTTGTGTCGCGCCATGCCCGCCAGCCCACCCATGCGGCCCTCGATCCACTTGATGACGAGGTTGAGGATGTAGATCGCGAACGTGGGGGGCGTGTTGGGCCGGGACCCGTTTTTCACGTAGGTGCGGTAGTCGAGCATCGTGGGCAGGTCGTCCCGCGACCGCTCGAGCAGATCCTTGCGGATGATGACGGCGGTCACGCCCGCGATGCCGGCATTTTTCTGGGCACAGGCGTAGATCAGCCCGTACCGCGACACGTCGATCGGCCGCGAGAGGAAGTCGCTCGAGCAGTCGCACACCAGCGGCGTGGGGCCGAGGTCGGGCTCGTGCTTCCACTGCACGCCCTGGATGGTCTCGTTGCTCGTGAGATGAACGTAGGCCGGTTTCGGCGACGGCGCGATCTCGCGATCCGTCGGCAGCCGGTCGTGGTGAGTGGCCGCGCCGTCCCACGCGACATGCACGGCGCCCTCGCGGCGGGCCTCCTTGGCACCGGTGGCTCCCCAGGTGCCGGTGATCACGTAGTCGGCGGCCCCGGGCTGCCCGCGCAGCAGGTTCATGGGCACCATCGAGAACTGCAGGCTCGCGCCCCCCTGCAGGAAGACGATCTCGTGCGAGTCGCCCACTCCCAGGAGGCGCTTCAGCCCCTCGAGCGTCTCCTCCAGGATCCGGTCGAAGGTCGGGCTGCGGTGGCTGATCTCCAGCACCGACATGCCGACCCCGGGCAGCGAGACGAGCTCGTCGCGGGCCTGCTCCAGCACCTCCACGGGGAGCACTGCCGGACCCGGCGAGAAGTTGAAGACGCGATCCGTCATGGCGGCACCCGAATTTCGTGGAATCCGGGGCAGAATAGGGAGCGCGTCGCCGAGGGTCAACGGCCCGCGTTCCCCGGCGGCACCGGTGGCGGGGCGACCACCGTCGTCGGTACGGCGGGCGGCGGGAGGGCGGCCGTGCGTGCGACCGTGGCCTGAAGGTTCGCCACCTTGGCGGCCACGGCCGGCTGCTGGGGATCGACCGCCAGCGCACGGCTGTACGTGGCGAGCGCCTGCATCGTGTCGCCCGACGTCTCGCGAAGGCTGCCGAGGGCGACGAGCGCCCGCGTGTTGGCGGGGTCGACTGCCAGCGCGTCGACCAGCTGCTTCTCGGCCTCGCCCACGTCGCCGCTTTCCTGGGCCAGCCGCGCCAGCTCGACATGGGGATCGGGGTTCGTGGGCTGGCTGCGGGCCCACGCCTGGAGCCCCCCCACGGCCTCGTCGCGACGATTCTCCTCGACGAGCAGCACGGCCAGCGCCCGCTGGCAGGCCTCGTGGTTGGGGTTGCGCGCCAGGCAGAGGTGGTAATACTGCTCCGCCGTCTGCATGTCAGCCGGGCGGGCGAAGAGCTTCGCCTGCTGGTGGTAGGTGGCACCGAGGTTGTAGAAGCAGTCGGGATTGCCCGGCTGCTTGGCGAGCGCCTGCTGGAACGAGTTGACCGCCCCGAGGTAGTTGCCCTGCTGGTAGAGCTTCACGCCCTCCGCGTTGTCGGTCTTCGCCATGCCGCCGCAGCCGCAGCAGGCCAGGGCCACGAGGCAGGCCGACAGCGGGCCACGGCACGGGAGAGTGATCGGCAACGTCAACCGCACGGGAAGGCTCCGCACGACGCCGCTCCGGAGCGGATCGGCGAGGGGCGGAGACCGTAGTCGGGCCGACCGCGTCGAACAAGGTCGGCCCGGATCGCCAGGATCGCCCGGTTTCAGGCCGTCGTGGCCCGCTGGTAGCCCAGCGACCGCAGCACCTCGAGCACCTCGCTGCACGTCGGGAACATCCGCCCGCTGGCCCGCTTGTAGCGGTCGAGCGCCTGCATGAACTCGAGTTCCTCGGGGCCGTACTCGCGCTCGCACGTGGTGGGGTCGATCATCCGCCTCCGGGCGCTGCGGACGGCGGTCCGCTGCGTGGTGGCGTGGCGGTCGAGCTGGCGGGGCGACTTCAGGGTGGTGGACGACATGTCGGCTGTCTCCGGGGTGACACCTTCGCGGGGGGCGTGCGAAGGTCTGCCGGAAGCATGACCGCTGCCGGTGACGGAGGACGTGCCGGTCGGCGAAAAAATCCGGTCTCGGCAAACCTGTCCGGCCCTACGACCGGTACGACCGGATCCTGGGTGCTGGGTCGCCGATCGGGAGACATGCTCGTCACCGGCGGACGTTGCCGACGCGTGCTCGTGGGAGCATGGAGGCTCGTGGGTGGCAGGCAACGTGCACCGGCTCCTGCGCGTGCCTCCCGACCGGCTCGCCGATTCAGGGTGCCCGGCGTTAAAGCCCAATCGCGTGAGCGATGGGGAAGGTTCGGCGGCATGCAGCCACTGGGTGCTGGGTCGCCGATCGGGAGACATGCTCGTCACCGGCGGACGTTGCCGACGCGTGCTCCTGGGAGCATGGAGGCTCGTGGGTGGCAGGCAACGTGCACCGGCTCCTGCGCGAGCCTCCCGACCGGCTCGCCGATTCAGGGTGCCCGGCGTTTGGGTCAGCCGTCGAGAGCAGTCAGCGTTTGTCGAAGAACTTCTTCAGCGCTTCCGCGGCGGCGTCGCGGGAGGAATCGGCCCCGGGCTTCTTGATGCCCGAGGGCAGGCCGCCCGGCTTGGAGTTGGCGGCCTTGATCGCCTCGATCGCCTGCGTGCTCGCCGATCGACCATCCGTCGACGGGGATTCGCCCGAACTCGCCGCGCCGATGCCCGACACGAACGAACCGTCGAGCGTCGATTCGGGCGTCGCGACGCGGGCCGCGTCGTGGATGTTGCTGGTGTCGAGATCAGCCACGGAATCGCCGGTGGACGCGATCGATCGCGTGGTGTCGGACATTCCGGCCGGATCGGCATCAGCCATCAGCCAGCGGGAGACGTCGTCCTCCGAGCCGCCGGCCGCGGGCGACGCCACAGTGCACGACACCTTCAGTTCCAGCGAGCCGACGCGGATCATGTCGCCGTTGGAGAGCTTCGTTCGCTCCGCGATCTGGGTGCCGTTCACGAACGTGCCGTTGCGGCTGCCGAGGTCCTCGATCCAGACCTCCGCGGGCCCCACCGTCACGGCACAGTGGCGACGACTCACCTCCTCGCTGAGCGGCCGCACGTCGCACTGTTCGGCGCGGCCGATGAGCAGCTGGTTTCGCTTGATGGCGATGCTGCGGCCGGCACTCTTGCCGGAGGCAACAATCAACTTGGCGATCATGGTCGACCCAAGGCGGGGCTTGGAGTAGCGTCGGTCGGGGGCGTCACGGTCGTGACGGGGTCCGGGCACGGCAGGCGTACCCTCCATGATAACAAGGTGGTTCGTGCCACGGCCAGCCTCAGCCGCGTTCAGCGCCGGCCCGTCCACCGCGGATCGCGAAACCTGCCGGCCCGCTCCTCGACCTGCGCCTCGCGACCCCTCGTGAACCAATCGGGCCGCCGCTCGATCGGGCTCCCGAGCAGGGTCGCCACCCGGGCCAGCCACGGTTCCACGATCGTGGCGGCGGGCACCTCGGCTCCGCCGAGCAGTTCGATCACGCCGGGGTGCCGGGAGCCGACGCCGCGCGGGGAGGCGACCAGCAGGCTGCCGTGCTGGAGGACGCTGGCACCGAGCCGGCGTTGGGCGCTGCCCATGAGTTTCGGGGCACGCATGCCCGGGCCGGCGGGGCCGACGAGGTCGCCGGGCGCCCGCCGGTCGAAGCAGAGAAAGGCATCGCCGGGAGGATCGTCGATGGCGGCCACGTGGAGCCGGGTCGCGATGCCGATCCCGGCGAGCACCTCCACCATCGCGCCGTGCAGGGCGTCGTAGAGCGTCTGCGGCGTGCGGCCCCAGGGGTGCGTCTTGGGCACCGCCATCGCGTAGGTGACGTCGGTGCCATGGAGGATCGCCCCGCCCCCGCTGGGCCGCCGCACCAGCGGCAGGCCCGTCACCGCCGCGCACGAGCCGACCTCGGCGAGCGGCTGAAATGCACCGAGCGACACGGTGGGCGTCGTCCAGTCGTAGAGCCGCAGCAGCGGCCTCTCGAGCCGCGCCGATTCCTCCGCCAAAAGCTCGTCGGCGGCCATGTTGCCGGGGCCGTCGGCGGCGCCGTCGCACCAGACGACCAGCGGAGAAGCGGTCACGAGGCGACGGTCTTCTCGTAGGCCGCGGGGTCGAGCAGGGCCGTCATCTCGCCCGGATCGTCGGGCCGGATCTTCACGATCCAGCCGGAGCCGTAGGGGTCGCTGCCGAGCGTGTCGAGGCGTCCGGGAAGGGCCGTGTTGACCTCGACGATCTCGCCCGACACCGGCGCATACAGATCGCTCACCGCCTTCACGCTTTCGATCTCGCCGATCGACTCGCCCGCCTTCACCTTGCGCCCCACGGGGGGCAGCTGCATGAACACGAGGTCGGTGAGAGCCTCGACCGCGTACTTCGAAATCCCGACCGTCGCCAGCCCGCCCTCTTCGGGTCGGATCCACTCGTGGGTCTTGGCGAACTTCATCTCGGCCATCGCTGGTCTCTCCTGGGGAAAAGCGTGCGGAGCAGGATAACGGATTCGGTCAGCGGCGCGGCACGGGCCGTCGCCAAAAGGGAAGGGGGGCCACGCGGGCCGGCTGCCGCACGTCGCGAATCGCGACGTCGAGCGACGTGCCGATGTCGGAAACCGACCGCTCGACGAGGGCCATCGCCACGGCATGACCGAGCGATGGAGCCAGGCTCCCGCTGGTGACGGTGCCCACCGGCCGGTCGCCGGCGAACACGCCGCTCTCCTCGCGGGCGGCCCGCTTCGAATCGAAGGCCAGCCCCACCCGCACGCGGGCAGGCACCGCGGCCCGGAGCCGAGCGAGTTCGTCGCGACCCGGAAACGAGCGGGCGGCACCGTGGCCGTCGTCGAGATTGACGGCCAGGCCGAGGCCGATCGCGAAGGGATCGCTGTCGGCCACCAGCGAGTGGGCGTAGCGCGGCATGCCGGCCGCGAGGCGGCGCGTGGAGGGGGCCCGCGGGCCGCAGGGGCGGAGGCCGCGAGACGATCCGGCATCGTGAATCGCCTGCCAGACGTCGATCGCCACGTCGGCCGCCACCACGATCTCGACCCCGTCCTCGCCCGTGTAGCCGGTGCGGCTCACCGCGGCCGGCTGGCCCGCCACGAAGGCCCTCGTGGCCCGGTAGGTGCCGAGCCCGGAAATGCGGCCGGCGTCGTCGTCGCCGCAGAGCACGCACACGGTCGCCACGGCGAGCGGCCCCTGCACGGCGATCATCGCGGTGTCGCTCGTGCGGTCGGCGAAGGCCACGCCGTTGGCCGGCAGCCGCGATCGCAGCCAGGCGACGACCCGGTCGCGATTGCTCGCGTTGACCACCATCGCGAACCGCGCCGTGCCATCGGCCGCATCCGCCTCACGGGTGACGAGCGCATCGTCGAGGATCGTGAGCCTGCGCGGCCCCTCGTCGCTGGTCACGAGCGTGTAGCGGGCCTGTCCGACGGCGAGATCGGCAGCCCGCCGGGTCAGCAGCGATTCGAGCCACACGCCGGCGGCCGGCCCCTCGATCGTGAGCCGCCCCATGTGCGACACGTCGAACATGCCCACGGCCTGCCGCGTGGCGAGGTGTTCCTCGACGATCGACGCATACTGCACCGGCATCCACCACCCGGCGAAGTCGACCATGCGGCCGCCGTGCGATTCATGCCAGGCGGCGAGGGGCGTGCGAAGCGGTGTCGATGTCACGGTCGGCGTCCTTTCCGATGGGATGGGGACGGCATTGTACCGGCCGCGGGCGGTCCTGCGGCTCGGGGCTGCCCCGAGCCTGCGTGACGTCACCGGCCGCGGCGGCGCTTCGAGGGCCTGCCCTTCGGCTTTCGCGCCGAATGGTCGCGGCGTGCCTTGCCGCGGGGTGGCGTGCGGCGGTCGCGCATGCCCGCCTTCGGCCGGCGGCCGCGGCCCACGAGCCGGAAGTTCAGCTCACGGCGGTCGGTGTCGACGCGGGCCACCGCCACGCGCACGCGGTCGCCGAGGCGGAAGGTCTGGCCCGGTCGGCGGCCGGCGAGCGTGTGGCTGGCGCGGTCGTAGCGGTAGGCATCCTCCGGCAGCGTGTCGATCGGCACGAGGCCTTCCGCAGGGAGCGCGAGACCCTGCACGAACAGTCCGAACGGCTCCACTCCCGTCACCACGGCATCCATCTCCTCGCCAATCCGCGACTTCAGGAAGTTGAGCAGCTTGAGCTTGATCAGTTCCCGCTCCGCGGTCTCGGCCCGCCGCTCGAGGTCGGAACAGTCGGCCCCGAGTTGCACGAGGCGGTCGGCCGGCGGACGCCTGCCCCGTGCCACCGCCTCGAGGGCGCGGTGCACCGTCAGATCCGGATAGCGGCGGATGGGCGACGTGAAGTGGCAGTAGCAGTCGCTCGCGAGCGCGTAGTGGCCGTCCGGCTGCGGGCCATAGGCAGCCCGGGTGAGGCTGCGGAGCACGGCGTAGTGCACGGCGTGCTCCTCGGGCCTGCCGCGGGCCATGTCGAGCAGCCGCTGCAGTTCGAAGCGGCTTTCGAGCGAATCGACCTCGAACCCGAGTTCGCTGACGAACTCCGTGAGTTGCCGCAACTTCCGCGGATCCGGCGCCGCGTGGATTCGCCGCAGGAAGCCCGCCTCGGCGGCCGCCAGCGCCGCGGCCACCGCCTCGTTGGCGGCGAGCATGAACTCCTCGATGATCTGGTGGCTCTCCGTGTTCTCCACCACGTGGGCCCCCGACACGCGGCCGTCGCGGTCGAGGTCGATCTTCACCTCGGGCATCTCCAGCTGGAGGGAACCGCGGGCCATCCGCCGGGCCCGCAGGAGTCGCGCGAGATCCCGCATCCGGCCCAGCAGGCTCCGCACCTCGGGCGGCATCTCCACCGCGGGCGTCTCGGGGTCGGCGAGGAACACGTCGACCTCCTCGTAGGTGAAGCGGCGGCGGCTGCGGATGGCCGCCGGTTCCACCGCGGAGTGCACCGGGATACCCTCCGGCGTGAACTCGATCCAGCAGGTCTTGGTGTAGCGAACCTTTCCCGGCTGCAGGCTGGCGAGGTTGTTGGAGACGATCTCGGGGATCATCGGGATCACGCGATCGGGCAGGTAGACGCTCGTGCCACGGTTGCGTGCCTCCTGGTCGAGCGGTGAATCCTCGCGGACGAAATGGGAGACGTCGGCGATGTGCACGCCAAGCAGCCAGTGGCCGCGCTCGACCCGCTCCAGCGAAATCGCGTCGTCGAAGTCGCGGGCGTCGACGGGGTCGATGGTGACGACCACGCGGTCGGTGAGATCGCGGCGGGCGGCGGGAATCGACTCGTCGAACCGCCCCGCCTGGGCGCGGGCGTCGTCGAGGGCCTCGGAGGGGAACTCACCCGGGAGCCCGAACTCGTGGATCACGGTCTGCGTATCGACGCCGACGTCGCCGGGCTTGCCGAGCACGTCCACGACCACGCCCTCGCCGTCGCGGAGGTGCGTGGGAAATCGCACCATCTCCACGACCACCTTGTCGCCCGGCCGGACGCCCTTGGCACCGGGGTCGCCCACCGCGATCGGCCTCGCGAAGCCGGTGCCGTCGACCTGTACCCAGCCCTGGCCGGCGGCCTCGAAATAGGAACCGACGAACTTCGTGGTCCGCCGCTTCACGATCTCCACGATCTCGCCCGCGAGCCCCGGGCGTCCGTTATCGCGGGATCGGGAGATCCGCACGCGGACGGTGTCGCCCGAGACGGCGTCGAGCGCCGCCATGGCCGGCACGTGGATGTCGGCGGAGCGATCGCCGGCCGGTGCGTCGAGTGGGCGGACAAAACCGTAGCCGGCGGCGGCCCGGCGAAAGACGCCGACGACGCCTTCGGCGGCATGAGCCCGATCACGCTGGGGGCGTCGGGGCGGCCGGTTCGACGGCATCCTGGGATCCAAGGGGAGCGACGAGCGGGGGTGACGGTGTGGAACGCCGCACCGCGGATTCCAGTCTACCGGGCCCGCCCTCGCATGTACCACGCGGAGCCGCCGCGGGCTCCGGTGGCGCGTGCTCGCGGCTGCCCGTGCCCATCGCCCGACGTTCGCTGCGGTCATCCGGACCTCCGCTCCCTGCACGCCGGCTGCGCTCCGGCATCCTGCCTGCGCTGGCCGCCGAGCCCGGCTCCCGGGGCACCGGCAGCCCCTCGCCGTGGAGACGGTACAACACGCGTGTGGCTGAGTCAGGAGAGGAGTGACCGCATGCGAGTTTTCATGCTGCTGCCT
>JBJTDZ010000119.1:0-13820 GCA_046092585.1 Pirellulales bacterium | reverse complement strand
GCGGCACGACGAGCTTCACGCTCACGATCCTGCCGGCGTCGAGCCGGCGGGGGAGCCTGTCGAACACGGCCGCGGTGACGGCGCCGGCGGGCACGATCGACCTGGTGCCGGCGAACAACACGGCGAGCGACACCGACACGGCGCTGGTTCCGGCGGACTTGTCGGTGACGAAGACGGACGGCTCGTCGACCTACGTGCCGGGCCAGAACGTGACCTACACGATCACGACGACCAACAACGGGCCGGATCCGGTGACTGGCGCGGTGGTGACGGACGTGCTGCCGACGGGCACGACGTTCGTGTCGGCGACGGGCGGTGCGGCGTACAACGCCCTGACGAACACGGTGAGCTACACGGCGGGAACGCTGGCGGTCGGCGGCACGACGAGCTTCACGCTCACGATCCTGCCGGCGTCGAGCCGGCGGGGGAGCCTGTCGAACACGGCCAGGGTGACGGCGCCGGCGGGCACGATCGACCTGGTGCCGGGGAACAACACCGCCAGTGACGTGAACACGGTGGTTCGACCCGTGGACCTGTGGGTGACAAAGACGGATGGCTCGTCGACCTACGTGCCGGGTGAAACCGTGACCTACACGGTGACGGTGGGCAACGCGGGCCCGCGGGTGGCGACCGGCGCGGTGGTGACGGATGTGCTGCCGACGGGCACGACGTTCGTGTCGGCGACGGGCGGCGCGACGTACAGCGCCCTGACGAACACGGTGAGCTACACGACGGGAACGCTGGCGGTCGGCGGCCAGGAAACCTTCACGATCAGCATCCTGCCGGTGGCGAGCCGGCAGGGGAGCCTGTCGAACACGGCCACGGTCACGGCGCCGGCGGGCATGATCGACCTCGTGCCGGCAAACAACTCGGCGAGCGACGTGGATGCGATGCGTTCAACCCCGCTGCTCGTGGCATCATCCGACCTGGGGTGCGACGCCACGCCGCTCGTCACGGTGATCGATCCGTCCTCCGGTGAAACGCGGTCGCAGTTCTCGGCGTATGAGCCTGGTTTCCGCGGCGGCCTGCGGTCCGCGGTGGGCGACCTCGACGGTGACGCAGTGGACGAGATCGTGGTCGCTCCGGGCCCGGGCCGCGCGGGTGAGATTCGCGTGTTTACGCTCGAGGGAGTGGAACGCACGTCGTTTCGCTCGACGCCGTTTGGTGCGGCCTACGGGCAGGGCATCGAGGTGTCCGTGGGCGATGTGAATGGCGACGGCCGTGACGACATCGTGGCGGCGAAGTCGCGTGGTGCGGGCGAGGTGACGGTCTTGTCGAGCAGCGGCACGACGGTGGCTCCGCTCGCGTCGTTCGTGGCGTTCCCATCCGCGTTCAATGGCGGGGCGACCGTGACCGTGGCCGACATGGGCCGATTTGGCGGCACGGTGGATCGCACCTCGACCGACGGCATCGCCGAGATCCTCGTCGGCAGTGGGCCGGGCATGGCGCCGACGGTGCTGATCTACTCCGTGATCGGCAGCCCGAGGATCGTCGATGGGTTCATGCCCCTTTCGGCGGCATACCAGGGTGGCTTTTCGCTGTCGGCCCAGCGGTTCAACACCGATGCGATCCCCGACGTGCTCGTGGCCGCGGGCCGCAGCGCGGCGCCGACCGCGGTCGTCTACGACGGCGTCAGCAAGGCCCAGTTGGCCAACTACGCCGCCTTCGCCTCCCTCGCCTCTGCCACCGCCCCGGTCTTCGCGGCGCTGGCAGACGTCGATGGCGATGGACGCGCCGACGACGTGTTCATGACGCAGGGCACCGGCAGTGAATCGCGAGGCGTGCGCCGACTCTCGGTGGCCACCGCGACGGCATCCACGCCGGTGGCGACCGCCCTGCTGGCGGGGCCCATGCGGATCGCCACCCGCGGGGCACGCCGCTGAGTGTGAACGGGCCATGCATGGTCCGTTCACGTGATCAGATCGAGCAGGGCCCAAGTCGTCGGGTCGCCGTCCCAGGGATACTCGGGCGGTGCGAAGCAGGGCACCCTGCCGAGGCGACGATCGACGATCGCCGCGAAGAAGCCGAGCGTTGAGACCTCGGCCGGATCCCAGCCGGGGAGCGCTGCCGCCGAGATGAAGGCTTCGATCCGCCAGCCATCGGCAGTCGCGGCCGACTCGATCGAGATCGCCCCGTCCGGAAGCCCGGCCGGCAGTTCGCTCGTCCGCGGGATCGCCGCGGCCACGGCCGCCGGCTTGTCGGCGAGGCGGCCGCCGCCGGTTGGCAGGAGCGCCAGGCGACGGCAGTAGCGGCCGGCGCGGTGGCTTTCGCCGGTCGGCCGTGTGGCGATCCAGAGATGCAGGCCATCGCTGTCTTCCGGCCGCGTTGGATGGCACCACCGGCTGTGCCCCACGCCACGGGCCACCGCCCGCACGCCCAGTCCGTCAGGGTTCCAAGCGGCCCAGAGGTCGAGCACGTCGGGCACGCCGACCACCTCGGCAAACGACGGGAGCCGGCAGGCCTCGTCGAGGCCCCATCCAGCGGGCGGCCAGAGCCTGTCGCGGTGCGGGCAGGGAATTCGGATCGTGAAGAGCGATTGTGGGTTGACCAGCGGGCTCATGGGCGGGCTCGAGTGGGGGATCCCGGCCTGCTCACTGGCGGCCGTCCGTGACCTATAGTAGCGGTGCCCGGGACGCCGGGCGGTTCCCGTTCCCCTGGAGCCCCCGCCCATGCGCGTCCTCGAAATCGCCAGCGAAGCCGTGCCCTTCGCGAAGACCGGGGGCCTGGCGGACGTGGCCGGCGCGCTCCCCGAGGCCCTCGCGGAACTCGGCTGCGAGGTGACGATCGTGATGCCGGCCTACCGCGATGTCTTCGCGAAGGGGCTGGCGATCGAGCCTGCGGGAATCGAGTTCGAGGTGCCGCTCGGCGCGCGATCGGCGCCGGCACGAATCCTCCGCTGCCGTCGGCCGGGGTCGCGGGCCGACGTGTACTTCGTGTCGAACGACGATCTCTACGACCGGCCCACGCTCTACGGCGGCCCGCAGGACTACGCCGACAACGCCGAGCGGTTCATCTTCTTCGCCCGTGCGGCGCTCGAGCTCGCCTGCCGGCTCGGGCCTCCGTGGGACATCCTCCACTGCCATGACTGGCAGGCGGGGCTGGTGCCCGCCTATCGCCGGCTGACGCACGGGGGCCACCCGGCCCTGGCGCATGCCCGCACGGTGATGACGATCCACAACATGGCCTACCAGGGGCTCTTCTGGCACTGGGACATGCTGCTCACCGGCCTCGACTGGCGGCACTTCAACTGGCGGGAGATGGAGTTCTACGGCCAGCTCAACTTTCTGAAGACGGGCATCGTGTTCGCCGACGCGATCACGACGGTGAGCCCGACCTACGCCCGCGAGATCCAGTCGGCGCCGGGCGGCTGTGGGCTCGAGGGGCTGCTCTCCGCCCGCAGCGATGTGCTCACCGGCATCGTCAACGGCATCGACGTGAAGGCGTGGGATCCGGCGGCCGATCCGCACATCCCGCGGCCCTACGGTGTCGACGACCCCGAGGCTGGCAAGTACGCCGCCCGCGTCGCCCTCGCCGCGCGGCTCGGGCGGGCCGCGCCCGACGTGCGGCCGCTGGTCGCGTTCGTGGGCCGGCTCGTCGAGCAGAAGGGCATGGAGCTGGTGCTCGAGGTGCTCGGCCGCATGGCGGGCGACGGCCGGGCCCACTTCGTGATCCTCGGCACGGGGAGCGAGGAGTACGAGCGGCTTCTCCAGCGGGCCGCCGCCACGTTTCCGGGCACGATCGATCTCGTGCTCGGGTTCGACGAGGGGCTCGCCCACCTCGTGCAGGCCGCCGCCGACATCACGCTCGTGCCGAGCCGCTTCGAGCCCTGCGGCCTCACGCAACTCTATGCGCAGCGCTACGGCTCGATTCCGGTAGTCCGGGCGACGGGCGGCCTCGCCGACACCGTGATCGACGCGACACCGCAAACGCTGCACGACGGTTCGGCCACCGGGTTCGTCTTCGAGGGGTTCGACGCCGCGGGCCTCGAGCATGCCCTCGATCGGGCGCTGGCGGCCCACGCCGACCGGCCGCTCTGGAGTCGACTGGTGCGGCACGTGATGCGGCAGGACTGGTCGTGGGCGTCGAGCGGCCGCGACTACCTCAGGGTCTTCGAGCGGGCCGGGGTGGCAAGCGGGGCAAGGTGAGTGCGACTCTGTCGTCGCCGCCGCGTGGTGATGAGCGGTTCGACCCGCACGACCGATACCAAAGGCATGCAGCGGATTAGCATCGGCATGCTCGTGGTCGGTTTCGCGGTCGCGATCATTGGCGATGCGTGGGCCGGCGACGCCTGTGGCCGCTGCCGGGGCTGCAAGGCCACGGCGGCCGGCGCCACGACCCCGTATGGCGACATGGGCTGCGGCCCGCGCACCTGGGGCGCCGCGCACGACGAGCCGGGCTGCCCCGATCCGTGCGACGGCTGCGGCCGGTGGCGAGACTGCCGCGGCATGCCGCCGGCGCCGGAGAAGCTCGCGCCGTGGCAGTTGCCTCCCGGCCGCGGTTTCCAGGGTGGTGCCGCCGTCGGCTATGCGACGTCGCCCTGGGCAGGCTGCCGCTCCTGCGGGCCGCGATTCCTGCCCTTCTGACGTTCGGCGACGAGCGTCGCCACGAACGTGATCTCGTCGCCACGGTCGCGGCAGGCGCGGCGGAGCAACTCCCACTCGCCGGAGGCTGCCGCGAGGTCGACGAGCGAAGGCAGGGCGGCAGCTGCCTGGAGGACGCTCGGCATGCCGCCGTCGGCGCCACTACGGGAGAGTGCGGCATGGAGCGCTTCGCCCGGCCGGCCGAGCCGCGCGAGCAGGAGCACGAGCACGTCGCCCGGAAGCGATCCCGCCTCCGGACCGGCGGTGGCGGCGGCGGTGCGGAAGAACCGAACCGCCTGCTCGACCTCGATGCCGATCTGGCTGCTGTAAAAGAGCCGCGACGCCTCGCCGACGTTCTCGAACGGTGGCTCGCCCGGGTAGGCCACCTCCGCCGGCAGCCGGCAGGCGTAGTCGGCGAGTTCCCAGCAGCGGCGGATCGTCGGCTCGTCGGTGCAGATGCGGGCGATGCGGAGGATCGACTGCAGGTGCGAGACGTCGACGACCAGGGGGGCCTCGCCGCCGGCGGCATCGATCAGGGGTGTGATCGAGGCGGCCGCGGTGGTCGCATGCCGCTCGCCCGCGAGGCCGCCGGCCACCTCGCGGTGCAGATGCGCCACGAGCACGGCGGCTGCGGGCTGCTGCCGCGCGGCGGGCAGTCGAGAGACGGCCTGCTCGAAGGCGGTGATCGCGTTGCACGTGCCCTGCGTGCGGAGCACGAGGTCGATGCCGAGCGCGGGATCTGCTCCCTCCCAGAGGGTCACGCCGATGATTTCCTGCATCGTTCGCGACGCGTCTTCGTCGTCCTCCTGCGCCGTGCCGAGCGACTCGGCGAGGGTGGCGAGCCGCCCCGATACCGCGGCCGGATCAGCCGCCGCGCGGAGATACATCCACGCCGCCGCCACCTGCCCTTCGTCGAGCAGCGGCCAGCCCACCTCCCGGCAGGCGGCGAGCGAGCGGTCGTCGAGCCGGTCGCGAAGATTCGCCGGCACGTCGCCGGGCATGCCGACCGGCGGCAGGCCGAGTGCCACGCGGGCCTGCATCAGCCTCGCGTCGAAGACCGCGTGCCACCGGCGGCGGGCGGCGAGCGACACCGCCAGCGCGTCGAACATCGCCTCGGTGCCTGCCTCGGCGTGCAGCCGCGACAGGGCGGCGAAGTCGTCGTTCGAAGGGGTCATCGGCCGGCCTCCCGCTGGCGGACTGATTCGTAGGCGAGCACGGCGGCCGTCACCGAGAGATTGAGGCTGTCGGCCAGCCCGTGCATCGGCAGCGACACCGTTTCGAGCTGCAGGCCGCCCGAGGCCGCGGCGCGGGTCCAGGCGGAGCCGATCCCGTGGGCCTCGCTGCCAAGGAGGATCGCGACGCCGCCGCGAAGGTCGGCCGCATGCCAGTGGCGGTCGGCTCCCGGCGTCGCGGCGACGACCCGCCGGCCCGAACTGCCGCACCATGCGATTGCCTCGGCCGTCGTCGTCACGGCAATCGGCACGGAGAAGATCGTGCCGAGGCTCGCACGAATCGCCGCGGGATTTGCGACGTCGGTTCGTCCGTCGCAGACGACCACGCCGCCGAGGCCCGCCGCATCGACGGTGCGGACGATCGCCCCGAGGTTGCCGGGCTTCTCCACGCCCTCGACGACGACCACCGGCCGCTCCGCCGGAAACGCCACCGCGTCGAGCGGCCGCGGACCGAAGCGGACGACGCCCACCACGCCCTCGTTGCGGCCGCCGAACGCGACCTTCTCGAAGGCACGCGGGGCGAGTGCGGCGATCCGCGTGCCGCCGGCGGCGAGCCGCTCGATCCATGCGGCCAGTGTCGGCTCGGTGGCGGCGTTGCCGGGACGATCCGCGGCGGCCTGGGCGACGAACAGTTCCACGATCGGGGCGGCAGCCGCCTCGGCGCGGGCGAGCTCGCGCCGGCCGTCGACGAGCGTGAGCCCGGTGCTGCGACGGTCGTCGGCGTCGCGGAGCGCGGCCGCCCGCTTGACCCGCGGGTTGGTCGGGCTCGTGATCGATTCGACCGTGTTCATCGAGCGGAGGCGTTCATGGTGAGGGCGATTGGCGGGCGAAGCCGCCGAGCGAGAGCGTGCGTCCGGAGTCGTCTTCGAGATCGAGCGAGCCCGATTCGATGCGTCCCCGCGCGGGGAGATGGGCCGCGGCGCATGCCGATGCCAGTGTCTCCCGCAGGCGTGCTGGATGCCAGCCGGGCGAGTGGCAGGTGAGGAGGAGAGGGCCCGGGGTGTCCGGGTCGAGCAGGCGGGCGATGTCGGCGAGCATGCCGTCGAGGTGGCGATCGATTGAAAAAGCCTGTCCCTTGGGCCCGTGGCCCCACGACGGCGGGTCGAGCACGACGCCGGCAAAACGGCGTCCGCGTCGCAGGCAGCGGGAGACGAACGTGGCGGCATCCTCGCAGATCCACGAGATTGGACGCTGCTCGAGCCCGGAGGCCGCCGCGTTGCGGCGGGCGAGCGCGATCGCCTGCCGCGAGGCATCGACATGCACCACCTCCGCGCCGGCGGCCGCGGCTGCGAGGCTCGCGGCGCCGGAGTGGGCGAAGAGCGAGAGGATGGCCATGCCGGGTCGCGTCGCGGCCTCGAGCCACCGCCACTGTGCGGCCTGTTCGAGGAACACGCCGACCTGGCCCGACGGGGCGGGGTGAACCTCGAGCACGAGTGCCCCGGCCGCGGTGGACACGACCGCGTGCCAGGGGGCGGGAACGGGACCGCGAAACTCCCACGCGCCGGTCGGTTCGTTCGCGGCGGCGGTGCCCGCGGGGCGATACACGGCCGCTGCGGCCTCCCAGCGAGCGGGATGCCGCCGCCGCTCGACGGTCTGCGGGAGCGGCCGATCGACGAGCACGTCGCCGAGAGTCTCCAACCGGCGGCCGTGCCCGGCGGCGTCGATCCCGAAATCGACGAGCCGCGGGCCGCGAAACTTTTCCGGTTGGAGGCCGTTCATATGGTGAGAGAATACCGGTCCCGCGGCCCGGAGGCCGCCCCATCGCCGGTTTTTCATCCGCATTTCCGTTCACCGACCTGGAGGCTTCGCCGATGTTCCGGATGCATCCGTGCTTCATTCCCGCACTCTTCGCGGCGCTGTTTCCCGCGGCCGGAGGTCGTGCCGCCATCGCGGCCGACGTGCCTCCGACCGCGTTTCAGCAGGCGATCCATTCGTGGATGGGCGTTGTCGCGTTTCTCGCCGAAAGCGAGGGCGAGATGGACGACGATGAAGGCGACGAGGCTGAGGATGACGACGAGGACGGCGACGAGGACGGCGACGAGGACGGCGACGAGGACGGCGACGAGGATCGTCGTGGGCGAGGTGAGGGTCGGCGGCGTCACCGCGAACATGCGGAGCATGGCCCCGACGCAGGGGGCGATGCCCCGGGCCGACACGGGCCGCGCGGGTGGCAGTCGCGGCACGGCATGCGGCCGGAGGCCTACGGCCACGAGCCGCGGATGTCGCCCGGCATGCGTCACGACCCACGGTCCATGCTCGGTGACATCGTCGAGCGGCTCTCCCGGATCGAGCGCAAGCTCGACGCAGCGCCGCACATGGGCAATCCCTGGTCGCCTCGGCCGCACGGCAGCGCGAACCGGGGCGGACGCCCGCCCCTGCCAGAGGAGGCGCGTCGTGAGATGGACGAGCGGATGCGGGCGATGATGCAGCAGGGACGGAGCCGGATGGAGCAGGCCCGCGAGAAGATGGAGCAGGCCAGGAAGAAGTTTCTCGAGATGGAGGAGCGGATCAAAACGCTCGAGGCCGAGGTCGAGCGGCTGAAGGCTGCACGCTGACCGGCCGGCGGCCTGGAAGCCACGGGATCCGGCTGGAGCCAAGGCCTTCAGGCGTCGCGCCCCCCTTTTTCGTGAACAGGCGAGCGGCTGTGGCTGTGGTTCCGTGACCACCACCGGAGCAAC
The DNA here is from genome assembly GCA_046092585.1 of Pirellulales bacterium. GTDB lineage: Bacteria > Planctomycetota > Planctomycetia > Pirellulales > UBA1268 > QWPN01. Next base: position 5,330 of record JBJTDZ010000119.1, on the reverse strand, counting down.
CGCGTCTACCCCGAAAAGCAGTCGCTCATTCGCGAGGCGAAGAGGAGCCACCGACGACTTCTCCTGCAACATCGTCACGAGGTTCATCCGAGCCCGGCGGGCTATGAAAAGATGGCCGACCGGTTGTTCGCCGCCCTGAAGCCGGTGCTGGACAAGGCGCGGTAGCTCCTGGTCTGTCGGTCGGGAGACATGTTCGTCGCCGGCATCGGGCGAGTCACTTGTGCTGCCAGCGGTCGGCCGTGTCGAGCACCGCGCGGAGGCCGTCGCCGTCGAGCCAGGTGCGGGCGGCTGCGTCGCCGCGGAGGAAGGCATCCCAGAAGGCCGTCGAGAGGGCGAGGATCGCCCGGTGGTGGTCGGGATTGCGGGGCCCACGGTCGCCGGGATCAAGCCGGCCCTGTGGCGTGCCGGGACTCATGATCACCGAGAAACCGCCCGCCCTCGCGCGAGCCGCCCAACCCGTGGCTGAAGAGCACGACCGGGCAGGGGGCGTTGCTGTCACCTGCGGCTGGCCCTGGCAGGAACACGCGGATCGGCACCGTGCGGCTGCGCTCCCCGTTGACGACGTCGAGATCGATCGGTGCAGCCCGGTCGCCAGCAGGCACGGCCAGTGGGTCGTAGGCCCCCGCCACTCCCGCCGTCGACAAGGCCATGAGCAAAGGCAGCAGCATGAAAACTCGCATGCGGTCACTCCTCTCCTGACTCAGCCACACGCGTGTTGTACCGTCTCCACGGCGAGGGGCTGCCGGTGCCCCGGGAGCCGGGCTCGGCGGCCAGCGCAGGCAGGATGCCGGAGCCGCAGCCGGCGTGCAGTGAGCGAAGGCCCTGGAGGGCCGCAGCGAACGTCCGGCCACGGGGCATTGGCAGCCCCGAGCCCGCGTCACCAGTGACGCTGTCCCCATCGCTTACGCGATTGGGCTTCCCGCGGAGCGAACGTCCGGCGACGGGGCATTGGCAGCCCTGAGCCCGCGTCACCAGTGACGCTGTCCCCATCGCTTACGCGATTGGGCTTCCAGATGCAGAAAGCACAACCGCGTGAGCGGTACGGCTGCAGTGGCGTTGAGGTCACGCCTCAAGTGCGACCCGGCTTACTTCTTCCGCCGCCGGCCGGAGGCCGCCTTCTTCGTGCCGGCTCGGGGCTTGGCGGCCGGGGCTGCCTCCGATTCATCGCCCTCGACGATGGCGATCTTCGACGCCCGGCCCGTTGCCTTCCGCTGCTTCGTGCCGCCGTCGGCAGTCTCGCCCGGCATCGCCTGCGGCACGATGATGCAGTTCTCGCCCAGCTCGAGCTCCTCTTCGTCCTGGATCGGCCGGCCGCGGTCGTCGAGTTTCACGTCGGCCTCGGCCGTCTTCTTCTTGGCCACGGCAAGCAGCTGCTCGTAGAGCCTTGCCCGGTCGCTGCCGTTGATCTGCGACACGGCCGTGGCCACCTCGCCGAGATACCGCAGGAAGATGCTGCGCCGCTGGCTCTCCTGGGCCACGCGGAGCCGACGGCGGAGGTACATCCCGAGCTTGCGGCCCACCGCCTGCAAGGCGAGGCGGATCTCCTTCTGGATCTCGGGATAGGAGGCGATCGCCTCCTTCGACTCGCTCGTGAACGGCACCCAGACACTCGCCACGTGCACCATCGCCGTGACCGGCCCGCTCGGCAGGCCGCCCCGCGACTGCGAGAGGCCGTAGGACCGCCAGTTGGTGGAGGTGATCGTCTGCGTGACCGCACAGGCCGCGGGCTGGAACTGCAGCGGCACCCGGTTGGCGTACCGGAGCACCGTCATGCTCTGGCCCTCGTCCACGCTCACGTCCTGCATCGCCGCGTAGAGGGCGTCGAGCTGGGCCTTCTTGAGCTTGGACGGGCTCTGCCGCGGCGCGAGCTCGGCCTCGGCGATGATCCTGTCAGCCGCCTCGCCTCCCATGCCCGTGAACGTGGTGGTGAGGAACTGCCGCAGGCTCCGCGAGTCGCTCTCGCCGGCGAGTTCGCCGAGCCCCTCGCGGCTGATCTTCTGTGCCGCCACGCCGCCGCCGTAGGCCAGGGCGGCCTCGATCACGAACGGGTTGCCGCGGTAGACCGACGGCGGACGCGTGGCGGCGGTGAAGAACTCGCCGGGCACCACCTGCCGCAGCCCGGCCAGGAGCCGTGGTTCACCGATCGGCACGATGCAGTCGGTCGCCGGCGGCGGAATCTTGGTCTCCTGGATGGCCTTGAAGAGGGCGTCGGCCTCGCCGCGGCCGAGCTTGCCGGTGGTCACCCGCGTGGAGAGCTTCGCCGAGTCGCAGATCTTCTTGGCGGTGCCGTGCGACACGCGGGAGAACGACTGCGTGAGGAACTGCGCGAGCGTGAGCTTCGGCAGCTCCTGGAGCATCGTCACCAGCCTGCCGAGTTCCACGCCGTAGGGGTGCGGCTTGATCTCCTTGGGTTCGGGGGGCAGTTCCTCGCTCGACCGCTCCAGGATCCGCTCCGGGCCATCGGGGCCCTGGAAGTGGATGCGGGCGTGCGGGTTGGCGATCGCCGTCTGCTCGAGGTATTCCTCGACGCTGCCGCGTCCCCGCTGGAACTTGGCCTCCATTTCGATCGTCACGCGGGTGCCGTGCTCGATCGCCTCGCCCCGGTCGTTCTCCGCGACCCACTCGATCGAGTGCTTCTTCATCAGCTCCGCGCCGCCCTTGCCGGCTGGGATGTCGACGCCCTCACCCTTGCCGTTGAGAATCTCCGGCTGGTTGGTCTTGGTGTCGATTCGCAGTTCGTAGTAGTGGGCCTGATCCTTGGGGCCGGTCTTGGAAATGATCTTCACCGGCTTGCCGGTGGTGAGCACGCCGTACATGCCGGCGGCCGAGATGCCGATGCCCTGCTGGCCGCGGCTCATCCGCAGGCGGTGGAACTTCGAGCCGTAGAGCAGCTTGCCGAAGATCAGCGGGATCTGCTTGCGGACGATGCCTGGCCCGTTGTCCTGCACGCCCATGCGGAAGCGGTTGCCGTTCTCCCCGACCTGCTCGATGTGCACCCAGATCTCGGGAAGAATGCCCGCTTCCTCGCAGGCGTCGAGCGAGTTGTCGACCGCCTCCTTCACGCTGGTGAGCAGAGCCTTGCGGGGCGAGTCGAAGCCGAGCAGATGGCGGTTCTTTGCGAAGAACTCGCTCACGGAGATGTCGCGCTGCCCGGCGGCGAGAGCCTGCGCGGTGGCTCGTCGCTTGGTGGCGGCCTTCGCAGGGGCGGCGGCCTCGCCGGCGGGGGCGGGTTGGTTGTCGACGCCGGCGGCCTTCGGGGGGGAGGTCCGTCGCTTGGCTGTGGTGGCCATGGGTTTTCCGGGGTTTTCGGCCCCCAGACTGTGATCCCGGACGGCAGCCTTGGCAAGTGGGGAGGGCTTTGCCGGTCGCGTCGATTTGTCGGCCATGCCGCCGGGGCCGGAGAAAGCCCCGGGTTGTGATGGCACAGCCCCGCGAGGCCCGCGGAAGGTGTGCCTGTCAGGCAGAACCGGCATCCGCGGCATCCGCGGAGTGATGGGCAGACGGGGCTCCGGACGAAGTTCCACGAGACCCGGGTGCGTCCGGCTGCGTCAGGATTCGACCGCGAGGTGTTGTCATGCTGCGTTTCCGATCCCCACGGCCCTGGATGCTGGCGGCGGTCTTCGTCTGCGAGTCGCTGATCGCCGGCCCGGCGTTGGCGATCCCGATCGACGGCGGCGTCGAGGGGCCCACGCCCGACGTCTTCTACAACTTCTACGTGCCGCCGGTGCCGGCCGGATCGGCGCCGGGCCTGGGCGCGCAGCTTTACGTGTCGCCGCGTCCGGTGCCGCCCCGCGTGGGGCATACCTGGCACACGTATCCGCCCTTCATGCCGCACGAGTTTCTCTACAAGCACCGCCGCCGTTATGTCCGCCCCGCCGGCATCACCGGCATGCGGACCGACGTGAAGGCCTACTGGTATTGATCCCGGGAGTTGTCCGATCATGGATCGACGTGTCCTCTTCGCCTCGCTGCTCGCGGGCATCGCTGTGTTTGCAGGTGTCGGTCTCCGCGAGGTGACGGCGGGTGATCGCTTTCGGCATCCCCAGGGTTGCACGGGTGCGTGCTGTGAGCCCGGCCGCTGCGGTGGTGGGCATGCCCACTGCGGACGGGGCTGTCGCCACTGTGGCCATTGCGGTGGCCACGGCTGCTGCCTCTGTGGCCCCGGCGCCTGCAAATACGACGCATGGGAGAAGCGATACTTCCTGCGGAGCCAGGGGAAGAGCTGGCACAGCACATGGTATGACCCCGCCGAAGGCCGGCCGATCGCGCTAGTGGTGCCTCCGACGAGCGAGTTCGTCACACAGTATTCGTGGGGTGTGCCCAGCTCGCGGGTGACGCCCATCTACCACCAGTTTCGTCGGCCATATCCGGGGCCTGGCGGTGTCGCGGGGAGCGGCGGCGGGTTCCTCCCCACGCCCAACCAGCCGAGCGACACGGTGCAGTTCGGCGTGAACGCCGTCCGTGGCCCCTGGGGCGCCTACTGACGCGGCGCACCTCCTGCGAGGAAGCCCACCACGTGGGCCGCGTCTCGTGGTGACGCGGGCTCGGGGCTGCCCATGACCCATTGCCGGCCTTTCGCTACTGGCGTCCTGCCAATCCTGTTCGGCACGGGATTTGCGCACCAGAAGCCAGGCAACCCTGGCCGACTGAGGCGAGTTGCGCTCTGGTCGGTCGGGCATGATGCCCGACGCGAATGTCCGGCGACGGGGCGTTGGCAGCCCCGAGCAGATATCACGGCTGCCCGGCACCCGCGGCACTTTCGTCGAGCCTTGCCCTGGCCAGATCGGCCCACGGGCTCTCCGGCGCCAGCGTTAGGAAAGTCCTGAGGTGATGGGCCGCGTCCGCCGTGTTGCCCGTCTCGCGGAGCACGCCCGCGATGTGCCAGTGTGCATCGGCGTAGGCCGGCTCCTGCCGCAGCACGCCGTCGAGGGCCGCGATCGCGAGTTCATGGTCGCCGAGTTCGGCGAGCACGCACCCGAGGCTGGCCCGGGCCTGCAGGTGGTTGGGATCGAGTTCGATGACGGAGTAGTACCGCTCCCGGGCGGCGGTAAGGTCGCCGGTGCGATAGAGGAGTTCCGCCAGCATGAACATCACGCGGGCCGATGGCCCCTGGGCCTGGAGCACCGCCCGCAGCGCCTCGGCCGCCTCGACGAACTCTCCTGCAGCCTCGAGGTCGTCGGCGAGGTCGAGAATCTCCGCTGCATCGGCGCCCGACGGCGCACACTCGTCGCCGGCGGGATCTGCCGTGGTGAGCGAGACGACGGCCGGAGGTTTCGCCGCATCCGCGGCGTCGGCGAGCGCCGAATCGTAGAAACCCAACTGGAGTTGCC
>JBJTDZ010000118.1:0-23699 GCA_046092585.1 Pirellulales bacterium | reverse complement strand
GTTCGTGAGCCGCGAGCGGCGCGAGGCCCCCGACATCGACATCGACTTCGAGCACGACCGCCGCGAGGAGGTGATCCAATACATCTACGCCACCTACGGCCGCGAGCGCGCGGCGATGACAGCCGAGGTGATCTCGTATCGCCTGCGGTCGGCCACCCGCGACCTCGCCAAGGCACTTGGCTTCTCGCTCGACCGCGTGGAGGCGATCGCCGGCGTGATCGACGTGGGCGATGCATGCGAGGACCTGCCGACGAGGCTCGCCGAGGCGGGGCTCGATCCCGCCAGCGACGCGTGCACGAGGCTCGCGACGCTCGTCGGCAGCCTCGTCGGCTTTCCCCGCCACCTCGGCCAGCACGTGGGGGGCATGGTGATGACGCGGGGCGAGCTCTGCGAGCTCGTGCCGATCCAGCCGGCCACGATGGAGGGCCGCTCGATCGTGCAGTGGAATAAAGACGACCTCGACGAACTCGGCATCCTGAAGGTCGACTGCCTCGCCCTCGGGATGCTCACGGCGATCCGCCGGGCGTTCGATCTCGTGAAGGCTTCGGGCGGCCCCGATCTCACGCTCGCCACCGTGCCCGCCGAGGATCCGGCCGTCTACGAGATGATCTCGCGGGCCGACACGGTGGGTGTGTTCCAGATCGAAAGCCGGGCGCAGATGAGCATGCTGCCCAGGCTCAGGCCCGCCTGCTTCTACGACCTCGTGATCGAGGTGGCGATCGTGCGGCCGGGCCCGATCCAGGGCGACATGGTGCATCCGTATCTCAGGCGGCGGGCGGGCGAGGAGCCGATCGTCTATCCCAACGACGCCATCCGCGAGGTCCTGGAGAAGACGCTCGGTGTGCCGCTCTTCCAGGAGCAGGCAATGCGGCTGGCGGTGGTGGCGGCGGGCTTCACGCCCGGCGAGGCGGATCAGCTCCGGCGGGCGATGGGGGCCTGGCGGCGACCGGGCGTGATCGACGAGTTTCACCGGCGACTCGTGGACGGCATGCTCGCGAGGGGGCTCTCGCGGCAGTTTGCCGAGCAGGTCTTCAACCAGATTCGCGGCTTCGGGGAATACGGCTTTCCCGAGTCGCATGCGGCGAGCTTCGCGCTGCTCGTGTACGTGTCGGCATGGCTCAAGTGCCATCATCCGGCGGCGTTCACGGCGGCGCTGCTCGGCAGCCAGCCGATGGGGTTTTATGCGCCTGCGCAACTTGTGCGCGATGCCAGGGCCCACGGGGTGACGGTGCTGCCGGCCGACGTGAACGCCAGCGGCTGGCATGCGTCGTTGGATCTGCGTGGAAAAAGCCGTCCACGGCCTTTTTCCACTTCTTCGACTGCAGGGCCGGCGATCCGGCTAGGCCTCGAGCAGGTGCACGGCCTCGGCGAGGCGGCAGGACGGCGCATCGAGGCGGCCCGCGGCGACGGTCCCTTTCGGCTGCCGCGGGATCTCGTGCGGCGGGCGGGGATCGACCGCGAGTCGCTGCTGCATCTCGCCCGGACGGGGGCGCTCGCCTCGCTCGGTCTCGACCGCCGGAGGGCCGTGTGGGAGGCGCTCGCGCCGCAGGAGCGAGCCGGCCGCCGGCCTCTCCTCGACGGCCTCGACGACGAGATGGGCGACGACGCCATGCTCCTGCCACCGACGACGCGGCAGGAGGAGGTGATCGCCGACTACCGCGCCGGCGGCCTCTCGCTCGACGCCCATCCGCTCGAGTTCGAGCGAGGCTGGCTCGAATCGATCGGGGTGGCGCCGATCGACGAGGCGGTGGCGGCGCCGGAGGGGCGGCGGGTGAAGATCGCCGGCATCGTGCTCACCCGGCAGCGGCCGGCCACGGCCAAGGGGCTTTTCTTTCTCACGATCGAGGATGAGACGGGCGCGGCGAACGTGGTGGTGTATCCAGATGTGTGGGAGGCGGCGCCGCATCCGGCCCGTCGAGCAGCGGTGCTCGTGGTGCAGGGCCGCATCCAGCGGCGTGGCACGGTGGTGCACGTGCTGGCGACACAGCTCGAGGCGGCGGTTGCGGCCCGCACCGGGCCCGCCCCGTCGCTCGCCGCCCTGCCGCGGATGTCGCGGGATTTCTGCTGATGAGCCTCGGGTGGGATGGGCTGGCCACCCGGGCAACCCGTCCGTGGGCTCCCGCAGCCTTGCCCCACAAAAAGCATGCCTCCAGCGTGGATTCATGCAGAAATTCAGATTCTCTTCCCGGACCCGGTGATGGAGCGGCTCCGGGCTGTGGCCCGACAGCAGGACCGCCCCGTGAGCGAACTGGTGCGGCGGGCCGTTGACCGCCTCGCCGTCTGTGGCCGGCGAGCGCCGTGGCGATCCTGACGCTCGGGGCGGATGGGTGCCCCAGGGTGGTCATGCCCGCGGCGCACCGGATTGTGCTCCGACGTTTTGTGGCTGGACTCTCGGCTCGTAGAACAGGTGCATGACCACGCCCCCAAACATCCCCGTCGTCTCCACGAACCTGCCCCTCGGCGCGCCTCTCCGCGGCAAGGTGCGCGACTGCTACCGTCTCTCCGGCGGCCGGCACGGCGACGCGATGCTCATCGTGAGCACCGACCGCATCAGCGCCTTCGACTGGATCCTGCCCACGCCGATCCCCGACAAGGGTCGCGTGCTCACCGCGATCTCGGCCTTCTGGTTCGACCTGCTCTCCCGCGGTCCGAACCCGGTTCCGCATCACCTCATCACGACCGACGTCGACGCGATGGACCTGCCTGCGTCGATCGACCTCGTGCCGCTCCGCGGCCGCACGATGCTCGTGCGTCTGGCCGAGGTGATCCCGTTCGAGTGCGTCGTCCGCGGCTGGCTCGCAGGGTCGGGGCTCGTGGAATATCGGGCCAGCGGCACCGTCTGCGGTGCGCCCCTGCCGGTGGGCCTCGGAGCCGGCGGCCGACTTCCTGCGCCGATCTTCACGCCGGCCACGAAGGCCGCGAGCGGCCACGACGAGAACGTGTCGTTCGAGGTGATGGCGGGCCGGATCGGCGTTGGCCTCGCCACGGAGCTGCGCACGAAGAGCCTCGACGTCTATTCGCGCGGGGCCGATCACGCGGCGTCGCGCGGGATCGTCGTGGCCGACACGAAGTTCGAATGGGGCCGGCTGCCCGACGGCACCGTGATCCTTGTCGACGAGGTGCTCACCCCCGACAGTTCGCGGTTCTGGCCGGCGGCGACGGCCGGCAGCGGCCGCGTGCCCGATTCGTTCGACAAGCAGTTCGTGCGCGACTGGCTCGAGGCCAGCGGCTGGGACAAGGCGAGCCCGCCCCCCGCCCTGCCCGGCGACGTCGTCGCCCGCACCCGCGACAAATACCTCGAAGCCTGCCGGCTCCTGACGGGGTCCATGCCCGTCGGGGTGACCTGATGCGGGATCCGACGCTCGTGCCGCCGGCGGGAACCGCTCTAGGGGGGGCTTGGGAGGGTAACTAGACTCGGAGCGTCGAAGGTGCTCGTTCCCCGCGTTGTTCGGAACCCCTGATGCTCCGCTACTGGACCGCCGGCGAATCCCATGGCCCCGCGCTCGTCGCGCTCGTCGACGGCTTTCCGGCCGGCCTCACGGTCGACAAGGCCGCGATCGACCACGAACTCAAGCGTCGGCAGGGTGGCTACGGCCGCGGCGGCCGGCAGCGGATCGAGACCGACACCGTCACCTTCCTGTCGGGGCTCTGGAAGGGCGTCACGCTCGGCAGCCCGCTGGCGCTCGAGGTGATCAACAAGGATGCCAAGCTCGAGCGGCTCGAGGAGGTGGAGCGGCCCCGGCCCGGCCATGCCGACCTGCCCGGCTCGATCAAGCACCTCGGCGGCGTCCGCGCCGTGCTCGAGCGGGCCAGCGCCCGCGAGACGGCGGCCCGCGTGGCGGCCGGCGGCCTGGCCAGGCAGCTGCTCGGGGCGTTTGGCATCGAGGTGGCGGGCTGGGTGACCGAACTCGGGCCGGTGGTGCTGGGCGGTCGTGCCGGAACGCTGCCCGAGCTGCGGGTGATCCGCGACACGAGCGAGATCTACTCGCTGCACCCCGAACGCGATCCCGAGGTGACGGCCCTGATCGACAAGATCGGCAAGGAGGGCGACACGCTCGGCGGCGTGGTCGAGGTGCGGGTCGACGGGCTGCCCATCGGCCTCGGCACCCACGCCCAGTGGGATCGCAAGCTCGACGGCCGGCTCGCCCAGGCCGTGATGGCGGTGCAGGCGATCAAGGGCGTCGAGATCGGCATGGGCTTCGAGGCGGCCCGCCGCCGCGGCTCCGAGGTGCACGACCCGATCGGCTATGACTCCGTCACGCGGAGCGGCCCGACCCTCGGCTTCACGCGGCCGACGAACAACGCCGGTGGGCTCGAGGCCGGAATCACCAACGGGCAGCCGCTCGTGGTGCGGGCGGCCATGAAGCCGATCAGCACGCTCCGCAAGCCGCTCGGCTCCGTCAATCTCCGCAGCAAGCAGCCCGAAGAGGCCGCCTATGAGCGGAGCGACGTCTGCGCGGTGAGCGCCTGCAGCGTGATCGTGGAAAGCGTGGTGGCTTTCGAGGTGGCCGCGGCGCTCGTCGACAAGTTCGGCGGCGACAGCGTGGAGGAGATGCGGGCCCGCTGGGAGCTCTATCACCAGTTGGCCCGGAGTCGCTGAGCCGGCCCGACGGATCGGGCCGAGGGAGACACGGATGTTCATCGAGCGTTCCGCCGCACGCATCCGCTTGGCCCGGACGGCGTTCGTCGTCGTCGGACTTGTGCCCTGCATCGCGCTCGTGGCGTGGGCCCTGCACCTGCGGTCGACCGGCCACCGCGAGGCCATTCGCGGACGCTGGCAGCAGGTGGTCGGCCTGCCACTCTCGATCGACGCCGTGGAACATCCGCGGCCGGGCGTGACGCGGGCCCGAGGCTGCACCGTGCTGGGGGCCGACGGGGCTCCGCTGGCGACCGTGCCGGTGGTCGAGCTCGAGTCGGCGGTCGACGAGGATCGGATCACGATCGATGCGCTGCGGCTCGACACGCGGTCGGCGGCGGCGATCGGGGATCTCGCGAGGGAATGGCTCCGGCGCGACGCCCGTCATCCGCGCAACTGCATCATCGAGGTCGCCGATTTCGGATGGTCGTCCGGTGGCGAAAGCGGTGGCACCGTGGCCTCCGGGCTGAAGGTGGAATGTGTGGCGCAGGGCGGCTCGCGGGCCGTGCGGCTCGTCCGCCGCGGCGGCACGCCCGACGAGGTTCGCATCATCCGAGTGGTGGCCGGCGGGGCAGGCTCCGCCCGTGAGTCGATCGAGGTGGAGGCGCGATGCGCCGAGGGCGTGCCTGCCGCGGTGCTGGCCGCTGCGGCCGGCTGGACCCTTGGGCCGCTCGCCGCGGCGCCGGCGACGCTCGCCCGCGGGGAGGTGGTCGCCCGCTGGAGTGACGGCCTCTGGAGCGGGTCGTGCAGGGGCGAGGTGGCTGGGGTCGACCTCGCGGCGGCAGCTCGCGCCGTCGACGCCAGGGCTGCGGGCACCGCGCGGATTCGCTGCGACCGGCTGGCGTGGCAGGAAGGGCGACTCAGCGATGCGGAGGTGGCCGTCGATGTCGGTAGCGGCTGGGTCGATGCTGCGCTCTTCGATCGGCTGGTGCTTGCCCTAGGGTGCCGCCCTGGGCCGACGGCGGCGGGCGAGCCCCTGCGGACGTTCGACCGCGCGGCGTGCGTGCTGCGGCTTGTCGCGGGGGGCGTGTCGATGCTGCCTGGCGCCGACGTGGCCGATGGGTTGGCGAGCCTCGGGGCAGTGGCGCTGCTGCAACCTCCGACGGCTCCGGTACCGTTCGAACGCGTGGCCTGGCTCGCTTCCCCCCCTTCGTCGACCTTCGTGCCGGCATCCGGCGCCGGGGCATGGCTGATGTCGGTGGTGCCGGCTGCCGGGGCTGATCGCGTCGCCAAGCCGCCCGAGCGCGGGGGGCGACGGGAGTTTTGACGCATTTTTGACGGGAGTCAGACGGGAGTCTGACGGGTTCCCGCTGCACAAAAACAGCCGCTCGCGGCACAGTGTTGTCACTGCCGATGACGGCAGGGGCGGCCAGTGCCAGCATGGTGGTTGGCGGCGCCCGCGACACCCTGCAAACCACGAGGCGGCTTGATGCCCTCCCCTGCCGGCGATGACTTCTCCAGCGATGTCGACACCTTCTCCGCGGGCGGCGCCACGGCCGTGGCAGAGCCCTCCGACGCCTTCGGCCGCACTGCAATCCACGGGCCCGAGGCCGCGGACGGCGTCGAGACCGACGCACACGAGCCGCGGCGCGAGGGCGGCCGCGAGCGTTGGAGCGATCTCGATTGGCCGACGGTGGTCTGGATCGGCGGCGTGCACCTTGCCGCGCTCGCGGCACCCTTCTATTTCACGTGGTCGGGCCTGGCGATCTGCCTGGCGCTCTACTGGGTGACGGGCGGCCTCGGTGTGTGCCTCGGCTACCACCGCCTGCTCACTCACGGCAGTTTCCAGACGTCGGCGCCGATGCGGTTTCTCTTCGCCCTTCTCGGCGGCATTTCGGGTGAGGGATCGGCCGTCACCTGGGTTGCCAACCATCGCAAGCACCATGCCTTCAGTGATCAGGATGGCGATCCCCACTCGCCCCGCGACGGCGGCTGGTGGGCCCACATGCTCTGGATCTTCCCGAAGCACACGGCCGAGGAACTCGCGGCCCATGCGAAGCGGTGGGCGCCCGACCTCGCCCGCGACAGGGGCGTTCTCTTCCTGCACCAGACCTTCCTGCTCTGGCACATCCTCATCGGTGCGGCATTGTTCGCCTCGGGCTGGACGCTCTACGACAAGTCCACCGGCATCTCGTGGCTGATCTGGGGCCTGGCCGTGCGGATGGTGATCGTGTTTCACATCACGTGGTTCGTGAACTCGGCGACCCACATGTGGGGCTACCGCAACTACGAGACGACCGACGACTCCCGCAACCTCTGGTGGGTGGGCCTGCTCGCCTTCGGCGAGGGCTGGCACAACAACCATCACGCCTACCAGCGGATGGCAGCCCACGGCCATCGCTGGTGGGAGTTCGATCCGACCTACTGGGTGATTCGCGGCCTGGAGGCGGTCGGCCTCGCCTGGGACGTGGTCCACACCCCCGGCGGCGTCGGCCGGAAGCGTGACCGCGGTGCGGCGAACGCCAGGGCCTGAATCGGGCAGGGTTGCGTTTTTTCGCGCCCCGGATAGACTCGGCGTCACGAATCTCGAAACCAAACCAATCAATGTCACCCGTGTCGGGTGGTTGTCGGCTGATGTCACTCACGAAAGAACGCAAGAACGAGCTGATCGGTGCCCATCGGCGGGGAACCGCCGACACCGGGTCGGCTGAGATCCAGATCGCCCTCCTCACGGGTCGGATCTCGCACCTGACGGACCACTTCAAGCAGCACTCCAAGGACTTCGCCAGCCGGCGTGGTCTGCTCATGATGGTGAGCCGTCGCCGCAGGCTTCTCGACTACCTCAAGCGGGTCGCCCCGCAGCGGTATCTGGACATCATCCGTCGCCTGGAGATCCGCAAGTAGCGGTTTCCCGCCCCCGGCTTCTGCCTCGGGCGTCTTCCATGGCTGGCGTTGATTGATGCGGGCGTGACGGCGGTCCGGATGGTCCGGGCCGACGTGCGGCGCCCGCGGGATCGTGATTCCCTGGGCGCTTCGGTGCGCCCGGCACGACCGATGTACGTGGGACCGTCGCGCCGCGACTGCGTGTCGCGAGGCGGGCTCGAAGGGAAGGAAGAAGAGAAGCATGATGAAGCAGCGTGTTGAACGGCAGATCGGCGACAACGTCCTCGCGATCGAGACGGGTTTTCTGGCCAAGCAGGCGGCGGGCAGCGTGCTCGTCAGCTACGGCGAGACGGTGGTGCTCGTGGCCTCGGCCACTGGAGCGCCGCGTCCCGGCATCGACTTCTTTCCGCTCACCTGCGACTACCGCGAGCGGGTCGCCGCGGCCGGCAAGTTCCCGGGCGGCTTCCTCAAGCGAGAGGGGCGTCCGACCCTCAAGGAGACGCTCACCGCCCGACTGATGGATCGGCCGATTCGACCCCTCTTTCCGGACGGCTTCTTCGACGAGGTGCAGGTGCAAGCCAACGTGCTGGCCAGCGATCGTCAGAACGATCCCGACGTGCTCGCGATGAACGGTGCCTCCGCGGCACTCTGCATCTCGCCCCTGCCCTTCAAGGGCCCGCTCGGCAGCGTGCGGTTGGCCCAGATCGACGGCAGGTTCGTGCCGTTCCCCACGATCGACCAGCTCGAGGAGAGCGATCTCGATCTCGTCGTCTCGGGCAGTGCGACGGCGGTGCTGATGATCGAGGGCTTCGCCCGGGAGATGCCGGAAGACCGGATGTTCCAGGCGATCGAAGAGGCCCACCGCATCATCCGCGTGATCTGCGAGATGCAGGAAGAACTCGTCCGCAAGGCGGGCAAGCCCAAGAAGGAATACGTGCTCGCCGACTACTCGGCGCTCCGCGAGCGGCTGACGAGCGGCTACCTCGGCGAGTTGAAGGCCGCCAAGGCGATCATGGGCAAGCAGGACCGCGGCCAGGCGGTGAAGGCCCTCCGTGAGCGTGCCAAGGCCGAGGTCTGCCCGACGGAGCCGGCCTTCGGCTTCAAGCCGGGCGCTGCCGGCGGCATCAGCGACGCTGATTTCGCCCACGTCTGGCACGGCCTGGAGGAGCGGGCGGTCCGCGAGCTGATCCTCGAGGGCAAGCGGCCCGACGGTCGCGATTACAAGTCGCTCCGCGCACTGCACTGCGAGGTCGACGTGCTCCCTCGGGTGCACGGTTCCGCGATCTTCCAGCGCGGCGAGACGCAGGCCCTCGTCACCATCACGCTCGGCACCGGCAAGGACGAGCAGCGGGTCGACGGCCTGATCGACGAGTACTCGAAGAAGTTCATGCTCGACTACTACTTCCCCTCCTTCTCGGTGGGCGAGGTGCGGCCGATCCGCGGCCCGGGCCGGCGCGAGCTCGGCCACGGCGCGCTCGCCGAGCGGAGCGTGAAGCCGGTGCTGCCCGATCCCGACGTGTTTCCCTACACGATCCGGGTGATCTCCGACATCCTCGAGTCGAACGGCTCGAGCTCGATGGCGAGCGTCTGCGGTGCCACCCTCGGCCTGATGGCCGCCGGCGTGCCGATCAGCCACCCGGTGGCCGGCATCTCCGTGGGGCTCGTGAAGCAGAACGAGCAGCAGTGGGTGCTCCTCACCGACATCATCGGCGACGAGGACCACTACGGCGACATGGACTTCAAGATCGCCGGCTCGCAGAACGGCATCACGGGCATCCAGCTCGACCTGAAGATCGACGGCATCTCGGCGGCGATCATCGAGGCGACGCTGCGGCAGTCCCGCGAGGCCCGCATCGAGATCCTGCGGAACATGCTCTCGGCGATCCGCCGGCCGCGGCCGGAGATCTCCGTCTGGGCGCCGCGGCTCCTGCGGACGCGAATCGATCCGCAGAAGATCGGCCTGCTCATCGGCCCCGGTGGCAAGACGATCCGCGGCATCCAGGAGGCGACCGGCGCCAGCATCGAGGTGGAGGATGACGGCACGGTCACCGTGGCCAGCCACGACGCCGAGGGCGCGATGGCGGCCATGGCCCAGGTCGAGGGCCTCACGGCCTCGATCCAGGTCGGCCGGATCTACGAGGGACGGGTCACGAGCATCAAGGATTTCGGCGCCTTCGTCGAACTGGTGCCCGGCAAGGACGGCCTCTGCCACGTCAGCGAGCTCTCCGACGAGTTCGTGAAGAGCGTGGCCGACGTCTGCCGCGTGGGCGACCTGATGCGGGTGAAGGTGATCGCGGTCGACGACCAGGATCGCGTGAAGCTCAGCCGCAAGGCGGTGCTCCGCGAGCAGGCCGAGGCGGCGGGAGCCCCGGCGGCGGAGTGACGTCGATCCTCGGGAGCCCGTGACCGCGGAGCCCGGCCATGTCGTCTGCCGACGAGTCGGACCGCTCGCGGGCCGAGATGTATGCGGAGTTTGCGGCTCTCGTGGGCGGCCTCGCCCACGAGATCCGCAACCCGCTGTCGACGATCCGGCTCAACATGGAACTCCTCGCCGAGGACTTCGGCGGCACGGAGCCGGGGTCGCCGACGGCCCAGCGCGACCGCCGCGCGAAGGCGAAGATCGACCTGGTGCGGCAGGAATGTGACCGGCTCCAGAAGCTGCTCGGCGACTTCCTCGACTTCGCCCGCCAGGAGTCGCTGACGCTCGAGCCCGGCAACCTCAACGCCGAGCTGGAGCAGCAGCTCGATTTCTTCGCGATCCGGGCCAAGGAAGCGGGCGTGGAGATCGTCCGCTACCTCGATCCCGAACTGCCGGCGGTGCGGCTCGACCGGGAGACGTTCCGCTCCGCGGTGCTCAATCTCCTCATCAACGCCATCCAGGCGATGGAGGGGGGCGGCGGCCAGCTCGTGGTGCGGACCAGGCCCGCCGGCCTCGGCGTGCTCCTGGAACTCATCGACACGGGGCCGGGGATGGACGCCGAAACCCTCGGCAAGGTGTTCGGCGCCTTCTACACCACGAAGCAGGGAGGCTCGGGCCTCGGCCTTCCCACCGCCCGCAAGATCGTCGAGGCCCACGGCGGCACGATCGACGTGGAGAGCGCACCCGGTCGGGGCACGAAGGTCACGATCTGGCTGCCGGCGCCGCCGCGGCTGCCGAAGGGCGGCCAGCTTCCGGCCGCGACGCCGACCCGGCAGGCGTAAGGGCCTCCGCAACTGGACGCCCGCCCCGTGGGCTTCGTACCATCCCTTTCATGGCTTCCGCGACAGTCTCACCCAGAGCCGACGACGCCGGCGACGACACCCCCGGCCAGGCCGACGGTCCCGCGGTGATGCGGGTGCTCGTCGTCGACAACGACATCGTGCACGCCCGCACCATGGGTGAGGTGCTCGGCCGGCTCGGCCATCACGTCACCGTGGTGGGCAGCGGCACGGAGGGGGGGCGGCGGATCGACGCCGAGCCGTTCGACATCGTGGTCACCGACCTGATGATGAACGACATCGGTGGCCTCGAGATCCTCGCCCGGGCCAAGAAGGCCTCGGCCGACACCGAGGTGATTCTCGTGACCGGCCACGGCACGATCCCGTCGGCGGTCTCCGCGATGCAGCAGGGGGCCTTCACCTACCTGCAGAAGCCCCTCGACATGGCCCATCTCCGCGCCGCCGTGGAGAAGGCCGCGGAGGGGGTGCGGCTGCGGCGGCAGAACCAGGAACTCCACCGCCGTCTCGACGAGAAGTTCGGCTTCGAGGGGGTGGTCGGTTCGAGCCCGCAGATGCTCGCCCTGATCGAGCGGCTCAAGCGGATCGCCCCCACCGACGCGACCGTGCTGATCCAGGGGGAGACCGGCACCGGCAAGGAACTCGTGGCCCAGGCCATCCATCAGAACAGCCCGCGGAAGAACAAGCCCTTCGTGGCCCTCAACTGCGCCGCCCTCAGCGAGCACATCCTCGAGAGCGAACTCTTCGGCCATGTCCGTGGAGCCTTCACCGACGCGTCGAGCGACCGGGTGGGCAAGTTCGAGTACGCCAACGGCGGCACGCTTTTCCTCGACGAGGTGGGGGACATGCCGATGGCCACGCAGATCAAGCTCCTGCGGGTGCTCGAGTCGGGCGAGATCACGCGAGTCGGCTCCAACACACCCTCGCGGGTGAACGTCAGGATTCTCTCGGCCACCAACCGCAATCTCGAGGACGCCATCGCCAGTGGTGCGTTTCGCAGCGACCTCTATCACCGGCTCAAGGTCGTGACGATCGCAATCCCGCCGCTGCGGGAGCGGGCCGGCGACATCCCGCTCCTGATCGAGCACTTCGTCAGGCAGTTCGCCCGGCGGCACGCCAAGACGATCAAGGGCATGTCGCTGGCGGCGCGGGTCAAGCTCGGCTCCTACCCCTGGCCGGGCAACGTTCGGCAGTTGCGGAACGTGATCGAGAGCATGGTGGTGGTCGACTGCGACGAGACGCTTGACGTCGACGACCTGCCGCTCGAACTCGAGCCCGACGCGGCCCTGCCGGTGGCCGTGGCCGTCGACATGCAGTCGGGCCTGTCGGCGCTCGTGGGGCGGCCTCTCGAGGAGGTGGAGAAGATCTTCATCGCCGAGACGCTCAAGCTCACCGGCGGCAACCGGGAGCAGGCCGCCGACCTGCTCGGGATCGGGGAGCGGACGCTCTACCGGAAGATCAAGGAATACCACCTGAGCTGAGTGACCGGCCGCATGGGACGCATCCACCAACTCCCGATGTCGGTCGTGAACCGCATCGCCGCCGGCGAGGTGGTGGAGCGGCCCGCCAGCGTCGTGAAGGAGTTGCTCGAGAATGCCCTCGACGCCGATCCGACACGGATTGACGTCGTGCTCGACCAGGGCGGGATCGCCCTCGTTCGCGTCGTCGACGACGGCGGGGGCATCGAGGCCGACGACCTGCCGCTCGCCGTGGCGGCCCACGCCACGAGCAAGCTGCGAGTGGCCGAGGATCTCGAGCGGATCGGAACCCTCGGCTTCCGTGGTGAGGCGCTCGCGAGCGTGGGCGAGGTGTCGAGGCTGGTGATCCGGTCGCGGACGTCCTCGGCTGCCGGGGCCACGATCACGGTCGATGGCGGCCGCGTGGGCGAGGTGCAGCCCGAGGGCTGCGCCCTCGGCACGACGGTGGAGGTGCACCAGCTCTTCGGCAACGTGCCGGCCCGCCGGGCCTTCCTCCGGGCGCCGCAGACGGAGTGGTCGCACGCGTCGGAAGCCTTCGTGCGGACGGCGCTGGCGCACCCGGCCGTGGCCTTCTCGCTGGCGCACAACGGCCGCCGAGTTCACGACCTTCCGGCGACCGATTCCTGGCGGCGGCGCATCGGCGACCTGTTCGGCACGGCGCTGTCGGACCGTCTCATCGAGGTGGAGGGGGACGACGGCGAGGTCTCGGTGCACGGCTTCGTCGGCCGGCCCGAGGACGACGTGGCGAGCGGCCGGCTCCAGCACCTCTTCGTGGGCGGCCGGCCGTTTCGCGACCGCTCGATCCTGCACGCCGTGCAGGAGGCCTACCGGGGCCTGCTGCTCTCGGGCCGCCAGCCGATCGTGTTCCTCGGCTTCGACCTGCCCGCCGACGCCGTCGACGTCAACGTGCACCCTGCCAAGATGGAGGTGCGGTTCCGGGAGCCGTCGCGGCTCTACCGCCTGGTGCTCGCCTCGCTGCGGTCGAAGTTTCTGGCGGCGAACGTCAGCACGCGGCTTGACCCCGCGCGGGCCGCGGCGGCGGTGGCCGCCTTCGAGCCGTTTGCGCCGACCGGCGGCGGTGGCGGTGGCGGTGCGACCGCAACACCGCCGCGAACGCTCTGGTCGGACCCTCCCGTCCGTACGACGGCCCCGGAGATGGCCGCTCCGGAGACGACGGCCCCGGGGATGGGTGCCCGCCCGCCGGCCTGGGAAATGGACGAGGCCGCGCGGTCGCCCGCGGGCGACGAACTCGCCGTGCAGATGCACGACCGCTACATCGTCGTCGAGTCGCCGGAGGGCATCGAGGTCATCGATCAGCACGCGCTCCACGAGCGGCTGCTCTACGAACGCTTCAAGGCGGCGGTGGAGTCGGGCGGTCTCGAGGTGCAGCCCCTGCTCGTGCCCGAGCGACTCGACCTCGATCCCGCGGAACTCGAGCTGGTCGACGAGCATGGGCCGGCGCTCGAACGGGCCGGCATGCGGGTCGAGCCGTTCGGCGGCTCCTCCGTGATCGTCACCTCCAAGCCCGCTCTCGCCGGCGACGTGCCGGCTGCGGTGATCGTTCGCGAGGTGCTCGACCGGCTGGCCACGGCCTCGGCCGCCGGCGGCAACGCCAGCATGCTCGTCGACGAGATCCTGCACGGCCTCGCCTGCCGCGCCGCCATCAAGGCCGGCGACCGGCTCTCGCAGGCCGAGGTCGACGCCCTCGTCCGCGACCGTCGGGTGGTGCCCGAAGCCCATCACTGCCCCCACGGGCGACCGACGTCGCTGACGCTCTCGCGGCAGGACCTCGACCGCCAGTTCCGCCGTACCTGAACCCACCCGAGGAGCCGGCATGATCTGCGTGAGCATCGGCCGTGGCCGCCACCGCCACATGATCGCCGAGCACAAGCACCTCGTCGACAACGGCATCCGGCTGGTCGAACTGCGGCTCGACTACATCCAGGGCGAGGTGAACGTGAAGCGGCTCCTCAAGGACCGCCCCTGCCCCGTGATCGTCACCTGTCGCCGCAAGGCCGATGGCGGCCGCTGGGAGCACTCCGAGGACTCCCGGCTGCGGCTGCTGCGGACGGCGATCGTCGAGGGGGCCGACTACGTCGACCTCGAGGACGACGTCGCGCCGACGGTGCGGCGGTATGGCGCCACCAAGCGGATCGTGAGTCACCACGATTTCCAGAAGACACCGGCCGACCTCACGCTCCTGCACAAGCGGCTGGCCTCGCTGGATGCCGACGTCGTCAAGATCGCGACGATGGCCAACCACCCAACCGACAACCTGCGGATGCTGCAGATGGTGCACGCCAGCAAGGTGCCGACGGTCGGCATCTGCATGGGCGACATCGGCGTGCCCACGCGGGTGCTCGCCGGTCGCGCGGGGGCGCCGTTCACGTTTGCCACCTTCAACGAAGATCGTGTGCTCGCCCCCGGGCAGATCGGCTGGCGGCAGATGCAGGAGCTCTACCGCTACGACTCGATCACGCCCGCCACGAGGATCTTCGGCGTGGTGGCCGATCCGGTGGGGCACAGCCTTTCCCCGGCGGTGCACAACGCGGCGCTGGCGGCCGCCGGCATCGACGCGGTCTACCTGCCGTTTCGCGTGCCGGCCGAGCAGATCGACGAGTTCCTCGCGGGGGCCGCCCGCTGGCCGCTGGCGGGCTTGAGCGTGACGATTCCGCACAAGGAGGCGGTGCTGCGGCATGCCGCGGGCGTCGACGACCTCGTGAAGGCGATCGGAGCCGCCAATACGCTCACCTTCTCGCCGACGGGCGTGACCGCGGCCAACACCGACGCCACCGCGGCCGTGGAGAGCCTTGTGGCGGCGTTGCAGGGCGACGAACCCGCCAAGGAGCAGGCCGGCATCGGGCTGAAGTCGGCGATCGTGCTGGGTGCGGGGGGCGCCGCGCGGGCGGTGGCCTTCGGCCTCAAGCAGCGCGGGATCGAGGTGACGGTGGCCTCCCGCACGGCCGAGCGGGGCAAGAAGATCGCCGCCGAGGTTGGCTGCAAGGCGGTCGACTGGTCGGCCCGACACCGGATGCCGTACGACTGCATCGTCAACGCCACGCCCGTCGGCATGCATCCGAACGTCGACGAGAGTCCGTACGACAAGGAGCACCTGCGGCCCTACATGGTCGTCTTCGACACGGTCTACAATCCGGAGACCACGCTGCTCATCAAGGAAGCCCGCAGCACCGGTTGCCGGACCGTCACCGGCGTGGAGATGTTCGTGCGGCAGGCGGCGATCCAGTTTCGGATCTGGCACGGTACGGAACCGCCGGAGGGTGTGATGCGGGAGGCGCTCAAGCGGGCGACGTCATCGGCGAAGCAAACCGCATGACGCCACGGCATGCCGGCGGAAGCGAGGCGGTGATGGAACGGGTCACGCTGATCGGGTACCGGGGCTGCGGCAAGTCGACCGTCGCGGCGCTACTGGCCGCCCGCACGGGCCTGCCGTGGGTCGACGCCGACGCGGAACTCGAGCAGCGGCTCGGTTGCTCGATCGCCGAGTTGATCCGCAGCCGGGGAGAGGAGGTCTTCCGTGACGAGGAGTCGCGGGTGCTCGCCGACCTTCTCGAGGGGCAGTCCTGCATCCTCGCCACCGGCGGCGGCGTGGTGCTGCGGCCCGGCAACCGCGACCTGCTCCGCCGGCTCGGCAGGCCGGTCGTGTGGCTGACGGCACCGGCGGCGGTCGTGCGGCAGCGGCTGGCGGCCGATCCATCGACCGCCTCCCGGCGGCCCGGCCTTGCGGGCGGCGACCCGCTCGCCGAGGTCGCCGACGCGCTGGCCGTACGTGACCCGCTCTACCGCGGATGCGCCGACGTGGTCTTCGACGCGTCCAGCGACGCTGCTGCCGAGGTCGCTGCGCGGATCCACGAGTGGCGGTCGGGCTGGTCCGCGGAGTCGCGGTCATGAGCGACGTGCAGGCGGCCACGGGCTGGCAGTCGACTGATCTCGTCTCCTGGCTCGTGGTGGCGGCTCTCGGCGTCGCTCTCGGGCGGTTGCTCGCCGCCGGCGTGGCCAGGCTCTGCGAGCCGGAGCCCGACGATGCCCGCAGGCCGGCGCGTGGTCGCTGGCGGGATCGGGGTGTCATGCTCGCGAGCGTGGCGGCATTCATCGGTCTCTGGTGGTGGGAGGTGGTGCGGCAAGAGCAGCTGCCTCTCGACGTGGAGGTCACCGCCGCCGTCGCCGCGGGGCTCGTGCGTCGCTATGCGGCCCACGTCGTCCTCGGGCTGCTGCTGGCCGCCGCCTCGTGGATCGACCTGCGGCATCGCGTGATTCCCGACGAGATCACGGTGCCCGGCGTGCTGCTCGGGCTGGCCGTCGCAGCCGCGGCCCCCGACACGCTCCTGCCGATCGCGCACGAGATCCCGCGGTCGTTCGCGCCACCGCTCGTCGTGGCCGACGTGCTCGGCGCCGGCGGCGGACTGCAGTCCGCCTGGCCGTCGTGGCTCGTCGGCGGAACCGCCTTCGCCGGCCTCGCGGGCGCGGTGGCGGTATTTGTCGGCTGGTGGTTCGTGGGCACCGAGCCCCGTGCGGAGTCCGGGTCTCGCCGCGGGCGGATCGACTTCCGCACGGCCGTCCTTGTCGCGGGCCTGGGGATCGTCGCTGCGGCGTGGTGGGCCGGCGGGTCGTCGTGGCAGGGAACGGTCTCGTCGCTCGCCGGCATCGCGGTGGGGGCGGGGCTGATCTGGGCCACGCGGGCCGGCGCGTCGGCCGCGCTCGGCCGCGAGGCGATGGGGTTCGGCGACGTCACCCTCATGGCGATGGCGGGGGCATGGCTCGGCTGGCAGGCCTGCGTGCTGGCCTGCTTCCTCGCGGTGTTCATCGGCCTCGCGCATGGCGTCGCGCAGCTGGTGACCCGCAGCGAGAACGAGCTCCCCTTCGGCCCGAGCCTCTGTCTCGGTCTCGCGGCGGTCGTGATCGGCTGGCGGTCGCTCTGGGGCCGTTCGGCCGAACTCTTCGCCCGGCCCGGCGAGATGGCTGCGGTGGTGGTCGCCGTGGTCGTCCTCACCGCGGCGACGCTCTGGATCTGGCAGCGGCTGGGGCGGCCGCAGGCCGGCTGACGCGGGGATTCGGGGCCTCGGGGCGGCCTTGTTGCCCCCGCTCCCCTCCCCTACCATCCCGGCCCTTCCGGTCGAGGAGAGGTTTCATGCCACCGTGCCGTCAATCCAGCCGCGCCGGCTTGATCGGTGCCGTGGCCGCGCTCATCGCGGCGGCCGGGTGCGTCTCGAACCCGTTCAAGCAGCAGGCGTCGCTCGGGCCGCCGAGCCTCGAGCCGCCACCGGGCGTGGCGGCGCCCGCCCACACGCTCACGCCGGTCTCCACGACGCCGCCCCCGTCGTATGCCGACGTCGACAGCCGCCAGCTCGAGAACGCGCTCGTGAAGAGCCGGCAGGAATCGCAGGTGATGCAGGACGAGATCGGAGCCCTCCGCGATCAACTGGCGAGCACCTCGGCGCAGCTGGCCCAGGCCCGCACCGCGGGCCTGCCACCGGGGGGCGACAAGCCGCCACGGCCGAGCGGTGACGGAGGCGTCCCGACGACGCCCGTGGTGATGCAGTCGGCCATGACGCAGCTCAAGCTTCCCGAGCTTCGTCCCAGGTTCGACGGCGCCGTCGTGCGGATCGACATCCCCGCCGACCGTCTCTTCGACGACGGCACCGCCAACCTGCTGCCGGAAGGAACCGCCGTGCTCACGCAGGTGGCGGCCGAACTGGAGCGGGTCTACCCCGGCCACTTCATCGGCATCGAGGGGCACGTCGACACGGAGCCGCTGCAAAATGTCGCGTGGACGTCGCCGCATCAGTTGACCGCCGCCCGGGGAGCGGCCGTGTTCGACTTCTTCACCACGCGCACGTCGATGCGGGAGAGCCAGTTGTTCCTCGTGGCCCATGGCGCCAATCATCCGCTCGTGTCGAACGCGACCTCGGCCGGCCGCGCCCGCAACCGGCGGGTGGAACTGGTCATCTACCCCGACCGTGCGGCGGCGGACACCGCGGGCAAGTGACCGGCCCCAGGCGTGGTGGTAGACTTCGTCGCATGGTGACGATCGTCGACTACGGCAGCGGCAACCTGCGGAGCGTGCAGAAGGCCTTCGAGGAACTCGGCGAGCCGGCGCGCATCACCGACGATCCGCAGGTGGTGTCCGAAAGCACGCGGGTCGTCCTGCCCGGCGTCGGGGCCTTCGCCGACGCGATGCGGGCGCTTCGCGACCGCGGCCTCGTGGAGCCGCTCGTGGCTCACGTGCGGGCCGAAAAGCCCTTTTTCGGCATCTGCATGGGCCTCCAGCTCCTCTTCGACGCGGGGCTCGAGGGCGGGCGTCACGAGGGCCTCGGGCTGCTGCCTGGAGAGGTCGTCCGCTTCGAGCGGCCCGCGGGCGTCAAGGTGCCGCACATGGGCTGGAACACCGTGCGGTGGCGGGCGGATGCCCCGGCCGCCGGCCACGACGACTGGTATTACTTCGTGCACTCCTACCACGCCCGGCCCGCCGACGAGTCGGTCGTGGCCGCCGTGACGGACTATGGCGGCGAGTTCTGCTCGGCCGTGTCGCGGGGCCGGCTGTTCGCGACGCAGTTCCATCCCGAGAAGAGCCAGGCGGCCGGCCTGCGGCTCCTGGCGTCGTTTCTCGGCCGCGGCTGACGTTTCTCCCTTCCCTCGTGGATCCACCGATGGAACTCTGGCCGGCGATCGACCTGCGGGGCGGCAACTGCGTCCGCCTGCTCCAGGGTGATTACGCGAAGGAGACGGTGTTCGGCCGCGACCCCGTGGCGATGGTGGGCCGGTTCGTGTCGGGTGGCGCGAAGCGGCTTCACATCGTCGATCTCGACGGTGCCAAGGCCGGGGCGCCGGTGCAAGCCGACCTCGTGGGCCGGATGGCGCGGGCGGCCGGCATGCCGTGCCAGGTCGGGGGCGGCATCCGTTCGGCCGACACCGCCCGGGCCTATCTCGCCGCCGGGCTCTCCCGCGTGATTCTCGGCAGCGTGGCGGTGGAGGATCCGGGTTTGCTCGAGCGACTCGCGCACGAGCATCCGGGCCGCGTGGTGCTCGGGCTCGATGCCCGCGATGGGAAGGTCGCGGTGCGCGGCTGGCTCGACACCAGCACGCTCTCGGCGGTTGACGTGGCACGGCGACACGCCGGCCTGCCACTCGCCGCGATCGTCTACACCGACATCGCCACCGACGGCACGCTCGCAGGGCCGAACATCGCGGCACTCGAGGAGATGCTCGCGGCCTCGAGCACGCCGGTGATCGCCTCGGGTGGCATCGCCACGCTCGCCGACATCCATCGGGTGGCGTCGATCGGCTGCGCGGGCTGCATCGTGGGGCGGGCCCTCTATGACGAGGCCTTCACCCTGGCCGACGCCGTCGCCGCGGCCGGCGACGCCTGATCCATGGGGCCGCATGAGCCGCCGGGCCTCCCGGCGGCACATCCTGCCAGGATTTCCCTGGCCATGGGCAAACGCGGCCCGGGACCGGGTTTTTCGGGGAACGCTCAACCTCGGGCCCCGCTTCCGCCGACCGTACCGGTGAATTGTTTGCCGGCCGCCGGCGCCACCCCTACGATCGACCTTCATGGCCACCGACGTGCGGATCAAGGAGCAGTTGCCCGAACTCACGCGGCGGATCGTCGACACGTACCAGGACGTGCCCACGATCCACTCGCTCGGCCACTGCCCGCTGCCGAACTACGAAGCGATCATCTCGGCCTGCGAGGATCTCAAGGAGATTCTCTACCCCGGCTACCGGCGGCGGGAGAACCTCCACCTCGGCAACGTGACCTACCACGTCGGCGATCTGATCGACGGGCTGCACGACAAGCTCACCACCCAGATCGGCCGGGCCCTGCGGCACAGCCTCGCCGCGCAGCGGACGGCCGTCGAGCAGGGCGTCGAGGTGCCGACGGTTTCCGAGGCGGTGAAGCACTGCACGGAGGAGGCCGATTTCGAGGCCCTCGGCCAGGCCAAGGCGGTGGAGTTTCTCGAGCGGATTCCGGATCTGAGGCGGGTGCTGGCCACCGACGTGCAGGCCGCGTATGACGGCGATCCGGCGGTGCGCACGCTCGACGAGATCATCTTTTGCTATCCCGGGCTCGAGGCGGTGACGATCCACCGGCTCGCCCACATCCTCCACCGCCTCGAGGTGCCGCTCATCCCGAGGATGATGGCCGAGTGGTCCCATGCCCGGACCGGCATCGACATTCATCCCGGCGCCACCATCGGCGACCACTTCTTCATCGACCACGGCACCGGCGTGGTGATCGGCGAGACCTGCGAGATCGGCAGCCACGTGAAGATCTACCAGGGTGTGACCCTGGGGGCGCTCTCGTTCCAGACCGACGCCGACGGCCATCTCGTCCGCGGCACGAAGCGGCATCCGACGATCGAGGATCGGGTGGTGATCTACGCCAACGCCACGGTGCTCGGCGGGGCGACGCGGATCGGCCACGATTCGGTGATTGGGTCGAACGTCTGGCTCACCCGGTCGGTCGACCCGCACACCACCGTCGTGCTCGAGAAGCCGAAACTCCGCATGCGGGGCGAGGCACCGGAGCCGGGCATCGACTGGCAGATCTGAACTGCACGGCCGCGGGGCCATCCATGGCCCCCGCGGCCTGAGGCCGAGGCGAACGTCCAGCGAGAGGGCACGGGCAGCCCCTCACCCCCGGGAAACGCGGTTTTTCCGGCTGGGAATCGGCGTGGGCATGGGGCTTCGGGCTTCGCTAGGCTCTGGGAGTTCCCAGTCCCCGGAGATGTCCGACATGCGCGCCCTGCTCCTCTCGCTCCTCTGCGTCGTCGCGTCGGCGGCCACCTGCCTCGGCCAGGCGGCCGCGCCTGCCAAGGTGCCGGTGGTGTTCGCCGCCTATGCCACGCCCCTGGCGGAGCCCTGGAACATGGTCATCCACTCCGCCCTCCAGGGTGCGGAGAAGGCCGGCCGGATCACGTATGCCTGGCAGGACAGGCTCGCCACTCCCGGTGCGATGGCGTCGGGCATCCGCTCGGCGCTGGTGCGGCGGCCCGACATCGTCTTCGCCGACGGCGTTGAGGGCGTGGACGGCATCCGGGCGATCGCCGCCGAAAACCCCGGCATCTCCTTCGTGGTGGGCACGTCCACCGATCCGGTCGCGCCGAACCTTTCCACCTTCGACAGCAACCTCTCCGAGCCGGCGTACCTCTGTGGCATCGCCGCCGGGAAGCTCACGAAGTCCGGTGTCGTGGGTGTCGTGGCCGGCAAGAGCGACACGCAGGTCCATCGGGCGATCAACGCGTACATCCAGGGCGTGAAAGACGCGAACCCTGCCGCTCGCGTGAAGGTGGCCTTTATCGAGGCCTGGTACGATCCGCCGAAGGCAAAGCAGGCCGCGATCGAACAGGCCGCGGCCGGGGCCGACGTCATCTGGGCCGAGCGTGAGGGGGCGATCGCCGGAGCCCGCGAGAAGGGCATCCTCGCCTTCGGCAACCTCGTCGACCAGGCTGCGGAAGGGCCCGACACCGTGCTCACCGGGCCGGTGTGGAGCATGACGCCGCTGGTGGATCACGTCGTCAAGCTCTCTGCTGCGGGCATGATCCGCGGCGAGAGCTACCTCGACTTCTCCTGCCTCGCCCGTGGCGGCTCGGTGCTCGCCCCCTGGCACGGCTGGAACGAGAAGCTGCCGGCCGACGTCCTGGAGTTCGTTCGTCAGAAGCAGAACGCCATCAAGATCGGGGCCCTGGTGATCGCCCCGAGTGCCGACCGTCCTGCCGGCGAGTGACGCGGGGATCGCTCCTGCGCGACCAACGTACGGCACGCAACTCACGGCCTACGTCGTAACCCAGCGAGGGGCTGTCGGTGCCCCGGGAGCCGGGCTATGGGAGCAAGCGTAGCCAGGATGGCGAAGCGCAGCGGACATGCAGTGAGCGGCGGGCGTGATGCCCGACGCGAACGTCCGGCGACGGGGCATTGGCAGCCCCGAGCATGCGTCACCACAAGGCGCTGTCCCCATCGCTTACGCGATTGGGCTTCCAGACGGGGGCCTGGGCTCCGCAGCGTGCCCGATTGGGCTTCCCACGGCTCAGCGGCCGCGGGTGGCGGTGCGGACGAGCGCCCGCGCGGCGTCCGCGGCACGCATCTTCTCGTCGATCGACTCGTCGCCGGTGGCACGGGTGCCGGAGATCTTCTCCAGTTCCGTGCGGGCGGCGGCGGCATCGAGCCGTTCCGCGGGGATCGCCCGCTGGGTGATCACCGTCACCTCGTCGTGGGCGACCTCGACGAAGCCCCCCTCGACGAACAGCCGCCGGATGCCGTCGGCCGGGCCGCCCTGCTCGCCCACGATCCGCACCTCGCCGGCGCCGAGGCGGCCGATGAAGGGCGAATGGCCATGACCCACGCCCCGCAGGCCGTCGCACAGCGGCAGCACCACGGATCGGGCTCTGGTGTCGAGGCTCGTCTGCTCGGGCGTGACGATCACGCACCGCACCGCACCGCTCTGCTTCGTGTCTGCCATGGTCGTGGGTTCCGTCGGCGTCGTGGGAGGATCAGGCCTTGGCCGCCATCTTCTTGGCCTGCTCCTCGGCCTGCTCGATCGGGCCGACGTACATGAAGGCCTGCTCGGGCAGGTGATCCCACTTGCCGTCGGCGATCTCCTCGAAGGAGCGGATCGTGTCGTCGAGGCTCGTGATCTCGCCCGGCTTGCCGGTGAAGACCTCGGCAACGAGGAACGGCTGCGAGAGGAACCGCTCCATGCGGCGGGCCCGGTGCACGACGAGCTTGTCCTCCTCGGAGAGTTCGTCGACGCCGAGGATCGCGATGATGTCCTGAAGCTCGCGGTACCGCTGCAGCGTCCGCTGCACGCGTCGGGCGATCTTGTAGTGCCGCTCGCCCACGTACTGCGGGTCGAGGATGCGGCTCGACGAGGCGAGCGGATCGACGGCGGGGTAGATGCCCTTCTCGGAGATCGACCGCTCGAGGTAGAGGAACGCGTCGAGGTTGCCGAACGCCGTGGCCGGGGCCGGGTCGGTCGGGTCGTCGGCCGGCACGTACACGGCCTGCACCGAGGTGATGGCCCCCTTCGACGTGCTCGTGATCCGCTCCTGCAGGGCGCCCATTTCCGTGGCCAGCGTCGGCTGGTAGCCCACGGCGCTCGGCATGCGGCCCAGGAGGGCGCTCACCTCGCTGCCCGCCTGCGAGAAGCGGAAGATGTTGTCGACGAAGAGCAGCGTGTCGGCGCCGGTCGTGTCGCGGAAGTACTCGGCCATCGTCAGGGCCGAGAGGGCGACGCGGAGGCGGGCTCCCGGCGGTTCGTTCATCTGGCCGAACACCATGCAGGTCTGCTCGATGACGCTCCGGCCGGTGTCGCCGATCTTGGCCTCCTGCATCTCGAGCCAGAGGTCGGTGCCCTCTCTCGTCCGCTCGCCGACGCCCGCGAACACCGAGTAGCCGCCGTGCGCCGACGCGATGCGGGCGATGAGTTCGGTCAGGATCACCGTCTTGCCGAGGCCGGCACCGCCGAACAGCCCGGCCTTGCCGCCGCGGACGAATGGCGTCAGCAGGTCGATCACCTTGATGCCCGTTTC
>JBJTDZ010000117.1:0-8941 GCA_046092585.1 Pirellulales bacterium | reverse complement strand
GGAAAACGGCCGTCCGGTCGATTCCCCGCCCGGGGCGGTAGCTCAACTGGGAGAGCGCGGCGTTCGCAATGCCGAGGTTGGGAGTTCGATCCTCCTCCGCTCCATTTCACGGCTGATCCGCCATCCATGGCCGGATCAGCCCTTGGGGTATGCCGGGCTTCCGGGCCCGGTACGGGCTGTATCGCTGATCCGCCATCCATGGCCGGATCAGCCCTTGGGGTATGCCGGGCTTCCGGGCCCGGCCATCGCCGGAAAGCCCAATCGCGTAAGCGATGGGGACCGCCATCATCCCACGGCATAATCGGGGCATGGCCACGGACTCGACGGTGCTGCCACGGGCTGCGGGCGATCCTTCGACGGAACTGATGCTCCGCGTGCGCGAGGGCGATGCCGACGCGTTCGGTGAACTCGTCGTGCTCTGGCGCGACCGGCTCGTCACGCTCTTCCTGAACCACACCGGCGATCATGCCACCGCCGAGGATCTCGCCCAGGAGGTCTTCCTGCGGGTGTACCGGGCACGGGCCTCGTATCAGCCCACGGCGAAGTTCACGACCTGGATCCACACGATCGCCAACAACGTCGCCAGCGACCTCAAGCAGCGGGCCTACAGGCGCAGGGAGCGGGGCGTGCCCGTCGCGACGTCGGCCTCGGCGACATCGCTCGGCCTCGACCAGCTCGCCGTCGCCGCCAGTGGGCTGTTGCCCGCTCGGATCGCCGACCGCACGGAACTGCAGGGCGTGGTCCAGGACGCGATCGCCACGCTCAACGATCGGCAGCGGATGGCGGTGCTGCTCGCCAAGTTCGAGCAGTGTTCCTACGAGGAGATCGCGGAAGCGATGGGGCTCACCGTACCGGCGGTGAAGTCGCTGCTCTTCCGCGCCCGTGACCAGCTCCGGGCGGCGCTCGAGCCCTACCTCCGGGGCGAACGACCATGACACAGCCGCCTGACGAGCCCATCGGGACGACACCCATCGACGACCTCGGCGATCTCTGGGACGCCCTCGACGCCCTGCCACGGCAGTCGTCGTCCATCGACATGGCCGCGACCACCGTGGAGATGGTGGCCGCCGTGGCCGAGCCCGCCGCCAGACCACCGGCGTCGCCGACCCGTCTTTGGCTCATGCCCCTGGCGCTCGTGGCTGCCAGCCTCCTTGCCGGCGTCGTGGCCGGCCGGATCATCGCTCCAGATCCGGATGCACGGATTCTGGATCAACTGCCACTCGTGCGGCATGTCGATCTGCTCCGTGAGGCGGGGAGTGTGGCCTTTCTGCAGGCGCTCGCCGCCCGCCGCCATCAACTGCCCGCGCGGATGCCGCCGGAGTTCATGCGCCGGGAGGAACAGGAGTTTGACGCGACCCTGCGGGAACTGGAGGCGGAGTTCCCGTCGGAGGCTGCGGCCGCCGACGTGCTCACGGCCCGACGGGAGGCGATCGAAGGGATGTCGCCGCAGGATCGCGATGCGCTCGAACGGTCGCTCGCGACATTTCTTGGGCTCTCGTCGGTGCAGCGTCGTGATCTGGCGGCCGTGGCCGCGGCGCTGGCTGACCCACGACGGCAGGAACTCCGCGCGGCGGCCCGGCTCTGGCATGCGATCATCGCGGCCAGCGATCCCGCGGATCGAAAGAACATCGTCGATCTCGACACCACCAGCCGGCTGGAGTGGCTCGAGCGGCGTTCACGGCAGCGCGAGCGGAACGGCGAACGCCGCGGGCCACCACCGCCCGAGGGCGGCGCGGGGCCACGAGGCCAGCGGCCGCCGCCGGGCCCGGATGGACGGCGACCTCGGCCCTGAGGCAGATCGCACGTAAGCTTCAGCCTCGAATGCGGGGCGACCTCGACGCTACTGCACTCGTACCGCTCACGCGGTGACGCTTCCCTGGTTTGGAAGCCGAATCGCGTGAGCGATGGGGACCGCCCGAGGCTGGAGCCGCTCAGGCCACGGCAGTTTCCGCCAAAAACTCGAGCACGGCCCGATTGAAGACCTCCGGCGCCTCGAGCGGCACGAGGTGGCCCGCGGCCGGCACGATCAGGAGCCGGGCGTCGGGCATGATCTCCTCCGCGGCTTCCAGGCAGGCCGGCGGCGTGATCTGGTCTTCCGCGCCCACCACGAGCAGCGTGGGCGCCTTCACGTGCCGCATTGGCTCCGTCATGTCGGGGCGGTCACCAAGCGCGGCAAGCGCCGCCTGGATCGTCGGCACCCGCTGCCGTTCGATCATCGTGCGGAGGAGCGCCTGGTTCTCCGCATGGCGGTCGAGGGCCGCGGCGGCGGCGTCGCTGCGGGGTGCCGCCAGCAGTCGCGGCAGCATCGCGTCGGCGAGGATCGACTGGCCGAGCCGGCCCACCTTGCCGGCGAGATCGGCGCGGCCGGCCCGGGCCTCGGGCGTGTCGGCCTCGAACTTCGTGTCGACGAGCACGAGCGCCGCCACGCGGTCGGGATGCCGTGCGGCCACGTGCTGGGCCACGTAGCCCCCCATCGACACGCCACAGACGACGGCGGGCCGGTCGACGTGCAGGGCATCGAGCAGGGCCACGGCGTCGTCGGCGAGTTGCGCGATGCTCGCGGGACCGTCGCCGTCGCTCGAGCCGAAGCCCCGCAGGTCGGGGGCGACCAGTCGCAGCGACTCCGCGAGCGGCTCCTGACGCCGCCACATGCCGTGATCGAGCGGGAAGGCATGCAGCACAAGCAGCGGCAGGCCCGACCCGGCGGTATGCACCGCCAGCCGCGTGTCCTGCACGGTCACGTGGTGCGTGGGCATCATCGCGCGGCAGCCATCCGTTCGAAACGCTCGAGGTTGCGGCGGATCATGCGGTTGTGCGGCTCCTGGCGGGCGGCGAGGCGTTGCGTGCGGACGGCCGCGGCGAGGTCGCCGGCCGCAGCCCGGCAGTGGGCGAGGGTGTCGAGATAGCTCGAACTGTCGAACGACTGTTCGAGTGATCGCTTCGAGTAGCGGGTCGCCTTGCGGATGTCGCCCTCGGTATTGGCCGCGAGCCATGCGTATTCGTTGTAGCCGTCGGACTCGTCGGGGAGCGCCTGGATCTCCTCCTCGATCTGCTCGAGCGCGCGGGCGATGCGGACCTGCGCGTCGCCGTGCCGGTCGGGCGAATCGGCCGACAGGCGATGGATCGCGATCAGCGAGTCGACATCCTTGCCGTAGGTTCGCAGCGAGTCCTCGACGAGCCGCCGCTGCTCCGCCGTGTCGCCCCGCGCCGCCGCGGCGCACGCCGCGAAGTAGAGCATGCGCGAGCGGACCGACCGCGGATCCCGCTCGAGCCGCATCAGGATCTGCTCCATGCCGTCGTCGTCGGAGCGGCCTTCGAGCACCCGGCGGAGCACCTCGGCCGCCTCCGCGTCGCGAGCCTCGTCGTGCAGGAACTCCGCCCCGAGTATGCCGGCGAGGGCGTACTCCCCGACCGGGGCCTCGGGGTCGTTGAGGATCTCGCGGTATTCGGCGAAGGCCCAATCGGCCGCTCCCCACCGGGCCAGGAGCATGGCGGCCTGCAGTCGCCGGCTCATGTCGACCCCTTCCGAACCGTATTGCTCGCGGGCAAGCGCGGCGAGGGCCGCTGCCCGGGGCTCGTCGCCACGCCGTCGGCAGGCGTTCGCGGCGGCGTAGAGCACGAGCGGCTCCTTGACCTCCGCGTCGAGCCGGTCGGCCAGCAGATCGACCGCCTCGGGGAGGCCATGGTCGGTGAGCCAGGCGAGCTCCGCGGCCGTGAGTTCCTCGCGGGCCACCGAGGCGGCGCAGGCTGCCAGCAGCCTGCCTGCCTCGGTGATCGCCTCGTCGCGGCGGCCCGCGGCCACGAACAGTTGCACGAGACAGCGGCGGAAGATCCGCTGTGTCTTTTCCCGGCCGAGCGCGGCGTCGCCCGGGTCGTTACCGCCGGCCGTGGCGTCGTCGCCACCATCGAGCGCCGCGACCGCCGTGGCCACCTCATCCACACCCGCGCGTGCCGGTCTCGCGGCTGCCGTCGCCGCCGTGAGCCCCCGGAGCAGCCGGGCGGTGCCGCGGCCGCTGGCGCCTATCCCCACGACGATCCGCTCGCGAAGCGCGGGCCATGCAGGGTCGTCCGCCTGCCACTCGCGTGCCAGAAGGGCCGCCGCGATCCGCGAGCCGGTCTCGGTCCGTTCCAGCCGTACGATCCGCGCGAGGGGCTCGATGCCGGCGTCGTCTTCCAGCCGCAGCAGCCGATGCATGATCTGCACACGGTCGTCGAGGTCGCTCCGGGAAAACCGCTCGAGCAGGGTTGCCACCTCGGGTGGGTCGTCGGCGAACGCCAGTGGAAGCGACTCGACGAGCCAGCGGGCGCGGAGTGCCACCTCCACATCGGGATGCGATTCAGCCGCCGCAAGCAGCGCGTCGGAGGCGAGGCTCCCGAGTTCTGCGACGCCCGCGGCTGCAGCCTCGCGGACCGCGTAGTCGGGATCGCCGAGTTGCTCGACGAGGGCGGTGATCTCGGGGTCGGGGGGCGTGCCGGCCGAAGCGGAGGCCGCCAGCGTGAGCGACAAGGCCACGAAGGCCACGATCGCCACCGACGCGTGCCCTGACAGAGGCCGGAAATGCACGAGAGAATCCTCAGGGACACCGAGCGGGCCGGCGAGGCCGCTGAAGCAGCGTATGCCCGAAGTGCAACCCGGGGCAAGCGGCCCTTCCCCGGATGCACTCGAGCTTCAGGCTCGAATGCGGGGCGACCTCAACGCCACTGCCGTCGTACCGCTCACGCGGTTACGCTTCCTGCATCTGGAAGCCCAATCGCGTCAGCGATGGGGACCACCTGAGGCTCCCGTGCCATCCCTATCAGGTGGCGTCGGGCTCGATCCCGAGGTCGCGGATCGTGACGAGCGACTCCAGCGGAATGCCCCGGGCGGCAAGCGCCTCGCGGGCACCGGCCAGCCGGTCGATCACGGCCACCAGCCGCTCGACCACGAGCCCGAACTCCACCGCCCGGTCGATCGCCAGCAGCGACGAACCGCCAGTGGTGACCACGTCCTCGACGATCACCACCCGCTGCCCGGGCTCGACGGGACCCTCGATGTATTTCTGGAGGCCGTGCCCCTTGGCCTCCTTGCGAACCATGAAACCCTTGAGCGGCACCCCTTCGACGCCGGCTATCGTCACCACGGCTCCGGTGACAGGATCCGCACCGATCGACATCCCGCCGACGGCATGGGGAAGGGGGCCGTGGGCCCGCAGCCGTGCGAGGATCGCCCGGCCGACGAGCATGGCGCCGTGGGCGTCGAGCACCACCTGCTTGGCATCGAGATAAAAACTCGCCTCACGGCCCGAGGCGAGGCGAAAAGTGCCTCGCTTGAGGGCCCGGGCGGAGACGAGATCGACGAGTTCGCGGTCAAGGCCGGTGGACGTGGATGCGTTCATGGGCGGCAGTATAGGTATGCCGACACGTTTTTTGACTCCCCTCGGGGTCATCTTAGAATTCAATCGGAGTTTTCCCGCCCCGGAGCCAACGCATGCGCCTCGGTTCCGCCCTCGCCCGGAGTGTCGCCGCGATCTCGGCGCTGTCCGGCCTGCTGGCGGTGGCCGGCGAGGCCACGATGCCCCCGACCATCGTCGTGCCCGTGCGGCTGCCGCTCACCGGCACCCGCGATACGCAGGTCGAGGCGGCCGTGCTGCGGCGGCTCGAGATGCTGCGTGGCGGCGGGGAGGAGCGGGGAGTGCTCGTGCTCCGCTTCGAGTCCGTCGACGGGGAGCACGCGGCCTCCAGCGACTTCGGGCGGGCCGTCGAACTGGCGAGGTTCCTCACCGACCGGAGGCTCGCGGGTGTGCGGACGGTTGCGTGGCTGCCCGAAGGCGTGGCTGGCCATGCCGTGCTCGTGGCGCTGGCCTGTGACGAACTGGCGATGGCACCCGACGCGGTGCTCGGGCCGGCCAATGCCGATGAGACGTCGATCGACGAGTCGATGCGGTCGGTCTACGCGCAGATAGCGGCCCGGCGGAGGACGGTGCCCCCGGAGGTGGCCGTCGCCCTCCTCGACCCGGCCGCCCGGGTCGTGCGGGCATCCACCGACGAGGGCGAGCGGTTCGTCGCCGCCGGCGACCTCGACGAACTCCGTCAGCGGGCGACGGTGCTGGCCGTCGAGGATCTCGAGCCGGTGCCGCTCGCGATCGACGGACGGCGCGGCCGCGAACTCGGGTTGGTGCGGATTCTTGCCGCGTCGTCGGCGGACCTGGCCAGGGGGCTGGGCGTCGAGGAACGCGGCCTCGCCGCGGATCCGTCGCTCGCCGGAGGCTGGAAGCCGGTGCGGGTGTCGCTCACCGGCGGCGTGACGGCCGAGACGGTGGCCAGGCTTCGCGGCCGGATCGAGCGGGCCCTGGCCGAGGGCTGCACGTTCGTCTGGCTGCGGATCGACAGCGCGGGAGGCTCTCCGCAGCAGAGCCTCGTGCTCGCCAACTGGCTCGCGGGGCTCGATCCGAACGAGGTGCGAACCGTCGCCCACGTCCCCCGTGAGGCGCGGGGCGATGCGGCGCTCGTGGCCGCAGCCTGCGACGACATCGTGATGCATCCCACCGCCGTGCTCGGTGGCGAGGGATCGGCCGCGATCGGCGGCCGCACGGCCGACGCGGTCGTGGCCGCGTGGCGCGGAGGCGTGGCGAAGCTTCGCGACCGGCCGTGGTCGCTGCCGGCGGCGCTGGCGGTGCCGGGCCTCGACGTGCACCGCGCGGTGGAGCAGGGCTCCGGGCGCGTCGCCTACTTCACCGAGGCCGAACTCGAATCGCGGGATGATCGTGATGCCTGGCAGATCGGCGGCTCGATCGGTGTCGGACCGCTCGAGCTCGATGGTCGCCGCGCGGAGGAACTCGGCCTCGTCGCCCACCTCGTCGACGATGCCGAGGGCGTCCGCCGGGCCTACGGCCTCGAAGGGGAGATCGCGATGGCGGAGTCGGGATGGGCCGACCGGCTGCTCGAGGCGCTCGCCAGCCCGAGCCTCGCCTGGCTCCTGCTCCTGATCGGGGCCGCGGGGCTGTTCATCGAACTCAAGACTCCGGGCGTGGGCTTCGGCGGCTTCGTGTCGATGGTCGCGTTCATCGTCTATTTCTGGAGCCAGTACCTCAACGGCACGTCGGGCTGGCTGGAGGTGATGCTCTTCATCGCCGGCGTCGTCTGCGTGGCGGCCGAGATCTTCGTGCTCCCGGGCTTCGGGGTGCTCGGCCTCGGCGGCGGGCTGCTCGTGATCGCGGCGATCGTGCTCGCCAGCCAGTCGTTCGTGCTGCCGGTCAACGACTACCAGATCCGCCAGATGCAGTGGTCGCTGCTCGGCATCCTCGCCGCGGTCGGAGGCGTGACGCTCCTCGGCGGGCTGCTCAGACGCTGGCTGCCGTCCACACCGCTGGTCCGTGACGTGCTGCTCGAGCCCCCGGCGGCGACTGGGTTCGATGAGGCCCGTCTCTCCGGCCTCGTGGGGCAGGGCGGCACCACCACCACGCGGCTCGCTCCGGCGGGAAAGGCGCGGATCGCTGACGTGATCCACGAGGTGGTCAGCGACGGGCCGCTCATCGAGCCTGGCGTGTCGGTGGAGGTGGTGGCCGTGCGGGGCGACCGCGTGATCGTCAGGGCGGTGACGGCCGCATGACCGCCCTTGGCTGGATCGCCGCGCTGGTGGCCGTGGGGCTGGGCATGCTCATGCTCGAGGTGTTCGTGCCCTCGGGTGGCGTGCTCGGGTTCCTGAGCGTGGTGGCGCTTGGAGCGGGCGTGGTGACGGCCTTTGCCGAACACGGGCCGTTGATCGGAGTCGCCGTGCTCTCCGCCACCGCCGTGGCCGCGCCGCTTGTTCTTGGCATCGCCTTTCGGCTCTTTCCCGACACGCCGCTCGGCCGTCGCGTGCTCCCCCCGCCGCCGCAACCCGACGAGGTGGTGCCCGACGTCGGCCGTCGGAACGAACTCCGCGAACTCGTCGGCCGTGAGGGTCGTTCGACGATCGACCTGTTGCCCTGGGGAACCGTCGAGGTCGGCGGCCGCGACCTGCCGGCGATGAGCGAGAGTGGTCCGATCGTCGCCGGCACGGCGATCGAGGTGATCGGGGTGCAGGCCGGCGGGCTCGTCGTCCGGCAGGCCGTTGGCCAGCCAGCCCGGCCGCCGACGGGGCGGGCGAAGTCCACGGCCGACGAACCGGTGCCCGGCCGGCTCGAGGAGGCGCTCGAGGCCTTTGATTTCCGCGTGCTCGCCGGAGAGGACGGGTCGGACGACCCTCGCAAACTTGACTCGCCCGAGCCACCGAACCAGTCTTGAGACGGCCGTCACCTCTGCCGCTTCCACCCGTCCCGGAGCCCGTCGATGCCCCTTCTGACCCTGCTCGTGCTCGGCGTGGGCGTGTTCGCCCTGCTGGTGGTGTTCGCCGTGCTCGCCCGCTACCTGCGGCTCTGGGTTCAGTCGGTCGCCTCGCGGGCCGGCATCGGCCTCTTCGACCTCGTGGCGATGAGCTTCAAGAAGATCAATCCGGCGGTCATCGTGCGGAGCAAGATCATGGCCGTGCAGGCCGGACTCGGCGACGCGACCGGCATCACCCGGCAGGCGCTCGAGGCCCACTACCTCGCGGGTGGCCGCGTGCCGCTGGTGGTGCAGGCGCTGATCGCGGCGCACAAGGCCGGGATCCGGGAACTCGACTTCAAGCGGGCGGCGGCGATCGATCTCGCCGGCCGCGACGTCCGCGAGGCGGTGCAGACGAGCGTCTATCCGAAGGTGATCGACTGTCCCGGCAAGAACAGCGGCCGCGAGTCGCTCGATGCCGTCGCCAAGAACGGCGTGCAGCTGAAGGTGAAGGCCCGCGTGACCGTCCGCACCAACCTCAACCAGCTGATCGGCGGTGCGACGGAGGAAACGATCATCGCGCGGGTCGGCGAGGGCATCGTGTCGGCGATCGGCTCGGCGGAGCGGCACACCGACGTGCTGGAGAACCCGGACATGATCTCGAAGACGGTGCTCGCAC
>JBJTDZ010000116.1:0-17599 GCA_046092585.1 Pirellulales bacterium | reverse complement strand
CTGCCATCCATGGCCAGGGTCCGCTTGGTGTGATCGCATCCTGCGATCGTCGCCTGCTCAACCAGGCGAAGTGCCCCACTTCACGCGGCCCCTGCCATCCATGGCCAGGGTCCGCTTGGTGTGATCGCATCCTGCGATCGTTCTCCGTGAAAAGCGCTTCTGCTCGTCGTAGCCAAAGGCCGTGAGGCCTCGGGCCGGCGGGATGACGTTGCAACTGGTTTCGCGAGCACGCTCACCGCAGGCGGATCCGCCCCGGCACGATCATCTGTGGCCTGCCCGAGAGCAGGTGCACGAGCGTGTCGGCCTCGGCCGCCAGCGGTTCGAGCCCCGGCACCACCGCGACCTTCGCCAGGATCGCCAGCCGCAGCGGCGAGGCGGCCCAGACGCCCAGCCCCGCCACCGGGTCGGCAGCCCGGCCAGCCGCACCGAAGAGGTCGTCGAAGAGGCCTCGCGGTTCGGGCAACAGCACGCGATCGACCGCCTCGTCGGCGTCGATGCCGGCGAGCGTCCTGGCCTCGTCAATCGCATCGTCGAGCGTGCCCAGCCGGTCGACGAGCCCGGCCTCCTTCGCCTGACGGCCCGTGAACACGCGACCGCCGGCCAGTGTCTCGACCTTCTCGGCGGTGAGCCGCCGGCCCTCGGCCACCTTGCTCGTGAAGAGCCGGTAGACCTCCTTCATGGTGCCGAGAAACGCCTCCCGCTCGGCCGGATTAAATGGCTCGTTCATCGACAACCAGCCGGCATTGCGGCCGCGGCTGACCACGTCGGTGTGCACGCCCACCTTCCCGAGGGCGTCGCCCACGGCCACCTTGCCTCCCACCACGCCGATCGACCCGGTGAGCGTGCCAGGCGCTGCCACGATCCGGTCGGCGGCCACCGCGATGTAGTAGCCACCGCTCGCTGCAATGTC
Organism: Pirellulales bacterium; assembly: GCA_046092585.1. Taxonomy (GTDB): domain Bacteria; phylum Planctomycetota; class Planctomycetia; order Pirellulales; family UBA1268; genus QWPN01. The sequence goes on along the minus strand of JBJTDZ010000116.1, from coordinate 16,689 downwards.
GGAGAGGCTCGCCACCACCGGCTTCTCCACCTGCTCGATCTGCCGCCAGATGAGGTCGCTGGCCAGCGCCGAGCCGCCGGGCGAATCGATCCGCAGCACGATCGCCGCCACCTGCTGATCGGCGGCCGCCTCGCGGATCGCCTTCATCACGGTCTCCGCCCCGGCCGCCCCGCCCATCACCAGATCGTCGGCGCTCTTGCCCTCGCGGATCTCGCCGGCCACGTGCACGATCGCGATGCGTTTGCCCCTGCCCACCGGCGCGGCCGGACGCTGCCCGGACACCAGTTCCAGCAGCTTCACCAGGCCCCCCATGCCGGAAAAATCCTGGTCGATCTTCCGCTCGGCATAGTCGCGGGCGACCTTCGGCGACTTCTCTTCGATCCGCGTGGCGAGGGCCGCGATCGCCTCATCGTCGTATCCCACGAGGTCGATCAGTTTCGCCTCGCGGGCCTGCTCGGGCGTGAACACGCCCACATCGACGAGTTCCCGCACCCGGTCGACCGCGAGTCCCCGCTCGGCCGCCACGTGTTCGATCAACTGCTCGTAGAGGTCGCCGACGAAGCTCTCGTACTGGGCCCGCAGCTGCGGGCTCATCGCATCGCGGGTGAAGGGCTCGCCGGCCCCCTTGAACTCGCCCACCTGGAGGATCTCGGCGGCCACCCCGAGCCGGTCGAGGAGCGACTTGAAAAACATCATCTCGGCCCGCACGCCGGTGAGTTCGAGCGTTGCGGCGGGGGGCATGGCGACCAGGTCGCACGCGGCCGCGATGCCGTAGTGCACCGGCGCCCCGCTCACCAACTGGGCGATCACGGGCTTGCCGGCCTTGCGAATGCGGGCGATCGCCGCCCGGATCTCCTCCGCCCGGCCGCGGCCCAGGTCGGGCGACTCGATGGAGATCACGACGCCCTTCACGCGGCCGTCGGAGGCAGCCTTGTCGAGCCGCTCCACGAGGCGGTGCAGGTGTGGCGACACGTCGGCGAGCAGGCCCCCCTGCCCCACGCCGTCGGGCAGGCTGCCGGCGATCCGCAGATGGGCGATCGTCGCCGTCGACTTCTTACGATCGGCCTCGGCACGAGCCGCCTCTCGCGGCTTCTCCGCCGCGGCGGGCGGCTGCTCGGCCCACCCTCGCCCCATGCCGCCGACAGCGACCGCAATCGCGGCCAGGCTCCACGCGGCAGAAACACGGCACCGGAATCTCCGCATCATGTCGGGCACCTCCTTGGCAAGCAATATCCTCATCCTAAGGGCTGCGGCACCTACCGTGCATCGCCGGCTCGGGGGCGGCAAAAGTCTCGTCGCCGGGGCGAGGATACGCCCAAGGCTCCTCGAGCGTTCGCCGACCCCCGAGCCTCGTTATCTCCTGTTGCTGGCAGAACGTTCATGCCCGCCCTTGAAAATGAACGGCCGTATAGTAAGATACTGGCGTCCACACGGTGATCCAGCCGATACCCCTCACCACCCCCAGGATGGCGGCACTCCCGCCCAGCTGTCATGTCGAAGCGCAAGGCCGTCGCTGCCCGCACCACCAACGCCCGCCCCAAGCCCCGCCGTGTCGCCGCCGCGATGGCGGCCGTGAAGGGCAATCCACTCAACCTGCCGACCAAGTCGCTCGACGACGACACGGGCGACGCTCCCACCGAGCGGCAGATGGAGATTTATGCCTTCATCCGCGACAAGATCCATTCCCGGGGCTACGGCCCGACGGTTCGCGAGATCGGCCAGGCCTTCAAGATCAAGTCGCCCAACGGCGTCGTCTGCCATCTCAAGGCGCTGGAGCGCAAGGGGCTGATTACCCGCGGCAAAAACATGTCACGGGCGATCGAGCTCGTGAACGAACCGGCGCATCTTCGGGGCCTCCCCATGGCAGGCTGGGTCGCGGCGGGCACGCTGCGGCCCGCAGAGGAGCAGAGCGAGCGGATCGACTTCGAATCCCTCTTCAACCGCGACAACCACTTCGTGCTCAAGGTGATGGGCGAGTCGATGATCGACGCCCAGATTGCGGATGGCGACTGGGTGGTCATCCAGAAGAAGCAGACGGCCCATTCCGGCGACATCGTGGTGGCCCAGACGGAAGACGGCGAGGCCACGCTCAAGCAGTGGTTTCCCGAGCGCGACCGCATCCGGCTCCAGCCGGCGAACACATCCATGAAGCCTATCTACGTCAAGAACGCGAAGGTGCTCGGCGTCCTCGTCGGGGTCGTGCGCAAGACCTGACATTCAGCCGGTCTTCTCGAGCGGGCTTTCGGCGAGTTGGTGGAGCTTGTTGTAGAGCGTCTTGAGGCTGATCCCGAGTTCCTCGGCGGTGCGGGCCTTGTTGCCCCGGTTGCGTTCCAGCCCTTCGAGAATCGCCCGCATCTCGAGCTCCCGCAGGCTCTCGGGCCGGGGCGGCTCCGACGGCATGGCCGGTGCCGTGGTGGCGGCCGGGGGTGGCGAAGCCTTGGCGGGCGGTGTCACGATGCCGGCCTGCAGTCCGGCCAGCCGCGCCGGCAGATGGTCGACACCGAGTGGCAGGCCGTCGCAGAGCACGAGTGCGTGCTCGACCACGTTGGCCAGTTCCCGGACGTTGCCGGGCCACCGGTGGGTGGAGAGCGCCGAGAGTACGTCCGCATCGGCGATCACCGCGTCGGCGGGCGTCTGCGGCCGCGACCTGCGCACGAGATGCTCCACGAGCAGGGGAATGTCGTCGAGCCGCTGCCGCAGGGGCGGAATCACGATCTCGAACGTGTTGATGCGGAAGAGCAGGTCTTCACGGAACTCACCCGCCTGCACCATCTCCTCGAGCGAGCGATGCGTGGCGCAGACCACCCGCACATCGACGGTGATCGGATGGTTGTCGCCCACGCGACGGATCTCGCCGCTCTCCAGCGCCCGCAGAAGCCGGGCCTGAAGCGACCGCGGCAGCTCGCCGATCTCGTCGAGGAAGAGCGTGCCGCCATCGGCCACCTCGAAGAGTCCCGCCCGGTGCTCGTCGGCACCCGTGAACGCCCCCTTGCGATGGCCGAAGAGTTCGCTCTCCACGAGGTGCTCCGGCAGCGCGCCGCAGTTGACGGCCACCAGCGGACCGGCGGCCCGGCCGCTCCCCTCGTGGATCGCCCGGGCGACCAGTTCCTTGCCGGTGCCGGTCTCGCCGCGAATCAGCACTGCCGCGTCGCTCGCCGCCACGCGGGCGATCAGCCGCCGCACCTGGCCGAGCGCCGCCGAGCCGCCCACCAGCTGCGTGGCCCCCTCCGCCTGCCGCACCCGCCGTTCGAGCGCCCGCAGCCGCGCGGTGAGTTCCCGCTTTTTCCGCACCCGCTCCAGCACGGCCTGGATGTCGGCGAGCTTGCAGGGCTTCGTGAGATAGTCGAACACCCCCTGCCGCACGGCCGCGACGGCGCTCTCCACCGACGACTTCCCGGTGATGATCACCGTCTCGGTGTCGGGCGACGTCTCCCGCACACGGGCGACCACGTCAAGACCGCCGACGCCCGGCATGTCGAGGTCGACGATCACGCAGTCGTAGGCGGTGCGGTCGAGGGCCGCGAGCGCCGTGCGGCCGTCGGGACAGACGGTGGCCTCGTGACCGAGCCGGGGCAGCTCGATCCGCATCAGTTCCTGCAGCGAGGTCTCGTCGTCGGCGAAGAGGATGCGCATCGGGCGGGCGGATGACTTCACGGGAAACCTCGCAGGCGGAATGGATCGGGGGGCATGTCAGGCGGCCCGCCCGGCGGACGGGGAGCCGGCGGCATCGCCGCCGATCGCCGCGAGCGGCAGCGTGACGCGGAAGGTGGATCCCTTGTCGGGGCCGTCGCTCGCGGCCTGGATGCGGCCGTCGTGGTCGGTCACGATCCGCTGCACAATCGAGAGGCCGAGCCCCGTGCCCTGCCCGGTCTTGCGCCGGGTGAAGAAGGGCTCGAAGAGATGCTCGAGCACCTCGGGCGTCATCCCGCAGCCATCGTCGGTGAAGGTGAGCACCGCCTCTCCGCCGCTCCGCCGGGCCGCAACCCGCACGGTGCCCGTCTCGCCGACGGAGTCGAGCGCGTTGACGAGCAGATTGAGCACCACCTGCTTGATCTCCTGCGGGTTGGCCATCACGAGCACGTCGGTGCCCTCCTCGATCTCGATCGATCGGCCCGCGAACCGCCCGACGTGCCGCAACATCTCCGCGACGTCGGCCACGATCGCCCGCAGCGCCGTCGCCTGCCGGCGGACCTCGCCGAGGCGGGAGAAGTCGAGGAGTTTTTCGGTGATCTCCTTGCAGCGAAAGGCCTCGCTCTGGATCAGGGCGAGGTAGCGACGGGCCACCTCGGCGTCGGCCTCCCCCTGTGCCATGCCGGCGATCCGTCCCTCGAGCGACTCTGCGCACATCGCGATCGACGCCAGCGGGTTGTTGATCTCGTGCGCCACGCCGGCGGCGAGGAAGCCCACGCTCGCCAGCTGCTCGCTGCGGATGACCTCGCGGGTCCGCTCCTGCACCTGGCAGTCGAGATCGTCGCGGATCTCCTGGAACCGCTCCGTCATGTCGTTGAGCGCGTCGGCGAGTTCGGCCATCTCGTCGTTCGTCTCGAGGTGGATGCGGTAGCCGAAGTCGCCCGCGGCCACCCGCCGCGACCCATGGCCGAGAAGCCGCAGCGGGCGGAAGACCCAGCGGTAGGTGAGCACGCCGATGGCCGTGAGCAGGCCCGCCGCCGCGAGGGCGGCCGACCAGGTGGCCGCGATCAGCGACCGGTAGCGGGTGCGGACGTCGCTCGACATCTCGTGGAGCCGCTCCTGGAGAAACGTCGGCAGTTCGGCCGAGAGGGCCGAGAGGGAGTCGAGGTGCGGCGCCACCGCCAGGAGCATGCCCCGCTCCGCCGCCGGCGCGTCCTCATCGGCAGGCTCGGACGCATGCTCCCGCGCGATCCCCTCGATCGTGGTCAGGCACTCGGCGATCCGCTGGGCCGTGTCGTCCTCCCGGGTTCGGTCGGCGAGCGGCACCTCCTCCAGTTCGAACGCGGCCAGTTCCAGACGGTAGGCCTCGAGCGCCGCGGCCGTGCCCCGCACGCCCGAGAGAAACGCCTCGTCGTCCGCCTCGCCGGCAAGTGCCCGGGCGTGCGTGAGCCGCAGCATCCCGACACACTCGCCGAGCTCGCTCGCCAGCGGCAGTTCCGCCGCCCTGCAGGAGAGCGCCCGCACGAGCCGGCGGTAGGAGTAGATGCCGAGAAAGCTGCTGGCGGACAGCACCACCACCATCGCGCCCACGAGCAGCGCGCCGAGCAGCAGCTTCTCGCGGATGGCACGTCGTCTCGCCATGCCCGACCTCCATGTCGGTTGTCGCCGGCCCGCGCCGCAACAGCCTGCGCGGGCTGGGGAGGGTAGCAAAGCCGACCACTGGCCAAAAGGCGGAAACCCCGCCGCTACACGAGGCCCCATCGCTTCCGCAGGAACCACTCGCCACACAGGCAGGCTGCCATCAGGAGGAACATCGGCCAGGTGTCCCAGGGTGAGATCGACCACTCCTCGGCCGACTCGATGGTCGGCGGTCGGGCGGCGATCTCCGCAAAGATCGCGGGGAGATCCTCGGGCAGACGCACCCCGCCGCTGGTCGCCTCGGCGATCTGCCGCATCACCAGCGGATTCGCCCGCGGATTGGCCAGTTCGAGATCCTGGCGAAACACGGTGAACCGCGCCGTCCGCTCCCGTGGGGCGGCCTCGCCGGGCTTCGTGGCGCGCACCACCAGCCGCCAGTCGCCCGGCTCGGCGCAGTCCGTGATGGTGCCGGAGAAGGTGTCGCCCTGGCGGGCCACCCGCACGGACCGCCGCTGGCCGTCGGGACCGACCACGACGGCCTCCATCGCCACGCCCCCCTGGGCCGAGCCATCGGGCTTCGTCAGGCCCGTGTCGAAGGGGAGCGGTGTGCCCGGCGAGATTCGCCGCTGCGCGAGCCGCACCCAGAGCGTGTCCTGCTCGGCGCCGTCCTGGCGGGCCAGCCAGAGCACGAACTGCCGCCAAAACCGCCGGTGCTGTTCGACGGCCCCCTGCATCGCCCACCGCCAGGTGGAGTCGGCGGCAAGGGCCAGCACCCGCCCCTCGCCATACTCGCGGCCGACGAGCAGCGGATCGCCGTCGCCGGAGGCGGCGATCGTCTTGGTCACCGGAAGCAGTCGGCCGAGCCGAGTGGCGCCCTCGAGCGACGGCATCGCCTTCCAGGCGGCGGCGGTGTCGGCGTCGGTGGCCCCAAGCCGCAGGATCGACACGCCGCCGAACCGCGGATCGGGCACGAGCCTGACGTCGCCCGAGATGTGCAGCCCTTCGCGCACCGGCTCGCCGAAGGGCTGCCTCGCGAGCCGGTCGGCCTCGAAGGGCACTGCCGGCCCCAGCGCCGAGCCGGCCCAGCCTCCGGCCTCGAAGGCATGGAATCCGCCGAGCAGGCCGAGGCCGGCGCCCGCGTTCACCCGGCCGAGGATGGTGGCGAGGTCGGCGGCCCGGAGGGCCGCGGCGTCGAGATCGCCGATCAGGAACACGTCGTAGTCGCCGGCGAGCCGCCGGCCCAGATCGACGGGCCAGCGGTCGCGGCGGCTCGAGTCGATCCAGTCGAAATCGACCTGCATGTCTGGGCTGGCGGCGAGCACGCGGCGCAGGAACCGCTGCTCGACCCGCAGCGCGCCCTCGAGGTAGAGCACCCGCAGCCCGCCGTCGATGACGTCGACGTAGGTGGAAAGTTCGTTGTTGGCGAGGATCACCTCGCCCTCCTGCGGCTCGACGCGGAGCACGATCTTTCGCTCACCGACCGCCGTGGGCGTCCACGAGAGTTGCACCGCCTCCTCGACCGTGTCGGTCGCCGGCTGCACGATCGTGCGGGCCGCCTCCGTCAGTGCGCCGCTCTCGCCCTCGGCGAGCAGCACCACCGCAACCTGCCGACCCGCGAGCCCCTCGAGCCGCACGCGGCCCGCCACCTCGAGCATGTTCTTTACGTACACCGTCTCGGCGGCCGAGAGGTTGACCATCGCGGCATCCCGGCCCTGCCCCGCGCCCCGCTGCTGGCCGAAGGTGATGGTCCACAGCGGCACGCCCATGTCACCGAGCCGCCGGGCGGGCGACTGCGGCGGCAGGTCGCGCGGCGCGTAGGCGTGTTGGGCTCCGTCGCCGAGCACGAGCACTCCGGCGAGCGTGCGTCCGCTCGTGGCCCTCAGGGCGTCGTCGAGGGCGGCGCCGATCGCCGTCTCGTCGGCAGCGGGATCGTCGGGCCAGTCACCGAGCGGAAAGGGGTCGTCGCCCTGCGGCGCCACCGGGTGGAGTTCCCGGTCGTAGCGCCAGACCGCGAGGTCGACATCCCCCTCTGCTGCGAGCGCCCCGGCCGCGGGTCGGGCGGCGGCCAGGGCGGCCGCCATGTCCTGCCACCGCGAGCGGCCGCCGGATCCGTCGGGCACCGTCATGCTCTCCGACGAATCGGCCAGCACGAGCACCGTTGCCTGCTGCCGCGCATCGCGCGTGGCCACGAGCGTCGGCCGGAGCATGCAGACGAGCACCGCGAGAAACGCGCCGAATCGCAGCAGCGTGAGCACGAGCCGACCCGGCACCGACACCCGCGAGCGATCCGGCGGCACGGTGAGCAGCACCGCCAGGAAGGCGACGGCCACCGCGGCGACGAACGCCCACGACCACACCGGGTCGTAGTGCAGGGCGATCTGGTGGAGGGAACGTGCTGGCGTCATTCCGGCACCCGTGGCGGAGGTGGCACCGGCGGGGGCCCCGGCCTCGTGGGCGGCGGGGATGGCACGGGCGGGGGTCGCTGCACGCCGGCGGCGACGACGGCCGCCGTGGGCACCGGGGGCGGACCGGGCTGCGCTGGCGGCGTCGCGGCGGCTTCTTCGGCGAAGGTCTCAGCCGCTCCGGGCGCCGCGTCGATTCCCTCACGCGGCGCGTAGAAACGGTTGGCCACGATCCAGTCGGCGGCCATCGCGAGCGCGGCGAGAAGGATCATCCACGGAAAGAGTTCCGTGCCGACCCGTTCGAGATTCACGTCACGGACGAGTTCGTCTTCGGTGCGGGCGAGGCGGTGGCCGGCCCCGAGCACCGTGGCCAGCGTGTCGTCGGGAACCCGCGCGAAGTCGGTGGCAGCCGGGGGCAGATTGACGCTGAATCCCTTGGCGATGCCTCCCACCTCGCCGCCGGCGCGAACCGCGTAGTTGCCGGGCACCTGCGTGGCGGTGACGGTGATCGTGCCCCGCTTCTGGTCGACCGCCGCCGGAAAGTCGTCGCCGGTCGGCGTGCTCACGAAGGCCGCCGGCACGTCGCGCCGCTCGATGTGGAGCATGGCGGGCATCCCGGCGAGCACGTTGCGGCTGTCGGCCGTGTCGATGGCGTGCAGGAGGGTCTCGTTGGCGAGGATCACGAAGGGCCACGGCTCGAAGCCCGTGGCCAGCGTGTTCCAGGCGTCGGGATCGGAGGCCGCCTGCGACACCGGCGTGGTCACGAGCATCACCGTGCCACTGCCGATCCGCCGCTCCACGATCGCCGGCAGCCCGTTGCGGTACGCCGCCACCACGGCCGCGGCGGAGCCCTCTTCCCCGTCGCTCCCGCCCGCCTCGTTGTCCGCGGCTTCCGCCCGAAACTCCCAGTGGCGGGCAATCGGATAATCCTGCCACGGCACGGCGTCGCCCACGCGGCGAAACGCCGCGAGGACCGGATGGTCGAGCGTGGCCGGCGCGAGGTAGTTGCCCTCCCTGCTGCGCCACACCCGCACGACCTCGCCGCCGAGCACGCGGCGCGAGGCGTCGCAGTTGAACCGTTCGGCCGTCCCCGCGGCCGGCCCGAGCCACACCACGAGCCCCCGTCCGGCGGCCACCCACCGCCCGAGCGACTCCCAGGTCTGCGGCGGCAACGGGGCCGGATCGAGCAGCACGATTCCCTGGGCGGTATCCCACGACACCGTGTCGAGCGACGCCACGTCGATCACCTCCGGTTCGAACCTCGCCCGGCCCGTCTTCGCGAGGGCGGCGGGGGCGATCGCCTGCACGAAGAGCGCCGCCGTGCGGGCGGGCGGCTTGGGCGCCGCCACGATCACCCGGGCCGCCGCCCCGACCTCCACGGTGAAGTAGCGGACATCGTCGGCGTCGAGGTCGTCGCTGCCCTCGATGAGCACGCGGCCCTGCCTCGTGCCGGGGCCGAGCCCCGCGACGTCGAAGTCGACCTGCACCGGTGCCGCTGCCGACCAGGCCACCGGCTTCACGCCCCGTCGGACATACCCGCCGTCGTCGCCGCGGATCTCAACCGCCACCGGCCGCGTCGCGTTTGGCCCCACCCGCGATGCCGACACGGTCACGGCCAGCGCCGTTCCCGCGGAAACCCGTTCACCCGAGAGGTCGACCGCATCGAGGGAGTAGTTCTGCGGTGCGGTCGCACCCACGTCCACATAGAGCACGGCGGGATCGCCCGCCGCGATCTCGGGCTGCGGGGTGGCGTTGTCCCACGCTCCGTGGGAGCAGTCGGTGAACACATACAGTTCGCGACGGGCGAGGTCGGCACCGGCCAGCAGCCGCCGCGCCTCGGCGACGGCGGCAGGCAACGGCACGGCCCCGGGCATGGCGGTGAGTCGCTCGATCCGCGCCGCCGCAGCCGCCGCGGTCGGCAGAAACGCCGCGGCTCCGCCGGCGGTCTCGACCACGGCAACCTTGCGTCCCGCCGGCAGCTTGCCGAGGAGCACCCGCGCGAGCGACCCCGCCCGCTCCAGCCGTGTCTGGTTCGCCTCCCGCAGTGCCATCCGCGGCGCCGTGTCGAACACGAAGGCGGCCGCCACCGGCCCCTCGGCATCGGCGAGCCAACCGGCGCCCCGCAGCACAGGACGCGCCAGCGCCACGGCCAGGAGCACGAGCGCCGCCATCCGCAACAGCAGCAGGAGCACATGGCTCAGCCGCAGCCGTCGCCGGTTGGCGACGGCGCGTTCCCTCAGGAACCGCAGCGCCGGAAACTCGTGCGGCACCGGCTTCCGCCGCATGATGAGGTGCAGCACCAGCGGCACGGCCACGAGGGCCGCTCCGCCGAGAAGCACGGGAGTGAGGAACGACAGGCCCATGGCTCAGAAGCGGTTGCGGCGGCTCACCAGGTATTCCATGAGCGCCCGGTCGAACTGCATGCTCGTGTCGATGGGCACGTAGTCGATGCCGGCCCGGAAGCAGGCGGCGCGGTAGTCCTCGCGAAAGGCCTCCACCTGCGCCACGTACCCGCGGCGGGCGGCATCGGCGTCGAGCACGAGGCGGTCGTGCCCGTCGGGCTCGGTGAGCTCCACCATGCCCTCGAAGGGAAAGGTCACCTCGGCCTCGTCGAGGATGTGGAAGAGGATCACGTCGTGGCCGCGGTGCCTGAGTCGCAGGAGCGCGTCCTTGATCGGCGCCGGGTCGCCGAGCAGGTCGCTGAACACCATCACCAGCGACCGATGGCGGAGCATTGCCGCCACCTGCACGAGGCTCCGCGCGATGTCGGTCTTCCCGGAGGGCCGGATCTTGGCGAGCACCGAGAGCACCTGGGCGATCTGCGACCGCCGCGACCGCGCGGGCAGCGAGGCATGGAGCTTTTCGTCGAACACCATCAGCCCGCAGGGATCCTGCTGGTGAACCATCAGCCAGCACAGGGCCGCGGCCAGCGAGATCGCGTAGTCGAGCTTGGTGAACTCCTGGCGGTAGGTGTAGGCCATCGACCCGCTCGTGTCGACCACGAGGTAGCCGGTGATGTTGGTCTCGGCCTCGAACTTCTTGACGTAGTGCTTGTCGGTCTTGGCGTAGACGAGCCAGTCGATGTCCTTGGGGTCGTCGCCGGGGGCGTACTTGCGGTGCTCGCTGAACTCGACCGAGAAGCCCTGGTAGGGGCTGGCATGGAGCCCCTGGAGAAAGCCCCTGACGATGAACTGGGCGCGGAGATCGAGCCTCGCGATCTGCCGCACCACCTCGGGCTTCAGGTATTCCTCGACCGCGCGGGCCATACAGAGCCTCCTCGCGGCCCTCTCACTTCACGAGCTTGGGGATCTCGGGCTCGGGCGTCTCGCGGACGAGCCGCTCGATGATCGACTCGCTCGTGAGCCCCTCGGCCTGGGCCTGGAAGTTGGTGGCGATGCGGTGACGCAGCACGGGCACGGCGATCCGCCGTACGTCGTCGAGCGACACGCTGAAGCGGCCGTCCATCGCCGCCATCGCCTTGCCCCCCTGGATCAGGAACTGTCCGGCCCGCGGTCCGGCCCCCCAGTCGACCAATTCCGCCACGTACTTCGGCGACTGCGGATCCTTCGGCCGCGTGGCCCGCACCAGTCGGGCCACGTACTTCACCACGTATTCGCTCACCGCCACGCCCGCCACGAGTTTCTGGATGTTGGCGATCGCCCGGCCGGAGAGCACCTTGCGGACCTCCGGCTTTTCCGATCGCGTCGTCGACATCAGGATCTGCTCCTCCTCGCTCGCCGAGGGGTAGCCGACCTTGATGTTGAACATGAAGCGATCGAGCTGGGCCTCGGGGAGGGGGTAGGTGCCCTCCTGCTCGATCGGATTCTGCGTGGCGATGGTGAAGAAGGGGTCGGGCAGCGTGTGCGTCTCCTGCCCCACGCTCACCTCCCGCTCCTGCATGGCCTGGAGCAGGGCAGCCTGTGTCTTCGGCGGCGTACGGTTGATCTCGTCGGCAAGCAGGATGTTGGTGAAGATCGGCCCCTCCACGAAGCGGAAGTGCCGCCGCCCCGACTCGTCCTCCTCGAGCACGTTCGTGCCGGTGATGTCGGAGGGCATGAGGTCGGGGGTGAACTGCACCCGCTTGAAGCCCACGTCGAGGATGCGGGCGAGCGTCGACACCATGAGCGTCTTGGCCAGCCCCGGCACGCCCTCCAGGAGGCAGTGGCCGCGGGTGAAGATCGCGGCGAAGAGTTGCTCGATCACGTCGTGCTGGCCGACGATCACCTTCTGCAGTTCCTCCTGCATCAGCTTCCGGTGCTGGGCGAACTCCTGCAGGATTTCGTCGAGCGTTCTGGGCTTCGAAGCGGTGGACACGCCTGCCGATCCTTCCTGCCTGTGGCTGATGTCAAACGACCTCCTCCAGTATCGGGTGCGGTCGACAGACCGGCAATCGTCGATTCCCGCACGAGCGGCTCATGGCCGCGCATCCTGCCACACCGGCAAACGTGATACGATTGCGTGTGGCACCGCGGCGTCGCCGCGGCCGCGACCCGGGCCCGGAAATCAGGCGTGATCCGCTCACCGCTCCAGCGCGTCGGCTGCGTCCTCGTGCTCGCCACGCTCGTGGCGTGCCTGCCGTCGGCCGTCCGGTCGGCGCCGCCGATCGGCCCGGCCGACATCCAGCGGGCCATCGACAAGGCCCGCACCTACCTGCTCTCGCAGCAGCGGCCCGACGGGTCGTGGGAGGCAATGCGGTCGGCCGAAAAGCGGGCCGGGGCCACGTCACTGGTGCTGCTCGCCCTCGCCAACGCGGGCGTGCCCCCGGAGGATCCGCGGATGCGCCGGGCACTCGACTGGCTGCGGCAGCAGCCGACCGACGACACCTACTCCGTCGCCCTCCAGACGATGATCCTGGCGATGGTCTCGCCCGAGGCCGACCGCGCGATCCTGCAGCGCAACGTAGAGTGGCTCGAGCTCGCGCAGGTGAAGCAGGGCCGCGGGTCGGGCTCCTGGTCCTACGAGCAGAATCGCGGTGGCGGCATTGGCGACAACTCCAACTCGCAGTTCGCGCTCCTCGGGCTCCACGAGGCGGCCCGGGTGGGTGTGCCCGTGCAGCAGGAGACGTGGGTCCGCGCACAGCAGTATTGGACGGCCTGTGCCAACGCCGACGGCTCGTGGGGCTACACGCTGGGCAACACCGGCGGCTCCGGCAGCATGACCTGCGCCGGCATCGCCAGCATCTGGATCACGGCGGAACACGTCGGGGCGCCTGACGCCCGCGCCGGCCGCGATGCCGTGCAGTGCTGCGGAGGCGGCTCGAGCCCCAAGCTCTTGGAGCGGGGGCTCGCCTGGCTCGGCCGCCGGTTCTCCGTGATGCAAAACCCCGGCACCGGCGGCGAGACCTGGCTCTACTATTACCTCTACGGCCTCGAGCGGGTCGGGCGGTTCACGGCCCGGCGGTACATCGGCGAGAACGACTGGTACCTCGAGGGAGCGAAGATGTTCACCGCCGCCCAGGATCCGCTCGGCAAGTTCGTCGCCAACCGCATCGAGGATTCGGTCGTCGCCACCAGCTTCGCGCTGCTCTTCCTTGCCAAGGGGCGGCGGCCGGTGATCGTCGCCAAGAGCCGGCACGGGCCCGAAGACGACTGGAACCGCCACGGCCACGACATCGCCCACCTCGTTGAGCACGTGGAAGGCCGCTGGAAGCGAGACTATCCCGCGGGCCTTTCCTGGCACGTGGTCGACCTACCCTCGGCGGGACTCGACGATCTCCAGCAGGCGCCAGTGCTCTGGATCTCGGGCAGGGACGCCTTCGACCTCGGTCCCGACGCGGGCCCGCGGCTGCGCCGCTACATCGACAATGGGGGCTTCGTGTTCGCCGAGGCGTGCTGCCCGGCGAGTGGCGAGTTCGACCGCCGTCTGCGGCAGCTCGTCGGCGAGATCTTCCCCGAGCCCGAGTACCGCCTGCATCTTCTGCCACCGGAGCATCCGGCCTGGCATGCCGAGGAGATCGTGCCGCCGGAACTGCACCGGCCGCTGATGGGCATCGACTACGGCTGTCGCACCTGCCTGATGTATGCCCCGCCGACCGATCTCGACGACCCGAAGGCCGGCATGCCCAGCCTTTCCTGCCTGTGGGAACTCGGCGGGCCGGCCCGCCGCGGCCTGCCCGCTGCGGCGGGCCGGGAGGTCGAGGCCTCGCTGGCGATCGGCACCAACGTGCTCGCCTATGCCACCAACCGGGAGTTGAAGAGCAAAGACGCCTTCTTCGCCGCCCTGCCCGCCGACGACGACCGGCAGGTCGACCGCGTGGAGCGCGGCCAGTTGGCGATCGGCAAGCTCAAGCACTCCGGGATGTGCGACGCAGCGCCGGCGGCGCTGGCCACCATCCTCCGCGCGGCCGCCCGCGAGACCGGCATCCGCGTCGACGAGACCCCCGCGCTGATCGACCCATCCGACGAACAGCTCTTCGACTACCACCTCGTGTTCATGCACGGCCGCCAGGGCTTCGCCTTCGACCAGCCCCGCCGCGAGCGGATCGCGCGGTTTCTCGACCGCGGCGGGATGCTGCTGGCCGACAGTGTCTGCGCCGCCCCCACCTTCACGCAGGCCTTCCGCGCCGAGATGGCGGCCATTCTGCCCGGCCACGAACTCGAGGAGATCCCGGCGGACGACCCGCTCTTCACGGCATCCGACTACGGCGGCTACGACATCCGCCGCGTCACGCTCCGCGAGCCCGCCGGCGGCGATGGGCCGCTGGGCGTCCGCAAACGCGAGATTCCCCCCAAGCTCGAAGGCGTGCGGATCGGCGACCGCTGGGCGGTGATCTTCTCGCCGTTCGACCTCTCCTGCGCGCTCGAGAAGCAGAACTCGATGGAGTGCACGGGCTACGGCCGCGAAGACGCCGAGAAGATCGCCCTCAACGTGCTGCTCTATTCACTCAACCATTAGCTGGCGGATTCGCTAGCGGTCGTCGTTGGATCCGCCCGTCAGGTAGCTGGCGTAGTAGAGCAGCGTCAGGATGCTCTGGAGCGTGCCGGCCACGTAGGTCCAGGCCGCGGCGTTGAGCACACTGTTGACGGCGCCCATCTCCGCCACCGGCACGATGCCGAGTTCGACGAGCTGGGCCTTGGCCCGGTTGCTGGCGTCGATCTCCACCGGCAGGTTCACCACCTGGAAGAAGACCGTGCCGGCGAAGAGCGCGATGCCGAGCCAGGCCAGCGGCTTGAGCGCCATGGCGAGGCCGATCATGAACACGAAGAAACCGAGGCCGCTGCCGAAATTCGCCACGCCCACGGCGGCATTCCGCACCGCCATCAGCGAGTAGCCCTCCGCATCCTGCAGCGCGTGGCCCGCCTCGTGGGCCGCGATGCCCACGGCGGCGGCCGACCTTCCCCCGTACACGCCCTGCGACAGCCGCAGCACCTTGGCCTGCGGGTCGTAGTGGTCGTTGAGGTGGCCGGGCACCGGCTCGATCTCGATGGTGCTGAAGCCGGCCGAGTCGAGGATGTGGCGTGCGGCTGCCGCACCGGTCAGTGGAGCCGGTTGCCGCGACGCGGCCGCGTAGGCGGAATGCACCCGCCACTGGGCCCACATCGCCAGGAGCATGGCGGGGGCGATCCAGAGCATGTAGGCGGGGTCGAAATAGAAACCGGGCATGGGCTTGTGCTCTCCTCTCTCGGCGGGTGCGTCTCCGGACTATTCTAGGCGTTGTCCCGGCGGGTGGCCTGCCGAATCACGACCGGCGTTTCATGCACGACGCACACCCCCCCACGTCGGTTTTCCCGTGGCACCGCGGCCTCGCGGCGGCGGCATGGGCCGCGATCCTCGCCGGCTGCGGGACGCCGGCGGCGCCGCCGGCGGCGGCCGTCGATCCCGCATCGCTCTGCGGCCGCATCGACGCGGTGCTCGCGCACGCCCGGGATGCCCGGCTGCTCGACGCCGATGTGCAGGGGGCGTGGCAGGTGGTGCACGGCATCCTCGCCTTCGGGCCGGCGCTGCCCCTGCAGGCCGGCGGAGAACGCACCTCGGCCCTTGGATATCTCCTCGGCGGAGGACGGCTCACCGGCTGGAGCCTGCGGTCGGGGCCGAGCGGCGTGATCGCGGTCGTCGACGAGGGGAGCACGATGGGACAGGGCCATCCCGACCAGTGGCTCGGCTACCTCTCGCAGTGCGGCGTGGCCGACACCGACGCCGCGGGACTCGTCGGCGGACTGCCGCTCGACAGCCCGCTCGTCGTCGGTGGCCGGTCGTTCACGCTCGCCGACCTGCTCGATCAGGCCACGCACGACATCCGCCCCGGGCAGGAGTGCACCTGGACGCTGATGGCACTTTCCGCCTACCTGCCCCCGGATGCCACGTGGACGGCCGGCGATGGAACTGCCTGGTCGACCGAGCGGGTGGTCGAGATGGAGGCCGATGCCGACATCTTCTCGGCGGCGTGCGGGGGCGCGCATCGCCTCTACGCCCTTGCGGCGGCGCTCGATGCCCACCGCCGGACCACGGGCGGGAAGCCGACCGGCGGCTGGGCGAGGGCGGCCGCGGTCCTCGACGACTGCATCGACCGCGCCCGACGCTTCCAGCAGCCCGACGGGAGTTTCTCGGTCCATTCCTTCGAACGCCCCGACACCTCGCCCGATGTCTTCGCCCGGCTTTCGGCCACGGGCCACGTCTTCGAGGTTCTGGCCCTGGCGCTCGACGACGAGCGGCTCGCCGAACCGTGGGTCGCACGGGCCGCCGACCGGTTGGTGCGGCTCCTCGAACAGACCGCCGACCTCGACGTCGAATGCGGCGGCCTCTACCACGCGGCCCACGGCCTGGCGCTTTACCGACGCCGGGTGTGCGGGCCCTCCGGCCTCGCGGCCCCGGCCATCACGCAAGGGGGTGGCTTTCCTTCCCTGTCGCCGCCGCGATAATCATTCCTCGCACGAGGCGACTAGAGCGCATCTCGGTTACGTGGAGCGGCGATGTGGCAAGCCAGCCAGGGTAGGTGAGGGGGTCGGCGAACGCTCGAGGAGCCTTGGGCGTATCCTCGCCCCGGCGACGAGACTTTTGCCGCCCCCGAGCCGGCGATACA
>JBJTDZ010000115.1:0-24320 GCA_046092585.1 Pirellulales bacterium | reverse complement strand
TCGTTGAACTTCCAGTTCTTCGCCGGATTGTCGATGCGCTCGAGGAACCGCCTGCGCTGCTCGTCGCGCGACACGTGCAGGAAGGACTTGCGGATGACCGTGCCGTTGCGCGCGAGGTAGCGCTCGTGCGCGCGGCATGATCGGCATCTTCAACAGGTCCTACTACGAGGAGGTGCTCGTGGTGCGGGTGCACGAGGAGTTGCTCGCCGCCCAGCGGCTTCCCGACGCGACGCCGGGGCACCGCCTCTGGGCCGACCGCTTCGACGACATCAACGCCTTCGAACGGCACCTCGTCCGCAACGGCACCACGGTCGTGAAGTTCTTCCTGAACGTGTCGCGGGTCGAGCAGCGGAAGCGGTTTCTCTCCCGCATCGACGAGCCCGACAAGCACTGGAAGTTCTCGCCCGCCGACGTCGCCGAGCGGCGGCACTGGGACGCCTACATGAAGGCGTACGAGGAGGCGATCGCCGCCACGAGCACGGAGCACGCCCCGTGGTATGTCGTGCCGGCCGACAAGAAGTGGATCAGCCGCACCGTCGTGGCGGCGGTGCTCGTGGAGACGATCCGCCGCCTCGGCCTCGGCTGGCCCGTCATCGACGCCGAGAAGAGGCGGCAGATCGACGAAGCCCGCCGGCAGCTCGAGGCGGAGTGAGGCTCGATGACCGCCGCCCCGCCCCCCGGCTCGATCGATGTCGAACGGGACCTGAGCGCCGCCAATCCGAACGTGCTCTTCGCCGCGCCGCGAACGATTCGCCGGCTGATCCGCGCCGAGCGCCGCCTGCCCCCCGGGTGGTGGCGCGTGCCTCATGCCGACATCGCCGTGCTCCCGGCCCATCGGCTCCGCGAGGTGGCCGACGACATCCTCGACGTGCCCACAGACCTGCCGGAGACCGTGGCGGTCGTGGCCCGCCCGGCGGCGGCGCGGGCCGGCCTGCCCTGCGACGACGCCACGCTCCGCGACTACTGGCGGCTCACGTTTCACGCCCTCGTCGACCTGGCAGCGCGGCAGGCGTTCAGCGGCTCGCAGATGCCCGCCGTGCCGCTGACACCCGAGCAGGCCGCGGAGGCGCGAACCGTGCTCGTCGACGAAGGTCTCGTGCCCCGCGATGCCGACGACGCCGCCGTGCTCGCCGAGTTCGTGGCCGTGTTCCTCGAACTGCGCTGCTTCGCGCCGGCCGCCGTCGCCGCCTGGTTTCCCGCGATCGCCGATCCCCACGACCTCGCCGCGGCGCTTGCGGAGGTCGTCGACGCCGAAGCCCTGCTGGAGCGGGCGCTCCCGCCCGCGCTCGACCCGGATGCGGCCGATCGCACCGTGCACGACGCCGACGAGCCGCTCTCCGTGCGTGCGGCCCGGGGCACCTGGCCGAGCCCTCCGGCCGCGGCCCTCCGCCGGCATGCCGACCAGACGGCGCAACGGGGCAACCTCGTGCGGGCGGCTCTCGATGAGTGGCGGGCGGCGGCGGCCCGCCCTCCGCACGCGCGGCCGGCCCCGGTACGGCTGCGGCGGCAGGTGGAGGCGTTCGCCCGCCGGCTCGGCTGGGCACTCGACCTCGACCAGGCCGGCAGCGACGACGCGGAGACCCTCGTCGCCCACCTCGTCGACGAGGCGCGGGGCTCGGCCTGGTCACCGCAGGCGCGGCTGCTCTACGACCTCCAGAAGATCTGCGTCGATTCGGAGCGGGAGAGTTTTCGCACGCAGCTGCTGCGGTGGGCGTTTTCGCTGGGGCACAAGCCCCTGGCGATCCCCCTCTCCTGCCAGCGGCTGGTGCTCATCCACCGTCATGCCGTGGCCGCCGCCGCGCGACTGCCGGCGGTGCGCCTGCCGACACCGGTGCTCCGCGCGGCCCGCCGCTTCATGGAGATCGCCGTGTCGACCACGGCCTCCGCGGCCCGCGACACGCTCCGCCCCCGGATCGAGGATGCCGTGCACGAGGCGGGGCTCGTTCCCGGCAGCATCGTCGAGGAGGCGGCCCGCGACACGCTCACCGACGAGTTGCTCGACTCCATCCTCGACCGCGGGTTCGTCTCGTTCGGCGGCGTCCGCGACGCCATCTCCCGCAACCAGCTGAAACTTCCCGACCTGGCGGGCGTGCGCGCCTGGATGGCGGGCGACGAACTGCTGCGGCTCGACGCCCGGCTGGCGACCACGCTCGACGGAGCCTACCGCCGCGCCCCCACCTACCTGTCCGTCATGCAGCGGGTGAGTGCGCCGTTTTTCGGGATCCCGCTGGGCCGCCTGCTCACGACCCACGTGCTGCTGCCATTCGGCGCCGCGTGGATCATCCTGCGCGGACTCGAGCACATCGTCGAGCCGGTGACCGACTATTCGTTCGGCGAGACCTGGCACATCTACACCCAGCCCCGCATGCTGGCGATCGGCGTGGTGCTCTGGACGATGATCCATCTGCCGGCGGTGCGGAAGGCGGGCCGGCAGGTCGTGCAGGCGCTGGTGGCGGCGGGTCACTTGGTGTTCGTGTCGCTGCCGGCCCGGCTGCTGGCGTTGCCCGCGGTGCGCCGGCTGCTCGGCAGCCGGCCGGTGCGGTGGCTCCTGCGGCACGTCTCGAGCCCGCTCGTCGTGTCGACGGCGACATGGCTCCTCCTGCCGCATCATGGGGGAGTCGTCTCGCGGAGCACCCCCGGGGTGTTTCCGGCGGTGTTCACCGCGGCCGCGATGCTCCTCAACACGCGCACCGGACGTCTGCTCCAGGAGCAGGGCATCGAACTGGTCGGGGCCGCGCTGCATCAGCTCCACGCGCACGTGATCGTCGGGCTGCTCTCATGGATCGTCGACGCATTTCGCACGGCCATGAATCTCCTCGAGGGCGCCCTCTACGCCGTCGACGAGATGCTGCGGTTTCGGGCCGACGAGTCGGGGCTCACGCTCGCGGTGAAGGCCGTGGCCGGGGCTGTCTGGTCGGTCGTGGAGGCGTTCGTGCGCTTCTGCGTGACGCTGCTCATCGAGCCGCAGCTCA
Source organism: Pirellulales bacterium (assembly GCA_046092585.1). Lineage (GTDB taxonomy): Bacteria > Planctomycetota > Planctomycetia > Pirellulales > UBA1268 > QWPN01. The sequence goes on along the minus strand of JBJTDZ010000115.1, from coordinate 21,348 downwards.
ATCCCATCAAGCATTTTCCCGTCGTCACGGTGTCACACAAACTCCTGGTGCCCTTGATCCCCGTCGTTGCCTCCCAGCTGGTCGAGACGACGGGCATGGAGCGGGGCCTGGCACTGACGGCCGTCACGTTCGTATCGACGTGCATTCCGGGCGTGTTCGGCTTCCTCGCATGGGAGCTCAAGGAGAACTGGCGGCTGTACGCGGCCAACCGCGCGGCGACGCTCCGCCCGGTTCGCGTGGGACACCACGGCGAAACCGTGCGGCGGCTCCTGATGCCCGGCTTTCACTCCGGCACGATCCCGAAACTCTTTCGGAGGCTGCGCCGGCTGCGGCCGCGGGGCGTGGAGCCCGCCATGCCGCTGCCGCCGGGACGGGCCGACCACGACCTGCACGACCTCCGGCACGCGGTGGCCACCTTTCTCGACCGCCACGTGCTCGCGCTGGTGCAGCGCACCGCCGCCGGCCGGCGGCTCGGGGCCCACGTCGAGGAGGTGACGCTGTCGCTGCACCGGATCACCGCCACCATCGCCTCCGCTCACGAACCCGTCCCGCTCATGCTCGCCTTCGAGCGCCGCGACGACACGATCGAGTCGCTGGTGCTCGACCCGGGATGGATCGAGGCCGTCTCGTCGGACGAGTCGGCATCGCGGCTGGCCGTGGCCGGGCTCCACCGCCTGGCCGGTGCAGATCGGGGCACGGCCGGCTTCGTCGCCATGCCCGCTGCGACGCCGGTTCCCGCACCGGACGCACCGTCCACCGCGACCGAAACTGTCGATCCGATCGCGTGGATGGCCTGGCGCGATGCCTGGGAACGGCAGCGGACTCTCGGCAGCGACTCCAGCGACCAGCGCGACCGCTGAAGCCTGCCGCACCTCGGCGGTTTACCGCGAGCGGCCGTCGCGACGTGCCTGCGCCCGCTTCGTGCTCGCCAGCACATGCCCACCACGGCGGGTCGTGATCCCCTTGAGGTGGATGCGGGCCTTTTTGCCGGCCGTCTTCGCCCGGCGCTGGCCGGCCGTGTCGAACGAGAGCTGCCGCTGGGCCGCCCGGGTTGCGGGCGCAAGCAGCTTCTTCACGTTCTTGCCCTTCGCCTTCGCGACGGCGACGGCCGCCACCGGTGCGGCCTTGGCAGACTTCTTCGACGCCTGAGCCACCGCCGCCGGCTTCGTCGCCCCTGCGGCCGACCGCGGCCGATTCATGTCGGCAACGGCCTGCGCCAGTTCGCTCCGCACGCCCGCGCGGCTCCCACGGGCCGCAGCCGTCCGCGCCCGCTTCGTGGGCTTGGCGGCGGCGGAGATCCGGCCCGCTTGCTTCACGGACCCGCCCACGCCGGCACCCAGTTCCGCGAGCCGCTTTTCCAGACGCTTCACGGCGTCGGCGAAGGCGTCGTGCTTGGTCTGGGTTCGCGCGTTGGCGGTCTTGCCCGCCGCCGACCGCTTCGTCTGGCGGCTCTGGCTCGCCAGGAGATCCCGCCACTTGTCGCGGAGCCCACGGGCCCGCACCATCGCCGCGGCGAGCTGCTCTTTCGTGGCCTTGGCGAGCGCGGCCCCCACGCTCGACTGGAGCACCTTGTTCTCGGCCGCCGTCAGCAGCGAACGAATCTGGGCGACGGAGGAGGCATCGACGCGGGACGTGGCCATGAAAAACCCTTCGTGAAAAACGGCACAAAACAGGGAGACACCTTTCGCAGTGCAGAAAGAATAGGGATCCCAGTCGCGGAACGTCAAAATCAAAGGCACACTCCCCCGATCGCTCCCCGCTTTCGATGCCCACGCCCATGTCGCTTGCTGACCTTCCCGTCGCCGCCGTGCTCCCGGAGGCCGTGGCCGCCGCCCGCACCGGCGCGGCCGTGGTGGTGGCGCCCCCGGGCTCCGGCAAGACGATGCTCGTGCCGGCGGCCCTCCTCGACGATCTGCCCGCACCGGCCCGCGTGATCCTGCTCCAGCCCCGCCGGCTCGCGGCCCGGGCCGTCGCCCGGACGATCGCCCGGCTGCGGGGCAGCCCCCTCGGCGGCGAAGTCGGCTACCAGGTGCGGTTCGAGTCGTGCGTGGGCCGCGACACCCGCCTCGTCGTGGAAACGACCGGCATCATGCTGCGGCGGCTCGTGGCCGATCTCGAACTCGCCTCGATCGGTGCCGTCGTGCTCGACGAATTCCACGAGCGGTCTCTGGAGATGGACCTCATCCTGGGGCTTCTCGTGCGGCTTCGCGAAACGCTGCGGCCCGATCTGCGGGTGGTGGTGATGAGCGCCACGCTCGACGCCGCGCCGGTCGCCGCGTTGCTCGGCCGTGGCGGAGCCTGCCCCGTGATCGCGGCCCAGGGACGCGTCTATCCGGTCGAGACGCGCTATCTCCGGCATGGCGATCAGCGCGACCTGCTCGACCGGGTGACGGCGGCGGTGCCGGAGGCCGTGCGGGCGACCAGCGGGCACGTGCTCGTGTTCCTGCCCGGCGTGGGCGAGATCCTGCGGTGCCAGCGGGAGATCGCTCCACCGCTCGAGCGGCAGGGAATCGCCGTGCTGCCACTCTACGGCGACCTGCCGCCCGACCAGCAGGACCGCGTGCTCGCCGACGACGGCGGCCGCAAGGTGATCCTCGCCACCAACGTCGCGGAGACGTCGCTCACGATTCCGGGAGTCACCGCCGTCGTCGATTCGGGCCTCGCGCGGCAAAGCCACGTGTCGCACGCCACCGGCCTGCCACGGTTGGAACTCGTGCCCATCTCCAGGGCGTCGGCCGACCAACGGGCCGGACGGGCGGGACGCACCGCGCCCGGAACATGCTGGCGGCTGTGGGACGAGTCGGTGCACCAGCGCCGCCCGCCCACCGATCTGCCCGAGGCCGTCCGCGGTGACCTCACCGGCCCGCTTCTCCAACTCCTCGCGCTGGGCGAGGAGCGAGACTTCCCCTGGCTCGATCCGCCCCCGGCCGAGGCCCTCGCCAACGCCCGTGCGCTCCTCATGCGACTGGGCGCCATCGCGCCGACCGGCAACGCTCGCGATCTCGTCACGGCGCTGGGACACGACCTGCTCGCCCTCCCGGCCCACCCGCGGCTGGCCCGGCTGCTTCTCGCCGGCGCGCGGCACGGCGTGCTTCGCGAGGCGTCGATCGCAGCGGCGCTCCTCTCGGAACGCGATCCTTTTCGCACGCCCCGCGGCGGCGGCCCCCGCGACCGCCACCTGGTGCGGACCAGATCCGACATCGTCGACCGCGTCGCGGCGCTCCAGGCATTTCATGCCGGTGTGCCGATCGGCGATCCCGCGCTCGAACCGCACCCCGGCGGCGGGCAGGGGGTGTTGCGGGTGGCCGAGCAGCTCCATCGCCTCGTCGACGCGCCGCTCGCCCCCAGGGCCGCCGATCCCGCGGCAGCGCTGATGCTCGCGCTGCTGGAGGCATTTCCGGATCGCCTCGCACGTCTGCGGCCGGGCACGGCCGACAGGGCCACGCTCGTCGGCGGACGCGGCGTGAAGCTCGACAGTTCGCGGGTCCGCAACGAGCCGCTCTTCCTCGCCATCGACCTCGACGACTCGAGCGGCGAGGCCGGCGTGCGGCTGGCCTCGGCCGTCGAGCGGGCCTGGCTCGACCTCGAACCGCTCGCCGAGGCCAACCTCACGACGCGGGAGGAACTCGTGTTTCATCCCTCGCGACGGCAGGTGGAGGCCCGGAGGCGCACCTGCTGGATGGATCTGGTGATCGACGAGGCACCGGCCTCGATCAGCGACGAATCCGCCGCAGCCGACCTGCTCGCCCGCGAGGCGGCCCGACAGCTCGACCGGCTGCTGCCCGGCGACGACACTGCGGCCGGCGCGTTTCTTGCCAGGGTGCGCTGGCTGGCCGACGCGTCGCCCAACCTCGGCATGCCCCGCCTCCACCTCGCCGACCTCGAGCGGCTCCTCCCGGAGGTCTGCCGGGGGCTGAGGTCGCTCGACGAGGTGACATCGGCCGACTGGCTGTCACGGGTGCAGGCGATGGTCGGCTACGAGCGGCTTGCGGAGATCGATCGGCTGGCGCCGACGCACGTGGAACTGCCGAATGGCAAGCGCCATCGGCTCGCTTACCCGCCGTCGGGGCCGCCCGTGCTCGCGGTGCGGATCCAGGAACTCTTCGGCGTCGCCGAGACGCCCCGCGTGGCCGGCGGCCGCGTGGCCCTGCTGCTGCACCTGCTGGGGCCCAACCACCGACCCCAACAGATCACGAGCGACCTCGCCGGCTTCTGGAAGACGACCTATCCGTCGGTGCAGAAGGAACTGCGGCGTCGTTACCCCAAGCACGCCTGGCCCGACGATCCGCTCGCGTCGCCACGGAAGCGGGATCGATGACGCCGCAGCGGCGCCGCCCATGGGCCGGCGGTGCGCGCAGACGCCGACGCGTCAAATCGAGGCGGCCGGAAAAACAACCACACGCCCCCCCGTGCGGGGCGGTCGGAGCGCGATCGTGCCGTGCGTTCGCGAGGCGCCGCACAGGCACGGGATGGCGATTCTGTGCGACGTGCGGCCAGGCAACGAGCCGGTGCAGACGCGACGGCGGGCTCGCCGATGCAACCCCCGAGCGTCGGAGTCGTTTGGGATTCACGTCGCTCGCCGTGCCTCGTCTTCCCCCCCAAAGGATTCCTCCCATGCAGCGGATGCTTGTCATCGTCGCGGTGCTCGCGACCCTCGTGATCGGTTCGTCGGCCTCGCAGGCCCAGCCCACCCGTTCGGAAATCGGTGCCGGCCGCAAGGGCCCGGTCGCCAAGCTCATCGAGCTGGAGCGTCGCAAGAACGAGTGGCTGCGGCAGCGGTTCGGTCGCTGATCACGTTGCGGTCACCGCCTCGGGCGGCGATGATCGCTCCGCGAAGACTGTTCATGGCGGGTCGGCATGCCTCACGGCACGCCGGCCCGCCGTCACTTTCGCCCGGAGACGGCCCGTGCACCCGACCACCCGCGACTGGCTGGCTGGCCTGCGGGCCTTCGTGGAGGAGCACCGGCAGCGGAAGCCGCTCGCAACGCGGCCGGAGCCGTCGACGGCCTGGAATGCGGAGCGGGCGATCCTGGCCGCGTCGCTCACGACGAGCCTCGGCGAGCTCGAGCAGGTGCGAGCGGCGCGGCGGATGCTCGCAGGGCTCGATCCCGATCCGGCGATCGTGGTGACGACGTCGACGGCGGGGATCGAGGCCACCACGGATCTGCTCCGTACGGTGCCCGAGCTGGCCGCAGTGGCCGGCGATCGCGTCGCGCCGGTGACGGAACTCGAATACCGGCTGTGGTGCATCCGGCACTCCGACGTGCAGCATCGCCTCCACGCGAACCTCTGGAGCTGGATCAAGACCCGCGTGCCGGAGCAGCGGCATGCGGAGTTCACGAGGCATCCGCTCGGCGAGGGCGAATGCTATTGGCTGCACCGCTCGGGGCTCGCCGGCGCACCCCCGCTCGACCGCCGGGCGTGCCATCTCTGGAAGTGGAACGGCCGGCACGCGGCGCTCCTCGAAGCCTTCGTGGCCGAACGCGGCGTGTGATGTCCGCGACGGGGCACGGGCAGCCCCGAGCCTGCGTCACCAGAGCCCGCGGCCTTACGGCCGGTCGGCTTCCTGACTTCTGCAGAAAGCCCTATTCTTCAGGCTGTCGTCTCCCAGGCATCTCTCATGCACACGCGGATCCTGCTCACCACCACATCCTTCCAAGACACCCCCGGCCCGCACCACGACGCGATCGCCGCCACCGGCTGGGAGGTGATTCGGGCCCGCGGGCCGCTCTCGGAGGCCGACACGGCCGCCCTCGTCGGCGAGGTCGACGGTTACATCTGCGGTGACGACGCGATCACCCGCGCGGTGCTGGAGAAGGCCCGGCCCCGGCTCAGGGTGCTCTCCAAATACGGTGTCGGCGTCGACAAGATCGACGTCGCGTCGTGCACGGAGTTTGGGATCCCGCTCCTGTTCACGCCCGGCGTCAACCACACCACGGTGGCCGAGCATGCCTTCCTGCTGCTCCTGTCCCTGGAGAAGAACCTCCTCTATCACACCGATTCGGTGCGGAGCGGCGGCTGGAAGCGACAGACGGGGCACGAACTGCTCGACAAGACGATCGGCATCGTGGGCATGGGGCGGATCGGCAAAGAGGTTGCCCTGCGGGCAAAGGCGTTCGGCATGAAGCCGGTCGGCTACGGCACCTCCTGGAACGACGCCTTCGCGACGGAGCATGGCATCCAGCGGTGCGGCACGCTCGACGAGCTGTTCGCGGCCTCCGATTACATCTCGCTGCACGCGAGCCTCACGCCCGCGACCCGGAATCTCGTCCGCGCCGAGACGATCGCGCGGATGAAGCCGGGAGTGATCGTGATCAACTGTGCCCGCGGCGAGATCGTGCACACGGCCGACATGGCCGCGGCGCTCGCGTCCGGAACGGTGCGGGCCTACGGCACCGACGTGCTCGACGAAGAGCCCCCGCGGGCCGATCATCCGCTCACGAAGCTGCCCAACTGCCTCGTGACGCCGCATGTGGGCTCGCGAACCCACGAGAGCGTGCAGCGGCAGGCGATGGCGGCCGTCACGAACCTGATCCGGGCGATGCACGGCGAGAAGCCTCTCGCCCAGGTGAACCCCGAAGTCCCCGTGACGAAGGTGGTCTGATGGCGGAGGTGTTTCACGTCGTGCCCGTCGACGTCCACGAGACGATCGTGCGCGCGGCCTATGTCCATCGAGGGTTCGACGCGGCCGAGGCCGAGCATGCCGCGACACTGGCCACGGCGGCCACGCGGCACGGCATCCGCACGCACAACGCCATCAAGGCGTTGCACCTCGACGAAGTCTTCGGCTCGAAGGCGGGGGGCTGCGTCCCCAAGGCGTCGATCCGGAAGCTGCCGGGCCGGTTCAAGGCGGCGGAGGTGTGGGACGCGCAGAAGAAGCTCGGGCAGCCGGTGGCCTGGGAGGCGGTCGACACCTGCATGAGGCTCGCCGACACGTACGGCTGCGGCACGGTGTCGATCGACAACGCCTTCCACTACCTCTGGGGCGGAGGCTACGTGATGGAGGCCGCGAAGAAGGGCTACATCGCCTACACTAACTGCACCGCATCGCTGGCGGAGGTGGTGCCGTTCAAGGGCATGTTCCCCACGCTCGGCACCAACCCGCACTCGTGGGGTTTTCCGACGACCGAGGCGGTCGGCTTCCCGATCGTGATCGACTGGGCCACGAGCGTGATCGCCATGGGTCGCGTGCAGCAGCTGAGGCGGGAGGGCAAGCCGCTGCCGCCGAACGCCGCCGTCGATGCGGAGGGGAGGCCGACGACCGACCCCGCGAAGGCGGTGTCGCTGCTGCCCTTCGGCGACCACAAGGGCTACGGCCTGTCGCTGATCAACGAGATCGTGGCGGCCTTCATCGGCGGCTCGCTGCCCACCCTCCGCAGCCGGGCGGCCGTGGCCGGCGAGAAGCAGAACTGCGCGTTCTTCTTCCAGGTGATCCACCCGGAGGCCCTGAGCGCCGGTGCCTTCGCCAAGGGCCGCTCGCAGGCGGCGAACGTGCAGGCGGTGCTCGCCGACATCCTCGGCCACGGCAACGAGGCGTGCATGCTTCCGGGCCAGCTCGAGCACGAGGCGGCCCAGCGGACCGACAAGGCCGGCGGCCTGCTCTTCTCGACGGCCGAGGTCGAAGCCCTCAACGAGATCGCCCACGAAGCAGGACTCCCCACACTCAACACCGACACTCTGCCAACCGCCTGACCCAACCTCCTCCCGTCACGATGCGGGTAGGCGAAGGGGTCGGCAAACGCTCGAGGAGCCTTGGGCGTATCCTCGCCCCGGCGACGAGACTTTTGCCGCCCCCGAGCCGGTGCGCCTCGAAAAGCCGTCTGCTCCAACGAAAGGACGTTTCATGCCCCTTGCACTGAAGCCCCGTGACGCCTGCACGTTCGACGAGGTCTCGCTCGGCGAGATCATGCTGCGGCTCGACCCGGGCGAGGGGCGGATCCGCACGGCCCGCCAGTTCACGGTGTGGGAGGGGGGCGGCGAATACAACGTGGCCCGCGGCCTGCGGAAGTGCTTCGGCCTGAAGACGGCGGTGGTGACCGCCTTCGTCGACAACGAGGTGGGGCACCTCCTCGAAGACTTCATCATGCAGGGGGGCGTGAGCACCGACTTCATCCAGTGGCGGCCGGACGACGGCATCGGCCGCACGGTGCGCAACGGGCTCAACTTCACCGAGCGGGGCTTCGGCATCCGCGGGGCGGTGGGCGTGCCCGACCGGGGCAACACGGCCGCCAGCCAGATGAAGCCGGGCGACGTCGACTGGAACCGCCTCTTCGGCACGCTGGGCGTGCGGTGGCTCCACACGGGCGGCATCTTCGCCGCCCTCTCGGAATCGACCGCGGCCCTGACGCTCGAGGCGGTCAAGGCGGCCAAGAAGCACGGCACGATCGTGTCGTACGACCTCAACTACCGGCCCAGCCTCTGGAAGAGCATCGGCGGCCAGGCGAAGGCCCGGGAGGTGAACCGCGAGATCGCCAGGCACGTCGACGTGATGATCGGCAACGAGGAAGACTTCACCGCCGCGCTCGGCTTCGAGGTGGCTGGCGTCGACCACGCCATCAGCCAGATCGAAACCAACGCCTTCAAGCGGATGATCGAGACGGCCGTGAAGGAGTTTCCGAACTTCACGGTGGCGGCCACCACGCTCCGCCGGGTGATCACGGCCACGAAGAACGACTGGAGCGCCATCTGCTGGCACGACGGCGCGTTCTACGACAGCCGAAAGTACCCCGAGCTCGAGATCCTCGATCGCGTGGGGGGCGGCGACAGCTTCGCCAGCGGCCTCGCGTTCGGGTTCCTGGAGTTCAACTGCCCGCAGAAGGCAGTCGACTACGGAGCCGCCCACGGGGCCCTGGCGAGCACCACCCCCGGCGACACCTCGATGGCCACCCGCGCCGAGGTGGAAAAGCAGATAAAAGGCGGCGGGGCGAGGGTCGTCCGGTAGCGAGCGTCAGACCACGTCCACCCACGAGCGGCAGCCGCCATACGACTCGTGCCACGGCACGGTCACGGGCGAGGGCAGGGGGGCGACCTCCACGACCAGCACGTGCAGCTCGTCCTTCCAGCGGTGGAACCGCTCGGCCACCACCGCATCGGACCAGACGTGGCGGTGACGGTAGGCCGCGAGATCGTCGAGCCGGAGCACCCGCCTCGCCTCCTGCACGGTGGCCACGTGGCGAAACACCACGGTGCCCTCGGGCGGCCGGTCGTCGTCGATCCCCACCAGCAGGTCGCGGGCCTCCGGGATGAGGCTCTCGGCCGCCTGATGCAGGAAGGTGGGCATCAGCAGGAACGAGGCATGCTCGGGGCGAAACGCGCCCCCGGGCTCGACGATCCCGCCCTTTCGCACAATCACATCCTGGCGGCCCGTGGCCAGCGCCCGGCAGATCGCCGCCCACTCCTTGAACGCGACGCGGGGCGGGGTCATCGGGCCGGTGCGCGCACGTGGATGCCGTCGGCGGTGATCTGGATCACGGGAATGCCGAGCGCCGGGTCGAAGAACCCGGTGCCCCGCACCACCACATCCTGCCCCTCGGCCACGCCGAGCAGCCGCTGCGCTTCGACCGGCATCACCTTGCCGTCGGCCCCCACGAAGCTCACCGCCGCGATCGGGGAGTTGGCGGCTCGTTTCTTGCAGAAGGGGCAGTCGTCGGGCTTGTGTCCGGGCTTCTTCGCATGGTCATCGGCCGGAATCTCCAGCATCGAGAAGGTGGCCTCCCCCTTGCCGAAGGCCGACGTGCCGCGGCCGCCGATCCTGCCCGCCACCACGATGGGCTGCGGCGTGGCCGTGAGCTTCGCCTTCGCGGCGGCGATCGAGACGGCACCGGCCGGCTCCTCGGCCAGCACGAGCGCAGCCCGGGCCTTCGCCACGTCCACGTCCGCCCGGACCACGCCACCAGCCGCGAGCATCGTCACACCGCACCACAGCGCCCCGTGCAGACCAGAAAACCGAATCATCGGGCCACCTCCTTGAGTTCCGCGAACGCGGCCTGCAGCCGCTCCTTCACTGACTCGAGCACCTTCCTGGGATCGGCTGACTCTTCGCCCGAATGAAATGCCTCGTCGATCTTCCCGAAACACTCCTCGAGTTCGTCGAGCCCCTTCGAGGCGGCATCCAGCTTCTCCCCCTCGGCGAGGTCGCGGACTTCCTCGAGGAGGTGCCCCAGGCCGTGGACGGCATCGTCGGCCGCCTCACCCTCGTCCGCCGACAGTTTCTCGGCCAGATCCGCTGCGAGCGATTCAAGCTTCGCAACCCCGTCGGCGAACGTGGTTGGTTCGTCGTGATCGTGATCGCCGCCGTGGTCGTGGTCATCGCCATGGTCGTGATCGTGGTCATCGGTGACCGTCGCCGGCCGGGTCGCCGCCGCAGGGGTGGCGGCTGGCGGAGCCGGAGGCGCGCAGCCCACGAACGGCAGGAGGGCGACGAGGCACGCTCGCGCGGCGTGCGGCCGGAAGGACGACGGGAAAAACGGCATGGGGACTCCTCGAAATCGCAGGGGCAACGGCACTTCACCGAACATGGTAGCCGCAGGCGTCACTTCGAGGCACCTCCGGGGGGCGACGGCCGCCGGGCCTCGGCCACCAGGCAGACCAGCGACCGCTCCGGCAAATCCAGCGGTCGCTCCACGTCGACCTCCGGCCCGGTTCCGTCGGGATAGACGTCGTCGGGGGGTGTCTGGCCGGTGTGCACGCAGAGCCGCCAGGGGAGTGCCCGCACGGCCGCCGATCGGGGCATCTCGAACCGTCGCGGGCCGGAGCCCGCATGGGCGAAGACGAGCACGTGCCGCGGCACGCCGGCAAGACCGCCGGCCGACTGGTCGCCCTGCCGCAACCGCTCCGGCGTCGGGGCGCCGAAGAAGCAGGTGAGGCCGCCGTCGGCCGAGTACCAGTCGATGTGGACCCCGTCCGGGGAAAACCATTCCACGTCGGGCAGGATGCCCGCCTCGCCCGACGAGCCACCCGCGAGGAACGTCCGCCGCCGGAGCGTCGGATTGCCGAGCCGGAAGCGGACGAGTTCGCGAACGAACCGCACGAGGTCGGCATGCTCGTCGACGAGCGTCCAATCGAACCACGACACGGCGTTGTCCTGGCACCAGGCGTTGTTGTTGCCTCCCTGCGTGCGGCGGCACTCGTCGCCGGCGAGCAGCATCGGCACGCCCTGGCTGACGAGCAGCGACGCGATCAGATTGCGGATCTGTCGGCTGCGAATCGCGTTGATCTCGGGCCGGCGGGTCGGCCCCTCGACGCCGTAGTTGTCGGAGAAGTTGTTGTTGTCGCCGTCGCGATTGCCCTCGCCGTTGGCCTCGTTGTGCTTCTCCCGGTAGCTGACGAGGTCGGCGAGCGTGAAGCCGTCGTGCGACGTCACGAAGTTGATGCTGTGGCAGGGCTGCCGGCCGTCGTTCCCGTAGAGATCGCTCGATCCCGCGAGCCGCGTCGCCAGGTGGCCCGTCTGGGCGGAGTCGCCGCGCCAGAAGCGGCGCACGTCGTCGCGGTAGCGGCCGTTCCACTCGGCCCATCGCATCGTGGCGAACGAGCCCACCTGGTAGGCACCGGCCGCGTCCCAGGCCTCGGCGATCACCTTGGTGTCGGCGAGGGCGGGGTCCTCCGTGATCAGCTCGACGAGGGGCGGGTTGGGCTGGAGGTCGCCGTTGCGATCCCGGCTGAGAACGCTCGCGAGATCGAAGCGGAAGCCGTCGACGTGGTAGGTGTGCACCCAGTGCCGCAGGCAGAGGAAGATCAGCTCGCGGACGATCGGGTGGTTGCCGTTGACCGTGTTGCCGCAGCCGCTGTAGTTGCGGTAGGTCGAGCCGCCGTCGCCGAGCATGTAGTAGACGCGGTTCTCCAGTCCCTTGAACGAGAGCGTCGGACCGAGGTGGTTCCCCTCGGCCGTGTGGTTGAAGACCACGTCGAGGATCACCTCGATGTCGGCCGCGTGGAGGGCCCGCACCATTTCCTTGAACTCGCGGACCTGGGAGCCGGGGGCGGAGCCCGCCGCATACCCGCGGTGCGGCGCGAAGAAGGCAAGGGGATCGTAGCCCCAGAAGTTGCAGCGGACGCTCCCGTCGGCGGCCGGCACGGCAGCGGCGAAGTCGTGCACGGGCATGAGTTCGACGGCCGTGACGCCGAGCGACTTCAGGTAGGGAATCTTCTCGATCACGCCCAGGTAGGTGCCCGGATGCTCCACGCCGCTCGTGGGGCTCGCCGTGAAGCCGCGGACGTGCATCTCGTAGATCACGGTGTCGGCCAGGCCGCGGCGGAGGTGCCGGTCGCCCCGCCAGTCGAAGGCATCGTCGATCACCACGCACTTCGGCGGCACGAGACGGCCCGAGGGGGTGATCGCGAACTCGCCGGCGAGGGCCCTGGCATAGGGATCGATCAAGGGGGCCGCCCCGTCGAACCGCTGGCCATGCTCGGGATCGAACGGCCCATCGGCCTGCACGTGGTAGAGCTGCCCCGGCCCCAGCCGCGGCACGAACACACTCCAGATGTCGCCCCAGCGGTCGCGGGAGGGGTCGAGCGTGATCACCTCCGCCGGCTCGACGGCGGCCACGTCGTCGTAGAGGAGCACCCGCAGGGACGTCGCCGAACGACTGTAGACGACGAACTGCACGCCCTTGTCGTGGAGGATCGCTCCGTAGGGGAGCGGCTGGCTGAAGTGCAGCTGCGGCAGCGGCTTCTTCGCGTGCGAGCGACGGGGCGTGGTCGGCTTCCGCGGCGACATGGCGAAATCATACCACCGGCCCCGGCCCGCCAGACGGCCGTCGCCGATGCCCCGCGGGCCGGGCCTCGGGGGCTTGCGACACCGCATCCGCCGGGGATGATACCGACGTGAGCGGAGCGACCTACTCCAGTGCCGGCGTGAACCTCGAACTCTACCGCGAGGCGATGGCGCGGCTGCCCGCGCACATGCGGCGAACGCAGTGCCCGCGGGTGATGAGCCAGGAGGGGGGCTTCGCCGCACTCTTCGCGCTCGACTTCAAGGGGCTCTTCGCCCGCGGCTACGAGGATCCGCTGCTCGTCTCCTGCACCGACGGGGTCGGCACGAAGCTCAAGGTGGCCGTCGACGCGGGCGTGCACCACACCGTGGGCATCGACCTCGTGGCCATGAGCGTCAACGACGCCCTCTGCACCGGGGGCGAGCCGCTCTTCTTCCTCGACTACGTGGCGATGTCGCACGACGACCCGCAGCTGCTCGAGCAGATCGTGCGGGGCATCGCCGACGCCTGCGTCGAATGCGAGTGCGCCCTCGTGGGCGGCGAGACGGCGATCCTCCCCGGCATGTACCAGCCCGGTGAATACGACCTCGCGGGCTTCTGCGTGGGGGTCGTCGAGCGCAAGCGGCTGGTCGACGGTCGGCAGATCCAGCCGGGCGACGTCGCCCTCGGCATCGCGTCAAGCGGCTTCCACTCCAACGGTTACAGCCTCGTGCGGAAGGCCGTCTTCGACCACGGCGGCCTCGGATGCCACGAGCGCGTGCCGGCGCTCGGCAACCGCACCGTCGGCGAGATCCTGCTCGAGCCCACGCGGCTCTATGCCCGACCGGTCAAGAAGGTGCTCGGCCACTACCGCGTGAAGCAGGTGGTGCACGGCATCGCCCACATCACCGGAGGCGGGCTCGTGGAAAACCTCGCCCGGATCGTGCCGCCCTCGGTGCAGGTCATGCTCGAGCGGGGTTCGTGGACGGTGCCGCCGGTGTTCCCCTGGGTGCAGGGCCTCGGCGGGATCGCAGCCGACGAGATGGAGCGGGTGTTCAACATGGGCATCGGCATGGTGCTCGTGGTGTCGCCCCACTTCGCCGACAGCGTCCAAAAGCAGCTCGCCGACCTCGGCCACGAGAGCTTCCGCCTCGGCGCCGTTCAGGCGGCCAAGGCCGCTGACGAGCGGGTCGTGCTGCGATAGGCCGCGCCTACCCTTGTCAGCCATAAGACTGCGTCACCGGTGACGCTGCTCGGGGCTGCCCGTGCCCTCTCGCTGGACGTTCGCCTCGGCCGTCCGGGCCGAGGCTCTCTGCACGTCCGCGGCGCTTCGCCATCCTGGCTCCGCTTGCTTCCGTAGCCCGCTCGAGGGAACGGGCAGCCCCTCGCGGAGTTCATGCCGTGTTGGACGAGTGACCGATGCCGGAAGCGTCACCGCGTAAGCGGTACGACTGCGAAAGAGATGGGGTCGCCTGCTCTCGAATCCCAATGACTCACGGGGCCGACTCAGTGGCCGCCGGAGCGGGCCGTTGCGGCGGCCCGCATGGGCGTGGCGCCGGGCTTTGACGGCCCGGCCTGCTCGATGGCGTCGAGCACCTGCCGTTCCGTGAGTAGGTCGCGCAGCACGATGGGATCGGCCGCGGGCTCGCCCGGGCCGGCGGCGGGGTAGATCGCCAGAAGCGGGATCGAACGGCTCTGCAGGCCCTCGAGCGCCGCCTTGATCTCGGCGGAGCCGTCGGTCCAGTCGGCGAGCACGGGGACCACGCGGTTCTTCTCGATCGCGGCCCTCACCCGGTCGGTCTCGATCGCGTAGGCGAGATTGAACTTGCAGGTGGGGCACCAGTCGGCGGAGAAATCGACGAGCACGGTGGAGCCGCCGCGACGAAGATCCGCGACCCGATCCCGGGAGAAGGGCTGCTGCCATTCGATCACCGTCTCGCCCGGACCGAGGAGGGAGAACGCCGCCCAGCCGACGAGCGCCGCCACCGCGCCAGCCTGGACCCAGCGGCCGAAAACGACCACGCCGCTCGTCTCCTGCGCCTTGCCGACCCACCAGCACGCGGCCCAGATGCCGACGAGCAGCGCCAGCGTGGGCACGAACCATTCGTGGTGCAGGATCGTGAAGAGGTAGACGACCGTGCCGAGCATCACGAAGCCGAGCACCTCCTTGAAGGTCACCATCCACGCGCCCGGACGGGGCAGGAACCGCACGATCCCGGGCACGAGCCCCACGATGACGTAGGGGAGGGCCATGCCGGCGGCGATCGCACCGAACACGGCATACGTCACCGCCGTCGGCTGGGTGAGCGTGAAGCCGAACACGGGTCCGAGAAAGGGCCCGCCGCAGGGCGTCGCCAGCACCGTGCTGAGGACTCCCTTGAGGAAGGACCCCGCCGCCCCCTCCTGCGACTGCACGTGGCCCGCCTTCTCGCCGATGAAGCCCGGAATCGGGAGTTCCCATACGCCCAGGAACGACAGGGCGAAGGCGAAGACCAGCGCGATCATCGTGATGTTGAAGCCGGCGGACGTGAACTGCTCGCCCCAGGCCAGATTCGCCTTGGCAAGGCCGATGTTGGCCGCCACGCTCGCCGTGGCGAGCGCGAAGAAGACCGCGAAAACGCCCGCGCAGTACCAGAGGTTCATCCGGAAGACCTCGCGGCGGTCGTGGCCCGATTGCTGGGCGAACGACATCAACTTGAGGCCGAGCACCGGAAGCACGCAGGGCATCAGGTTGAGCAGCAGGCCGCCGGCGAGCCCCATCAGCAGGGCCAGCGGCAGGGAGAGCGGGGAGACGGGCCCGGCCGCGGGTTCTGGCACCGGCGTCGACGCGGGCACGGCCGTGAGCGCCGGCACGCCGGCGGGCGCCGTTGACCGGCCGGCCGGAGCCGTGATCGGGAGGGCGGCGGCAGCGGCTTCCCCGTAGCGGGCGTCGGTGAACGTGATCTCGTCATCCGGCGAGACGGTGAGCCGCACGGCGGTCGGAGGATCGCAGGTGCGATCGCTGCACGTCTGGAAGCCGACGATCGCTTCGCAGGCCTCGCCGCCGACCGCAGCCTCGAGGACGACGACGCCGTCGACGGCCCCTGAGGATGCCAACTCCTCGTGCACGGTCGGCGTGACGTCCGTGACCCGCAGCTCCGTGATGCCGCCTCCCGGTGCGGCGACGATGGTCGGCTTGCCCTGTCCGACGGCGCTCGTGCCCGACGAGGCCGGTCCGTAGAGATGCCAGCCATCGTCGGGAATGAGCTCGACGACGAGCGATCGACCCCCGCCGCCCGCGGTTCGCCGGACGGCGGCCCGCACGCGGCCGTGCGTCCGGGAGACCGCATGTTCGCTGAACCGCAATGCTGCGGCGGGCGATCCGCCCCCGGCGGCGGTGAAGGCGAGCGTTTGCGGCGGGAGGCAGGTGGTGTCCTGGCAGAGTTGGAGACTGACCGTGCCCCGCACGTCGCCCGCCCCCGCCCCGAGGGGCGCCCGCCACGTCACCGTTCCGGAATGCTCCTCGATCACCAGCCCCTTCCAGGCCGGCACGTCGTCAACGGTTCGCGCATGCGGGGCCGCATCCGGCTCGAAGCCTCCGGCGACCTGCCGCGGCGATTCGGCGTCGACGGCGATTCGGGTGGCGATCGGGCCGCCCGGCTTTTGGCTGATGGCATACAGGTGCCAGCTATCCTCGAGGACCGCGGTCACCGCGAGGGTGTCGGGGCCGCCGGCTTTTCCGGGCTCGACAGCCGCGGTGATCGTGACGGGATCGCCCAGGGCGGCGGTCACGGCGGCCAGCGGGTCGGATCCGACGGCCGGCAGGCCGCCGAGCCGGTCGGCGAGGTCTTCGCCGCGGGAGGGCCCCGCCCAAGCCGCCGCAAGCACGCAGAAGACGGCCGTGGAAACCGCCGCCCGAACCTGGAGACCACGAAGACGACGCATGCGATCCGTCGGCGGGAGGAAGGGAGACCTGCGACCGGCCTCGGGCCGGACACCCGTTTCCGTGGGTTTGTCGACGTTGCCGGGGGATTGTCGACGCCCGAAGTCTACAAACTGCAGTTTTCGGCGGTCAAATCGTGATTCCGTCACCGTCGGCAAGCTCGCTCAGGGCCTCCGGCAACCGCTCGAGCAGCCGCTCGATCCGCTGCGCAACCCGCCCAGGCTGCCCGAACCCGCGAGACTCCGCGAGAAGCCATCGAAACCAGTTGTCGAGGCCGAACACGACCCCCGTGGCATCGAGCCAGCGCACGAGCCGCAGCTCCATGGCGGTGATCGGGCGGATCGCCTGGTAGGCGGAGATCGCGGCCTCCCGGCGATTGGCCGCGCTGGCCTCGCCACTCGAAGCAGGCCACCAGCTGCCGAGCAGCCGCGCAAGGTCGGTGGCGGGCGTGTCGATCCCCGCCGCGTGAAGATCGATCACTCCCGCGACACGATCGCCGTGCAGATTGAAGAGCACGTGCTCCCACCAGATGTCACGGAGCACCGCCTGCCCGGAAACCACGGGCACTGGCGCGGAGGCAACTCGGCGGATCGCACGCGCGCCGTCGCCGGCACCAAAGAGCGCGACGGCCCGCGCAAGCCGCGCGGGCACGTCGGCCGCCATGGCTCTGCCCGCCGTCATCGGCGATTCGAGCAGCAGCCGCCACGGATTCGCGAGGAGACGCTCCGCGTGATCGAGCCGCCGCCGCACCGCGGCCGCCGGCTGGTGGCGAACGGGACACTCCGGCCAGGCCGCTGCGGCGACGTGGATTCGTGCGAGGCAGGCCGTCGCCGCGGCTGCCTGTCCGAGAGACGGCGACTCCACGGCGACGCCGTCGATCCAGCGGGCGAGTTCCCACGCGATGCCGTCGTCGTCGATGACGACCGTCTCGCCGCGGCGGGTGGCCACCCACGGAATCTCGTCGATGCCGGCATCCCCCAGGTGCTGCACGAGGGCATGCACCCACGAGATGCGGGCGAGATCCGCCGGCCCCCACGACTTCACCGCCCAGGCGGCGCCCTCCCGGGTCACCAGGCGGTAGACCCGCGCCCCACTGAAGCCGCTCGTTTCGACGCGGTCGATCGTCGCCACGTCGTCGCCGAGCCACGCGGCACAGAGACGACGCAGCCGCCGATCGCACGAAGCGGGCACGGGTGAAACTCGCCGGGGCCTGAAACTGGAGGGGGCCGGGTCGCGATGCTACGCTTCAGGGGATCACCCGTCGACGCATCCGCGTCGCCACCGGCTGGAGCCACTCCGATGCGTCGTTCTCCGATCCTCCGGGGCCACCTCCGCCTCGCCCCGATCGTGGCCGCGGTTCTCGCACTGCTCGGTCCGGCCACGGCCCGGGCCGACGAGACCGCTGACATCGACACGCAGAAGGCCGAACCGGCGCCGCAGACACAGTCGCAGACCGCCACCAAAGAGGCCGCGCCCGCCGACGCGAAGCCGGGCAAGCCTCCGTTCGCCGTGCTCCTCAAGGATGCGAAGCGGATCGAGGGCCTGATCCCGCTCTGGCGGAAGGACGACAAGGTCTTCGCCGAACTCACCGACAACCTCCTGGGCAAGGAGTTGCTCGTCCTCCCGTCGATCGCCAGGGGCATCGGCGACCGGTCGATTCTCGGCGGCATGAGCCTCGGTTTCGGCGACGACTGGATCTGGCAGTTCCGGAAGGTGGACGACAGCATCCACGTGGTTCGCCGCAACGTGCGGTTCTTCGCCGACAAGGGCAGCCCGGAGGAGAAGGCGGTGAGTCTCGCCTACACCGACAGCGTGCTCTTCAGCGTGCCGATCGCGACCACCGGCCCAGCCGGCGGGCAGGTGATCGATCTGGCGAAAATCTTCTTCACCGACCTGCCGGAGATCAGCCGGGAACTGCCGGGTTTTTCGTTCGCCGCCGACCGCTCCACCTGGGCGGCCGCGAAGGGCTTTGCGGACAACGTGGAGCTCGAGGTGGCGGCCACCTACGGCTCGAGCGGCGGCGCCGAGATCGACACCGTGCCCGACTCCCGCGGCGCCACGGTCAACGTGCACTACTCCATCAGCCTGTTGCCGCAGAATGCGTACAAGCCGCGGCTCGCCGACGACCGCGTCGGATACTTCGTGACCGCCCTCAAGGACTTCTCGCAAAAGGTCGACGAAGACCGCTTCGTCCGCTACATCAACCGCTGGAATCTCGAGAAGGCGGATGCCGCCGCGGCGGTCTCGCCGCCGAAGAAGCCGATCGTGTTCTGGATCGAGCGGACGGTGCCCTTCCGCCATCGCCAGGCGGTGCGGGAGGGGATCGAGGCCTGGAACGAGGCGTTCGAGAAGGCGGGCTTCGCCAGCGCCATCGAGGTGCGACAGCAGCCCGACGCCACCGACTGGGATCCCGAGGACGTCAACTACAACACCTTCCGCTGGATCACCGCCGGCCAGAGCTTCGCGATGGGCCCGAGCCGGGTGAATCCGCGAACGGGCCAGATCCTCGACGCCGACATCATCTTCGACGGCGACTTCCTCCAGTTTTGGCGGCGGGAGTACGAGACGTTCACGCCCCAGTCGGTGGCGCTGCTCACGGGCGCCGACCCGGGCGGCTCGTCGCGGGCGGAATGCGGGTCCGGCTGCCTCGCCTGCCGGCTCTTCGCCGGCCACGCCCGCGAGACGGCCCTGGCGGCCACGGTGCTCGCCACCACCGCCCCGGGTGGCCTCTCCGACGAGCAGAAGGACCGTCTCGTGACCCAGGGACTGAAGTTCGTGACGATGCACGAGGTCGGGCACACGCTCGGCCTTCGGCACAACTTCAAGGCGAGCGCCTGGCGTTCGCTCGCCGACATCAACGACGTGTCCAAGACCTCCCGCGACGGGGGCAGCGCCAGCGTGATGGACTACCTGCCCGTCAACATCGTGCCGACGGGCAGCACCCAGGGCGACTACTATGCCGCCCGGCTCGGTCCCTACGACTTCTGGGCGATCGAGTATGGCTACAAGCCGCTGCCGGGAGGCTCGCCGGAGGCCGAGCGGGCCGAACTCGAGAAGATCGCCGGGCGGAGCGGCGAGCCGGCGCTCGCCTATGCCACCGACGAGGACACCGACTGGGGTGATCCCGATCCGTTCTCGAACCGCTTCGACCTGGGGGGCGATCCGCTGGAGTTCGCCCGCAGCCGTGCCCAACTGGTGGCGCAGGTGATGCCCCAGATCGCCGAGCGGATGACCGCCGTCGACAAGGACGGCACGACGCCGGGCTATGCCCGGGTGCGGCAGGCGTTCGGCGTGCTGCTGGCGACGCACGGGCAGGCGATGCACACCGCCTCGCGGCTGATCGGGGGCGTGGTCACGTCGCGAAGCCACAAGGGCGACGCCAACGCGCCGCCGCCGTTCGCGGTGGTGCCGGCGACCCGGCAGCGGGAGGCCTTCGACCTGATCGAGCGGCAGATGTTCGCAGCCGCGCCGTTCTCGTTCCCGCCGGAGCTCTACAACCAGCTGATGGCGACCCGTTGGTCGCACTGGGGCAGCGGGTCGGCCGACCGGGAAGACTATCCCGTCCATGACACGATCCTGATGTGGCAGGATCGGGTGCTCTCGCGGCTGCTCGATCCCCTGACGCTCGACCGGATTCTCGACGGCGAGCTGAAGGTGCCCGCCGACCAGGACGCCTTCACCGTCGCGGAACTGCTCGATCGGCTCACGAAGGCGGTGATGTCGGAGGTCGACACCACGCCCCCCGGCGACTACACCACCCGCCGCCCCGCGATCCCGAGCATCCGCCGCGGCCTGCAGCGGGCCTTCCTCTCGCGGCTGTCGGCCGTGGCCCTCGGTGACACGGCGGCCTCGCCGGACGCCCAGGCGGTGGCCGCCACCCAACTCCGCGGGCTCTCCGGCCGGATCGCCGCGCTGCTCGCCAAGGCCGACGTACGGCTCGACGACTACTCCCGGTCGCACCTCGAGCAGGCCAAGGCCCGCATCGACAAGGTGCTCGACGCCGGCATCGACCTGGCCCGTCCCTGACCGAGCCGGGAGGCGCCATGCGGCTGGTCGTCGCCGTGATCAAGCCGGGCCTCCTGGAAAGCGTGCGGCAGGCGCTCGCCACGGTGCAGGTCACGCGGATGACCGTCTGCGACGTGCATGGCTACGACCGTGATGCGACGACGCGAGTCTCGCAGGAGGTGATGCTGGAGATCGCCGTCAATGCCGACTTCGTTGACCAGACCGTGCGGACGCTCGGGGCCGTGCTCGCGGCGAGCGGCGACTCGGGCGGACGGGTGTTCGTGATGCCGGTGGTGGAGGCGGTGCAGCTCTACCGCGGGGTCCGCGGGCCCGAGGCGGTGTGAAAGACGGTTCGGCCAATGGCACTTCGGCAAGCGTCGGCCGAGCGGGGCGGATCACGAGGAGCAACAGCCGGGACTGGCGGGGCGGGATGCGACGCTCGCTTCGAGGAGCCGAAGAGCTTCCTCGTCGGGCGACGCCTGAAAGATTGCCCGGTCGTCGTGGATCTGCACGAGCTCTCCCCGGTCGGTCGGCGGCATATCCAGTGTGAGTGACGGCAGCCGATACCACACGGCTGCTCACTGGATATGCCAGGTTTTTGGCGATTATTCAGGCGGGGCACAGCAGGCTTATACGGCCCCCACTTGAGACTTGCGCGCCCCCGCCCTGCTTTCCCATCTTGCGCCCTCTGCCTTCCAGTGGGATGATGCGGCCCCAGACAAGGAGGCC
>JBJTDZ010000114.1:0-17264 GCA_046092585.1 Pirellulales bacterium | reverse complement strand
GGCTGCCGGTGCCCCGGGAGCCGGGCTATGGGAGCAAGCGCAGCCAGGATGGCGAAGCGCAGCGGACATGCAGTGAGCGGCGGGCGTGATGCCCGACGCGAACGTCCGGCGACGGGGCATTGGCAGCCCTGAGCCCGCGTCACCGGTGACGCGGTCCCCATCGCTCACAAGAGTGGGCTTCCCAGCGGGGACCTCCGGCGGCAGAGCTCGGTCAAAAACCGAGCGACACGGGCCAGTTCGCCACGCATATCCCGTGCCGAACAGGATTGCCACAGGGGCGCCCATTTCCACCACGAGCGTTTCGCGTGGGGATCCTGCGGCCGGATGCGCCGCCATGACCGGCACCCCGCCCCCGGGAGTGGTACGGCGACTCGTCGGAAAGCTGCCGGCACTTTTCACCGCCGGTGCAGCGCCACCGCCCGCTGCGGGTGCGCCTGGGGCCCAAAGCCGGATTGCCACCGGGGCCGCGGATCGGTAGAAGCCCCTCGTTCCGACGATGCAGTTCTTCACCAACGGGGGAAGGACGCACCCACCGGGTCGCGGCCGTGCTTGCATGAGAGTGTTTTCACGGAAGGCATGGAAGAAGGTGCTCGGCAGGCGGAGCCGTCACTCCGCGCCTCGAGCGGCCGACGCACTCGCCAGGGGCATCGAGTTTCTGCTGCCGACGGTGCCGCTGGACCACGTGCTGCCGGGTGCGAACCTCGCGGAGGTCGTGATGCTGCCCCGGCTGATCCGCAGCCACGTCTGGGCCATGCCCGAGCATGAACTGCTCACGCTCGGGGCGATCGCCCGCATGACCGCCCCGCGATGCGTCGTCGAGTTCGGTACGTTCCGGGGGGGATCGACGCTCGCGATCGCGGCCAACATGCCCGGGGGCCGGGTGGTGACGGTCGACATCGAACCGGGCCAGCGGCAGACGCACGAGCATGGACTCGGGACGGGCCTGCCCGAGTTCGAGGTGGGATGCCTGTTCCAGGGCACGCGGTACGCGCCGATGATCGAACAGCGATTCGCCAACACGCTGACGTTCGAGGCTGGCGACCTCGTCGGTCGCGCCGATCTCGTCTTCGTCGACGCCGACCATACCTACGAGTTCACCAGGCGAGACACCGCCACGGCGCTCAGGCTGGTGCGGCCGGGCGGATGGATCCTCTGGCACGACTACACCTGGGAGCCGCAGCACAGCGAGTGCGCGGGCGTCACCAGGGCCGTCAACGAGTTCTTCGAGCGGCATGGAGGCTGCTTCCATCTCGCGGGCACGAGGTTCGCGATCCATCGGGTGCCCGCATGACGAAACGGGCCATCGTGACGATCGTCACCAGGAACTACCTCGCCTATGCCCGGGCACTCATGCGGCAATGCGCCCTGCACGAGCCGCATGCCGACCGCTTCGTCGTCGTCGCAGACAGGCTTCCCGACGGTTCTGCGGCCGACGTTCCCGACGCGACGGTCATCCACGGCGACGAGTTGGGGATCCCGCGCTGGCCACGCTTCGCCTTCCAGTACACGCCGTTTGAGCTGGCGTGCGCCCTGAAGCCGCATGCGTTCGGCTGGCTGCTGGAGCATCTGGGCTACCAGGCGGTCGTCTACCTTGACGGTGACATGGCCCTGTATGGACCGCTGACGCCGGTGTGGGAGGCCTTGCTGAGGCATTCGCTCGTGCTCACGCCCCACCTCCTCCGGCCGCTGCCGGACGACGGACTGAGGCCACACGAGTCGGTTTTTCTGCCCGTCGGCGCCTACAACGCGGGGTTCCTCGGCGTCCGAAACGATGCCGACGCCCGGGCCTTCACCGCCTGGTGGCGGTCGATGCTGGCCAAGCACTGCATTCTCGACATCGCCGGAGGCTTCTTCGTCGATCAAAGGTGGCTCGACCTCGCGCCGGCGATGTTCCCGGGCGTCGAGGTGCTCCGGAGGTTCGGCATCAATGCCGGCCATTGGACGCTTTCCCAGGCGATGTTCGAACGCCGCGCGACCTGGGGTATCTCGACCTCCAACGTCACCGTCGACGGCGATCCGCTGCTCCTTTTCCACTTCAGCGGCATGACCCCGCACAAGCCTGCCGAGTACCTGGGGCACCAGACACGCACGCGGCTGGACCTGATCCCCTGCCTGGAGGCACTCGTCGAGCGGTACCATCGCGATGTCATGTCGGCGGGATTCACCGAGTGCTCGGCCTGGGGCTGCCAGACGGAGCATCTCCTCGATGGAACGCCCGTGAAGCCGTCCTGGCGCGAGGCCATCCGCCGCGAGGAGCCGGCCTTCGCGGACGTGGGCGATCCGTTCGACACGGCCGCCTGCCCGGAGCTCGTCACTCGGTATCACCGGATCGAGTCGCGGGCGCGGGGCTGGCGACGCGACTGGCAGTTGGCGTGGAAGCGGCGGCGGGGCATCGCCGGCAGCGTGGCCGACCAGGTGCGCGACACGAAACGGGCGCTCCAAAAACTCTTCCGCGCGGCATGAGCATTGATGACGACAACGATTCCCTCGATGACGCGACGCCTGCAGCGGCTTTTCGGAGGCGGCCCGTCATCGTCCCCGCCGGCGATCCAACCACCGGCCGAACGGTCGTGGCCTCCGGACGTGTCCCCGGCGGACCGCTGCCTCCTGACGCGGGCCGCGGCGTTCACGATGACGAGCATCGAACGCCAACTGGCCCTGCTCGAGGCGGTGCGCTACGTGATTCGCCGCGGAGTCCCGGGCGATTTCGTCGAGTGCGGCGTATGGCGGGGCGGGAGTTCCATGATCGTCGCCATGGCGCTCAACGAGATGGGGGTCCGCGACCGCGACCTGCACCTGTTCGACACCTTCGAGGGCATGACGCCGCCCACGGACGCCGATCGGTCGCTCGACGGCATGTCGGCGCGGTCGCAGTTGCACGCTGCTTCGAAATCCGATGCCACGTCGGTATGGTGCTGCGCCGGGCTGGACGACGTTCGGGCGGCCATGGCCTCGACGGGGTATCCGATGGAGCGGATTCACCTCGTCAAGGGCCCGGTGGAACAGACGCTCCCGGCCACCGCGCCCGAAGCGATCGCGCTCCTGCGGCTCGACACGGACTGGTACGAGTCGACACGGCATGAAATGCGCCACCTGTTTCCCCGGCTGAGCGCCGCAGGCGTCCTGATCGTCGATGACTACGGCCACTGGCAGGGCGCCAGGCGGGCGATCGACGAGTACTTCGCGGAGCACGGTGGCTGCCACCTCATGCAGCGCGTCGACTACACGGGCCGCATGCTGGTCAAGGCCTGACCCGCAACCGTGACGCTCCTCACGGCGTTGGGCTCGTACGAAGCCAGCCCTACCCGACGCCTGAGGCTCATGTCTGATCCGTATGACACCCGCCCGAGGGCGGCCGATCGTCAGAGATACGGCTGCCACTGCGTGCCGTGCTTCGGCGCGCTGAAGGCGGTCGTGGCGTGGTCGCGTTTCTCGATCACCACGACGAATGGATACACGTGGAGCGAGTGAATCGCCGCCTGGAACGGGGATGCGGGGCTTACGTGCCCCCTGGGGCTCGACGTCGGGGCGTAGGCGTGCAGGCCGCCGGCCAACTGCTGGGTGAACGCCGCGAAGCGGTTGTCGGTTCCGGTGACGTCTTCGCAGATGTAGACGCCACCCGGCCGCAGGTGGGGCAGGATCGCCTCGACAGTCGCCATCTGCTGCTCTGGATCGTGGCCGCCGTCGTCGATCAGCACGTCGACCTGCGGAACCTCGCGAACGAAACCCTGCCAAAAGACCGGGTCGGCCTGGTCACCGATGTGGATGGTGGTGGTGGGCGACGCATAGCCGCGGCAGGCAGGCTCGATGTCGATCCCGTGGACATGGGTGCCGGCCCCGAAATACGCATGCCACATGGGCATGCTGCCGCCACTGTAGACGCCCACCTCCACCACGACGGGACTCCTGCCGACGAATCGCTGCAGGTGGCGGTGATAGATGTCGAAGTAATGCCGCCACTTCCAGACGCCCGGCCCCTCGGCGACGCCATCGAAGTACGTCTCCAACGGGTTGGCGACGGGGCGTGAGGGCGGGGCGGTCGGGCTGGTGGCGGGCCAGGTCTCGACGAGCGAGGCGCCGCGGACGTGCTCCGGGGACAGCCGCCGACCTGGCCGGTCGGCCATACGTCCGAAGAGCCGTCGCATTCCGAACATGGCGTGCCAACCGTCGGGGAAAGGAGGTGCACGACCGGCGTGTCCGCAGCGCAGCCGTATGAGGCGGCGAGGCGGGCAGCCGCCACACCACGGCGCACCAGTCGCACCCCATGCTCATAGTACCAGCGGAAGTATTCCCGTACCCGGTCGACCAACGGATCGTCGCCGCCGAGTGTCACGGAACGGTCGCGGCCGCCGCGTCACCAGGCGAGTCGCCCCGCGGCTGACGACCGAGATCGACCAGGCCTCTCCCATCTGGCAGCGAGCGACCTCAGCGCCGGCCTTCGGCCCGCACCGCCGCCGTGATGATGGCCCGTAACTTCGGCTCGGCGGCCCGGGCGGTGGCCAGGATGTGCTCCACGGTGGCCACTTCGAGCGCATCGGGGAGGCACATGTCGGTGATCACCGAGATCCCGAGTACCCGGAGGCCCGCGTGCACCGCCACGATCACCTCGGGCACGGTCGACATGCCCACCACATCGGCGCCGATCGTGCGCAGAAACCGGTACTCCGCCCGCGTCTCCAGATTCGGGCCGGTGACCGCCACGTAGACACCCTTGTGGGCCACGACGTTCTCGCGGCGGGCAACCGCGAGCGCCTCGTCGACGAGGCCCGGCGTGTACGGGGCCGACATGTCGGGAAATCGCGGACCGAGCCGCTCGTCGTTGATGCCGATGAGCGGGTTGTCGGACATCAGGTTGATGTGATCCTCGATCACCATCAGGTCGCCGGTGCGATACTGGGGATTGAGGCCGCCGCAGGCATTGGTGACGACCAGCAGATCGGCTCCGAGACGCTTCAGCACCCGCACCGGGAAGGTGATCTGGGCGAGCGGATAGCCCTCGTAGGCGTGCTGTCGCCCTTCCATCACCACGACCGGCACGCCCTCGAGCGTGCCACAGACCAGCTGCCCCGAATGGCCGTGGGCGGTGGAGCGGGCGAAGTGCGGGATCTGGTCGTAGGGGATCGTCACCTTGTCGGTGACCGCCGCAGCCGCGCTGCCGAGGCCGCTGCCGAGGATGATTCCGACCCTCGGCGCTGCAGGCCACTTCGTCGCGATGAACGATGCCGCTTCCGTGATCTTGTCGTACTGGTCGAGCATGCCTGCACCAGGGTCGAGAGGCCGGGACGAATGGCCCGAGAGTGTATCAACCCACCAGCGGGTCGTCCCGTGACGCGATCACTCGCCGAGCAGCGCGAGGAAGTCCGGATGGTTGCGAAGAGACTCGAGGTCGGGATCCGACTCCATGTGGTCGAGATCGTCGTACCCCAGAAGGATCGCCCGCGAGAGCGCGTCGATCGCCTCGTCAGCGCTTCCGGCCAGCGCCAGCGAGCAGGCGAGGTTGTAGCGGGCGAGGAAGTCGTCGGGCAGAAGCTCGACGAGCCGCCGATCGAGTTCGACAGCCCGTGTCACGAGCCCCTTCTTGCTGACGAGTTCCGCAAGAACGCGCAGCACATCGATGGAGTCCGGGGAGCGGGCGAGCAGCCGCTCGAAGAAGTCGATGTCGAAGTCAAGCTGCCCCAGCGTGCCGAACCACGGAGTCGGCGCGGGAGACCGATCCCGACGACCGCGCTGGGCGGCATCGGGCTCATCGGGAGGCGGATGGGGGGTGTCGAGGCCGGACATCGCGTGGTCTCCCGATGCTCCCGCCGCAGGTCACTTCTTCTTGCCGGTTCCCTTCGCCGGAGGCGGCGGCTCGCCGTCGCCATCGTCGTCGGGATGGTCCCAGTCGGGATCGTTCTCGTCTTCCTCGAAGTCGTCGTCGAACTCGTCGTCGAAGTCGTCGAATGCCGATTCCTCATCGGTCGGAGGCTGCGAGATCGACAGATCCTCCTCGTCGCCGAGATCCTCCTCGTCCTCGTCGGGGTCTGCCGCCACGACGGCCGGCGGCAGCGCGATCGGCCACGCGGCCGTCGGCACGAAGCCGATGAGTGGCGAGGGGACGTCGAAGAGGCCGGGAACCGGCGGGCAGACAACGGACATTGCGGGCACTCTGGGACAACGGGACGCGACAGAGCAAACCTTTTTGCCCGGCCTGCGTCAAGACGCGGCATTCTACGCATCGCCGGGGGGGCCGTCGCGGGCCCGCGCCCGGCAGCGGTCACGTGTGGTAATCGGCGTTGAGATGCACGTATTCGGCCGTCAGGTCGCTCGAATGGAAGCGAATCCGCCCCGGGCCGTCGCCCACGGCCAGTTCGATGAGCGTTTCACGGTTGTCCCGAATCGAGGCCGACACGGCGTCGGCATCGAAGCCCACGGGGGCTCCGGCGGTGAAGAGCAGGGTGCCGTTGAGCCGCAGCGTCGTGCGCGTCGGATCGAAAGCCACCCCGGAGTAGCCCGCCGCGGAGACGATCCGGCCCCAGTTGGGGTCGGCCCCGTGCACGGCCGTCTTCACCAGGGGACTGTCGGCGATCGTCCGGGCGATCCGCCGGGCATCGTCGCGGGTGGCGGCGCCGCTCACCTCGATCCGCATCACGTGGGTCGCTCCCTCGCCGTCGTCCGCCATCTCGCGGGCGAGCGTCTCGCACACCGCGTGCAGCACGCGACCGAACGACTCCAGCCCCGCGCCGTGCAGCGGCCCCCCGCCGGCCGCGCCGTTGGCCAGCAGGAGTACGGTGTCGTTGGTGCTCATGTGGCCGTCGACGCTCACGCAGTTGAACGACTCCTCCGCGGCGGCCGCGAGCAGCCGCTGGGCGTCGGCCGGCTCGACGGGCGCATCGGTCATGACGACCCCGAGCATCGTCGCCAGTTTCGGGCCGATCATCGCCGCCCCCTTCGCCATCCCGAAGACGGTGTAGGTCGTCCCTGCGGCGGAGAACGAGCCGCCGGCCAGCTTGGGACGCGTGTCGGTCGTCATCATGCCGCGGGCCGCCGTGACCGCCGCCCGCTCGTCGCAGCCGAGCGTCGCAGCCGCCGCGGTGATGCCCTTCTCGAGCGTCGCCATCGGCAGGAACTCGCCGATGATCCCCGTGGAGAGCACGAGCATCTCCTCGCCCACCGTGCCGATCGCCCGGCCCGCGAGGTCGGCCATCGTGCGGGCATCGTCGAACCCCCGTCTCCCGGTGCAGGCGTTGGCGTTTCCCGAGTTCACGACCACCCCGCGGAACCCGCGGCCCGGCGTGCGCGATCGGTCGAGCGCCACCGGGGCGGCGAACACCAGGTTCGTCGTGTAGACGCCCGCCGCGGTGGCCGGCAGATCCGAGACGACGAGCGTGACGTCCTCCCGGGTGGCGTTGCGCTTGATGCCCGCATGCACGGCACCCACGCGGAAGCCACGGGGCAGGGGGGGAATCGGGAGGCGGATCGGCGTGTCGGCGATGCTCATGTCAGAGGAGTCCCAGGGTCTCGGGCAGGTCGAAGAGCACGTTGAAGTTCTGGACCGCCGCCCCGGCGGCCCCCTTCACGAGGTTGTCGAGGCAACTGATGAGGAGAATCCGCCCCCGGACGACCCGGGCCGTGATGTCGCAGAAGTTGGTGTCGACGGTGTCTTTCGTGCCGGGCAGGTGGTCGACGACGCGGACGAACCGCTCGGCGGCGTAGGCCTCGCGGAGCACGGCCATCACGTCACCCTCGGTGAGCGGCCGCGTCGGCCTGGCGTAGATCGTCGAGAGGATGCCGCGATCCATCGGCGCGAGTTGCGGCGTGAAGATCACCCCCGGCCGCACGCCGGCGTGGCGAGCCACGATCTGCTCGATTTCGGGCGTATGGCGGTGCCGACCCACGTTGTAGGGCGACATGCTCTCGTTGCACTCGGGAAAATGGGTCATCAACTTGGGCTGCCGGCCCGCCCCGCTCACGCCGCTCTTGGAGTCGACGATGATGTCCTCGGCCTCGATCAGGCCGGCCTTCACGAGCGGCGCCAGGGGCAGGATGGCGGAGGTCGAGTAGCAGCCGGGATTGGCCACGAGCCGCTGGCCACGAATCGCGGATCGGAAGAGCTCCGGCAGACCATAGACCGTGCTCCCGAGCCGCGCCGCGTCGGGATGCTCGTGGCCATACCATTCGAGGTACGTGGCCGCGTCATCGAGCCGGTAGTCGGCGCTGAAGTCGACCACGCGGGCTCCGGCGGCGAGCACCTTCGGCAGGATCTCCGCGCTGGCGCAGTGCGGCAGGCAGCCGAAGACGCAGTCGGCCCGCTTGCCCACCTCCTCCGGCGCGAGGTCTTCGAGCGGCAGGTCGAGCCGGCCGACGAGGCTCGGGTGCACGCCGGAGATGGGCGTCTTTCCATCCTGCCGGCTCGTGACGGCGACGATCTCCGCCTGGGGATGCCGGAGCAGGAGTTTGATGGCCTCCAGCGCCGTGTAGCCGGTGGCTCCGAGAATCGCGACCTTGATCATGGTGGGCTCGCTGCTGAGGGATCGGATGGAAGGGGGGATTTTTCTTAGCCGGTGAAACGGCTCGTGAACAGGCGGATGAGCCAGGTGGCCACCGCCCGCTTCGTGCCCTTCTTGGAGCCCACCGTGGCGTGTCCGCGGTCGTAGACGGTGACCGCCGTGCGGGTGCCCTCGAGGGCCGTGACGTCGTTCACCACGATGAGGTCGCACCGCTTGGCCTCGATCTTGGCGAAGGCCCGCGCCGGGTCGGCCCCGGGCTCGAGGGCAAACGCCACGAACCACTGCCGGGGCCGGGCCCGCCGGGCCAGGGTGGCGATCACGTCGGGGGTCGGCGCCAGCCGCAGCGTGAGCCCCGCGCCCTGCCGCGGGATCTTGCCGGCGACCCGCCGCTTCGGCGCGAAGTCGCACGGAGCCGCCGCCGCGATCACGCCGTCGCACCGCGGGAGTTCCGCGAGCGAGGCCTCCAGCATCTCGCCCGTCGTGACCACGGGGATGACCCGGGCCCGGGCCGGATACTTCACGTGTACCGGACCGCTCACGATCACCACCTCGTGACCGGCGGCGACGGCGGCCGTGGCGATCGCGGCGGCCATCCGGCCGCTCGACGCGTTGGAGAGGAACCGCACGTCGTCGACATAGGCCCGCGTCGGCCCGGCCGTGAGCAGGATCGTGGCCATGGGGTGGGTTTCCGCGGGTCAGGAGCGGGTCGCCCGGCCCGCGACGGCCAGGGCGGCCTCGATCGCCGTGAGGATCTGCTCGGGTTCCGCCATGCGGCCCGTCCCCGACTTCCGGCAGGAGAGCCAGCCCTCGCCAGGGGGCACGATCGTGACGCCGTCGGCGACCAGCTGCGACACGTTTCTCCGCACGGCCGGCTTCTCCCACATCGCTGCGTTCATCGCCGGAGCCATCAGCACCGGGCATTCCACGCAGAGGAGCAGCGTGGTCAGCAGGTCATCGGCCGCGCCGTGGGCCGCCTTCGCGAGCACGTCGGCCGAGGCCGGCGCCACCACGACGAGCTCGGCCCGCGCCGCCAGTTCGATATGGCCGCCGAGCGGATGCGTCGCCGGGTCGAAACTGCGACTCGCCACCGGCCGCCCGGTGAGCGCGGCGAACGTCGCGGCGCCGACGAACCGCCGGGCGTTTTTCGTCATCACGGCCGTCACGCCCGCCTCGCGCTGCACGAGCATGCTGGCAAGGGCCGCCGCCTTGTAGGCAGCGATCCCTCCCGTGACACCCAGCACGATCTCCCGGCCCGCGAGGCTCACAGGATCGTCGGGTCGAAGTCGAGCGGGCCGCCCGCCTCGGGGGATTCGCCGGTGATTCGCAGATTGAGCGACGTATCGAGAAAGATCTTGTCCTGTTTGATCTCCTCGATCACGATCTGCATCTTGTCGTCGGTGTCGACGTCGACGAGCGGACGACCGCCGGCGTTGAGCGCGACGAGCCGTTTCTGGATGAGCGTCGACAGTTTGAAACGGCCGCCGACCTTGTTGACGATCTCTTCCTCGCGCAGGTCGTCGATCATGTGCGTGACTCCTCGGGGGTGATGTGGGCTGGGCTGGCGATGCGGGACGCGGCAGGCGTGAACCCCTCGTCGGCGAGGATCCGCTTCACGGCGGCCAGGGCCTCCTCGACGTGCTCGTTCACGACCCGGTGCTTGTAGCGGTGGGCCTCGCGGAGTTCCCGGTGGGCCACCTCCAGGCGGCGGGCCATGGCCTCCGGCGACTCCGTGGCCCGGCCCTGGAGCCGTTGACGGAGCTGGTCGGGGTGCGACGGCTCGACGAAGATGGTGATCGCCTCTGGGTATTTCGCGAGAACCGAGAGTGTACCCTGCACGTCGATCTCCAGCACGACCCACCGTCCGGCGGCCATTCGCGGGGCCACTTCGGCCACCAGCGTGCCATACCAGTGCTGTCGCCCGTAGACACGGCAGCACTCCAAAAACTCCCCCGCAGCCCTGCGGCGGTCGAACTCCTCTGCCGCGATGAAGTGGTAGTCGACCCCGTCGCGTTCGCCGGACCGTGGCGGCCGCGTGGTGGCCGACACGCTCGGCACGAGTTCCGGCAGGTCGGCGAGCAGCCGCCGCAGCAGGGTCGTCTTGCCCACGCCGGAGGGGCCGGAGATGACGACGAGTTTGCCCGGGCGGACTTCCATCCCGATGTTCTACCCGCGCCCGCAACCCCTTGAAAAGCGGCCGCCGCGTGCCCGCGGTCACTCGATGTTCTGGGCCTGCTCGCGAAGCCGTTCGATCAGGGTCTTGATCTGCACGACCGCGTGGGCGATCGCCACGTCGAGCGACTTCGAGGCGATCGTGTTGGCCTCGCGGCCCAGTTCCTGGGCGAGGAAGTCGAGGGCCCGGCCGGGCGATTCGTCGTCGAGCAGCCGGTCGAACTGCTCGACATGGCTGGCGAGGCGGACCAACTCCTCCGCCACGTCGGTGCGGTCGGCGACGAGGGCCACCTCGCGGGCGATGTCGGCGTCGGACACTCCGGCGTCACGCTCGGCCACGAGCTTCGCAACCCGCTCGAGCAGCCGGTCGCGATAGGCGGCCACCACCTCGGGCACGCGGCCCCGGATGCCCTCGGCCAGCGTCAGGATTTCCCGGCAGGTCGCCCGCATGTCGGCCGCGAGGCTCGCCCCCTCGTCGCGCCGCATCCGCTCGAAACCATCGAGCGCCTCGGCAACGGCCCGCGAGACGAGCGGCCAGGCGCGGTCGAGGGCCCGCGCATCGGGAGCCGCCTCCACCACCACGCCGGGCAGCGAGAGGATGGCATCGAGCGATTGCGGCAGCGGCAGGTTGCGAGACGAGCAGAGGGCCTCGGCATCGTCGAGGTAGGCCTCCAGCTGCCCGCGGTCGAGCCGACGTCCCGCGGCCGCAACACCACCACTGATGTCGAGAACGAGGTGCAGCGTGCCCCGCCGCACCCGCTGCCGCACGAGAGCCTCCAGGCGGGGCTCGAGGCCCGCGAAGGATTCCCGGCTGCGAACCGTGAACTTGAACTGCTTGCCGTTGACGCCGCGGATCTCGACCCGGCAGGTGACGGCATCGCCCGACGCCGCCCCCGTGCCGCAGCCCGTCATGCTCGCGGCCATGCCTACTTCGCCGGTTCGGCGGTCGCAGGAACCGGGGCCGAAGCCGCCGCGGCATCTGCCTTGCGAGCCTCGGGGGCCGACGCTGGTTCGGCGGCCGGCTCCGCGGGCTGGGCCGGCGTCGACTCGGCGGGTGCGGCCGGGCCATCGGGCTGCCCAGTGGCCGGAATCGTGGAGGGCACCTGCTGGCCGGCGGTGCCACCGAGCGTGGGGCTGAAGAGCGACTGCCGCTGGCCGAGCACGTTGATCGCGAGGATGCACAGCAGGATCCAGCACGCCGCCACCACCACCGTGATCCGCGTGAAGACGTCGCCGGCCTTCGTGCCGAACGCGCTCTGCCCACCCGCGCCACCGAACGCGCCCGCCAAGCCGCCTCCTCGGCCCCGCTGGATCAGCACCAGCGCGATCAGGAAGAACGACGAAAAGACGAGCAGGAAGCCGAGGCCGAAACGGATCAGGGCAGTCATGAACGGACGGGGCTCCGGGGCGGACACGAAGGGACCGTGAAGTCGCAAAGCGTAGCCCACGGTGCCCGTGGAGGCTACCCCGGTCGCGCCATCGCGGTCCGCCGGCCGGTCAGCTGCCGAACGCCTTGGCGATGCCCAGAAAATCGTCGGCCTTGAGGCTCGCCCCGCCGACGAGCGCCCCGTCGATGTCGGGCTGGGCCGCGAGGTCGGCTGCATTGTCGGGCTTCACGCTGCCGCCGTACTGGATCCGCACGGTGGCGGCGACGGCAGGCGAGGCAATTGAGCCGAGCAGCGAACGGATCAGGGCGTGAACCTCCTGCGCCTGCTGCGGGGTGGCCACTTTGCCGGTGCCGATCGCCCATACCGGCTCGTAGGCGATCACCACCTTGTCGACGTCCGCCGGCGAGAGCCCGGCGAGCGAGCCTCGCACCTGCGTGGTGACCACGTCGGCGGTCCGGCCCGCCTCCCGCTCCTCGAGCGTTTCGCCCACGCAGACGATCGGGGTGAGACCGGCCGCGAGGGCCGCCTTCGTCTTGGCGTTCACGATCGCGTCGGTCTCGCCGAAGAGCGTCCGCCGCTCGGAATGACCGAGGATCACGTAGCGGCAGCCGAGGTCGACGAGCATCGACGGCGCGACCTCGCCGGTGAACGCACCGCTCGGCTTGTCGTGCATGTTCTGCGCACCGAGGGCCACGGCCGCCCTGCTTCCCGCGAGCGTGCCGCCCACGAGATCGACGTACACGGCCGGCGGGCAGAGCACGAGCTCCGTTGCTCCTGCCTCCGCCACGCGGGCCGCCACGGCGGCCGCGAGTTCCCGGGCCTTGGCGCGATCGAGGTTCATCTTCCAGTTGCCGGCGACGATCGTCTTCCGCGGGGCGGCCATGCGAGATCCTTTTCGTATCGCGAAATGGGCTTGTGAAGGCTTCCTAGGGTAGCGACCCCGAAAAGCGCCACAAGCAGCGGCGGCGATGTCGGCCGCGGGCCGCTCAGCCCACGGCCGCCGCGGCGGCGTACGACCCGAGGATCACCACGCGCTTGCACCGTTTCTCGAGCGAGGCGATCGCGCGGCGCACGCGAAGATCGGTGCGGTGTCCCTCCAACTCCACGAAGAAGATGTAGCCGCGGCCCTCGCCCGCCAGCGGAAACGACTCGATCCAGGTGAGGTTGAGCTTCTGCCGCTTGGGGATCGCGAGCGCGTCGGCCAGGCCGCCCGGCCGGTGTTCGATCTCGAACATCAGCGACGTTTTGTCCTTGCCGGTGCGGCTCGCATCGGCGTGGCCGATCACCGCGAAGCGAGTCGTGTTGCCCGCCACGTCCTCGATGTTTTCGGCGAGCACCGCGAGGCCGTGGTGCACACCCGCCTGGCGGCTGGCGATCGCGGCGGCGTCGCCACGGCCCGCGGCCATCTCGGCGGCCGCGCTCGTGCTGGTCACCTCCACGAGACGGGCGGCGGGCAGGTGGCGAGCCAGCCAGTTGCGGCACTGCGAGAGGGCCTGAGGCCGGCTGTAGACCTCCTTGATCGCCGAGCGGTCGCAGGCGGCCAGCAGCGTGTGGTGGATCCGCAGCGGCACCTCGGCGCAGATCTTCACGGGCAGCCGCGAGAGGTTGTCGAGCGTGTCGGCGATGCGGCCGTCGGTCGAGTTCTCCAGCGGCACCACGCCGTAGTGCGAGTGGCCCGCCAGCACCTCCTCGAAGGCGGCGGAGATGCTGGCCACCGGCACGAAGTCGACGGCGCTGCCGAAGCGATGCAGCGCGGCGAGGTGGCTGTAGGTCCACGCGGGACCGAGGTGCGCCACCCGCAGGTGCTGCTCGATCGCCCGCGAGCCCGAAATGAGTTCACGGAAGATCGCCTTCACGCTTTCGCCGGAGAGCGGTCCGGCGTTGGCGGCGGCCACCCGCTCGAGCACCGTCTCCTCGCGGGACGGGTCGTAGGTGTCCTGGCCACTCGACCGCTTGACATGACCGATCTGGCGGGCCACCTCGGCCCGCTCGTTCATCAGGGCGACGAGATCACGGTCGATCCTGTCGATCTGTCCACGCAGCTGCGCGAGCCCCGGCTTCCGGCCTCCGGCATCGTCTTCCTTGGCGGATCCAGAGCGGGCCATTGCAGCCAACTTCAGTCAACGGAGAGGGGGACGGCCAAAATGGCAGACATGCCGAAACGGGCCGCAGGCTCCGGCAGACACAGGCTCAACTGTACCGTGGCTCGGGGCCGCGTAAATACGGCTCAATCCCCGATTTCCCACGGTCGTTGCCCGTGGTGCGGCAGGGGAGCATGGCACCCGGGACGTTGGCACGGCCTTTGCTTTCTCCGGCAGGGCGAGGCAGACGGCCCGAAACATTGGCTCCGGGGTCGCCCCCGGCCACCGGGTCGTCCGCCCGTCACCGCACACCAGAAAGGGGATCCTCACCATGGCAACCAAGCAGGGCGAAAAGATCATCGGCATCGACCTCGGCACCACCAACTCGGTGGTCGCCGTGATGGAGGGCAAGGAGCCCAAGGTCATCGCCAACAAGGAGGGCAACCGTCTCACGCCGAGCGTGGTGGCCTTCAACGACAAGGGCGAGACGCTCGTCGGCGACATCGCTCGCCGGCAGGCCGTCACCAACCCGAAGCGGACGATCTACTCCATCAAGCGGTTCATGGGTCGGCGGCACGACGAAGTGGGCAACGAGGAGAAGATGGTGCCCTACGAGGTCGTCGGAGGCCCGCAGGACTACGTGAAGGTGAGGGCGGGCGACAAGGAGTTCACGCCCCCGGAGATCTCGGCGAAGGTGCTGCGGTCGCTCAAGGAGGCGGCGGAGGCCTACCTCGGCCACAAGGTCAACAAGGCGGTGATCACCGTCCCGGCCTACTTCAACGACGCCCAGCGTCAGGCGACGAAGGATGCCGGCCAGATTGCGGGCCTCGAGGTGATGCGGATCGTCAACGAGCCGACGGCCGCGGCGCTCGCCTACGGCCTCGAGAAGAAAAAGGACGAGAAGATCGCCGTGTTCGACCTGGGCGGCGGCACGTTCGACGTGTCGGTCCTCGACGTCTCGAAGGATGGCGTGTTCCAGGTGGTGAGCACCAACGGCGACACGCACCTCGGCGGCGATGACTTCGACCAGGCGCTCATCAACCACGTCGCCGATCAGTTCCAGCGGGAGCAGGGGATCGACCTGCGGAAGGATCCGATGGCGATGCAGCGGCTCCAGGAAGCCTGCGAGAAGGCCAAGAAGGAGCTCTCGAGCGCGCAGAGCAGCGACATCAACCTGCCGTTCATCACGGCCGACGCCTCGGGCCCGAAGCACCTGCAGATGACGATCACGCGGGCGCAGTTCGAGCAGATGTGCGATCACCTGGTCGAGCGGTGCCGCGGCCCCGTGCTCCAGGCGCTCAAGGACGCCAAGCTCGACCCGAAGGACATCGACGAGGTGGTGCTGGTCGGCGGCTCGACCCGCATCCCGAAGGTGCAGGAGCTCGTGCGCAAGATCTTCGGCAAGGAGTCCCACAAGGGCGTGAACCCCGACGAGGTCGTCGCCCTCGGCGCCGCGATCCAGGGGGGCGTGCTCGGCGGTGACGTGCAGGAGGTGCTCCTCCTCGACGTCACCCCGCTGTCGCTCGGCATCGAAACGGAAGGGGGCATCTTCACGAAGCTCGTGGAGAAGAACACCACGATCCCGACCGAGCGGAAGCAGGTGTTCAGCACCGCCGCCGACAACCAGACCGCGGTCACGGTGAGCGTGTACCAAGGCGAGCGGCCGATGGCGAAGGACAATCGTCTCCTCGGCCAGTTCAACCTCGAGGGCATCGCCCCCGCGCCGCGGGGTGCCCCGCAGATCGAGGTCAAGTTCGACATCGACGCCAACGGCATCCTGGCCGTCAGCGCCAAGGACCTCGGGACCAACAAAGAGCAGTCGGTCCGCATCGAGCAATCGAGCGGCCTCAACGAGACCGAGATCGAGCGGATGCGGAAGGACGCCGAACTGCACGCCGAGGAAGACAAGCGGAAGCAGCGGCTCGCCGAGGCCCGCAACCGCGCCGATGCGCTCTGCTTCCAGACCGAGAAGATGATCAAGGAGCACGAGGCGAAGCTCTCCGCGTCCGACCGGGCGCCGCTCGAGGCGGCCGTCACCAAGGCGCGCGAGGCGGCCAAGGGCGACGACGTCGACGCGATCACCTCGGCGCACGACGCTCTCGAGCAGGCGACGCACGCCCTCTCGAAGGTGCTCTACGAAGCGACCGCCGGCCGCGGTGACGCGACGGCGGCCGGCGGCGGCAAGGGCCCCGCCGACGACACCATCGACGCGGAGTTCGAGGTGAAGAAGGACGCCTGAGCGGCGTTTTCCCACCGCGGTCGCACCGACGTCGGGCAGGCGCCCGTCGCGAGGCCCTCGGGTCGCTCGCGGCGGACGGCCTGCCCGTCGGCGCTCCCGGGGTCCCGTGGGACCGGTTGCACGGCGCGACGAGTCGGCACACGACGAGGACACACGTTCGACGAGGTGAGTCATGGCGGTTCGCTTCGACAAGTTCACGATCAAGGGTCAGGAGGCGGTGCAGCGGTCGATCGACGCCGCCGCGGAGCGCGGCAATCCGCAGGCCACGCCGGTCCATCTGTTGCACGCCCTGCTCGCCGAGCGCGAGGGGATCGTGCGCCCGCTGCTGGAGAAAATCGGTGTCGATCGGGCCCATCTGGAGCGGATCGTCGAAGCGGAGTTGTCGCACCTTCCCAAGGTGCAGGGGGGGTCGCAGCCGCAGCCCGACCAGGAGCTGATGAAGGTGTTCGAGGGAGCGGTCGCGGAGTCGACCGCGATGAAGGATGAATTCGTCTCCACCGACCACTTGCTGCTGGCGCTGGCCAAGACGCCATCGAAGGCCAAGAGCCTCCTACAACTCGGCGGCGTCGCCGAAAAGGATCTGCTGGCGGGGCTCCGTGCCGTCCGCGGCAGCAGCCGGGTGACCGACCAGAGCCCCGAGGAGAAGTTCCAGGCGCTCGAGAAGTACGGCATCGACCTGGTGCAGCGGGCCAGCCAGGGGAAGCTCGACCCGGTGATCGGCCGTGACGCCGAGATCCGCCGCGTGATCCAGGTGCTGTCGCGCCGCACGAAGAACAATCCGGTGCTCATCGGCGAGCCGGGGGTCGGCAAGACGGCGATCGCCGAGGGGTTGGCGCTGCGCATCGTGCAGTCGGACGTGCCGGAGACGCTGCGCAACAAGCGGGTGATCGCGCTCGAC
>JBJTDZ010000113.1:0-9916 GCA_046092585.1 Pirellulales bacterium | reverse complement strand
CGCGGTTACGCTTCCCGGGCGTTGCGTCGCAGGTGGCACCGCATCGGGGAAGCCCAATCGCGTGAGCGATGGGGACGGGGTCCAGCGTTTCGCGGTCGTACCGCTTACGCGGTTACGCTTCCGCCGTGGAACGGGCCGAGCGCGGCGGCACGCTCGCGATCCAGCCTTCCAGCGGGTCGAGGTCGCGGGGGAGGCCGTAGCCGGGCTGGATGGATGCATGGGCCGCCTGCAGACCGCAGATCGCGGCGTCGAGAAGATCGCCGGCGCCGTCGTCGATCATCTGCCGGGCCAGACCCGGGGACAGTTCGAGCCGCACATCGAGGCCCGTCGTGCCGGCCTCGAGCGCCCGCAGGATCGTGCGCCGGTTATCGCGGCGGTCGGCCGTCTGCGCGGCAGGTGTGTCGCTCTTGTACGACCGGCGGCAGGCCTGCCGAGCGGTGAAACCCGGATAGGCCTCGAGCGCGATTCGCCCGCGGCCCGAGCCGCGGCCGGCCACGCGGTGCGCCGGAAACGAGAGCCCCGCGTCGAGCATCCGGCCGATGCCCGCATGCATCATCCAGGCGACGGGCGGGTTGGTCCAGCGCATCGCCGGGCTCGACCCAGCGGGCTTGTCGGCCTTTCGCCACGCGAACTTGTCGCCGGCGGGCCGCCCCGCGCACCAGCGCCGAAACACGTCGCGAAGCGAATCCCTCGGCTCCGCGCAAAACCAGCGCACCAACCTCCGCCAGTCGGTCGGCCAGCCCTCGTGCTCGATCAGCGATCGCGGCTGTCCGAACGGCAGGTCGAAGCCGCCGATCCAGCCGAGCGGTTCACGGAGAAACGCCGCGAAGCCATCGAGCGCGGCGATGCCATGCACCGCCTCGAGACGGTAGACGGGATCGCGTCGCCCGCCCGCGAGGGTGCCGACGGCCACCGTGATGGGCTTGCGCGGCCGAGGGGCCGACGTGAAGTCGACGCCGATGATGGCGGAACTCGGGGGCTTCAATCGATCACGTCCGCGGGTGGCGTGGCCGGCAGGGCATCGTGAAGACCATGCATCGCCCCTGGCGGGGTCGTTACCCCACGATCACGGTGGGCCGCTTGGCCGGATCGGCGATTCCCTTGTCGAGGAGGTCGACGACGCGGTTGGGGATGTCGCCCTGCCCGAAGAGCACGTAGTCGAGGGCGAGTTTCAGGCTGCCCCCCTTGCTCCATCCGAAGATGATGTCGAGCGGGGCGCCCCCCTTCGTCATTTCGATCGCCACCTGGGCGATCGTGTGCGACACGCTCACCACGTCGCGGGCCACGATGATGAACCGCGTGCCCTCCTGCCGGGCGGAGATGATGGGGGCATTCTGGAACTCGCTGACGTCGCCGTAGTGCACCTCCAGGAACACGATCGGCACGCTCTCGGGAATCCGGTGCTTGCGGCGGATCTCCGCCTCCTTCTCGGCCAGCGAACGGCTGCCGGGGCGGTGCGGCACGAGCACCCGGAAGGCGCCCTCCACGAGGATGTCGGTCCAGAGCATCCGGTCGACGTCGTCGGCGAACCGAAACTCCTTGAGCCGCAGTTCGTCGCTGCGGAAGAATCGCGAGGTGAACGAGATCGCCATCACCGTGGCGATGAAGATCGACGCGATGATGATGCCGTCGGGCCGCTCGTAGATGTTGGCGATGGTCGTGTAGATGAACACGAGCGTGATCAGCCCGAAGCCCACCCGCTGGGCCTGGAGCCCGAGGCCGTGGTGGGGTTCGGGCTTCTTGCGCATCTCGTGGAGGAAGGAGGCCACGCAGGCGCTCGTCATCAGCACGAGCACGCCGGTGGCATACGCGCCGCCCTGCGCCGATACGTCGGCCCGGAAGGCGATCGTGACGATCAGGTTGATGACCGTGAACGCGATCACCAGCGGCCGGTAGGCGCCGGCCCAGTCGGGGGCCATGCCGTAGCGGGGCAGGTAGCGGGGCACCATGTTGAGCAGTCCGCCCATCGCCGAGGCCCCGGCAAACCAGAGAATGAGGATCGTGCTGACGTCGTAAAGCGTGCCGAACACCCGGCCGAAGAGCGGGCAGATGGCGTGCGGGCTCTCGCCGTGGGCGAGGTAGGCGAGCGCCCTGTCCATGGCCTTGCCCTTCACAGGCTCGAGCCGCAGTTCCTCCGCCGGGATCAGCGTGTTGGTGCCCGTGGCGAGCGACGACCCGATCAGGAAGCACGACATGATCAGGGCCGCCACGAGCATCATGCGCCGGGTGTTGGCGATGCGGGCAGCCTGATCGTGGGGCTGCTCCTCGGTACCGCGGACCATGTGGATATGGAGCACGCCCGTCTCGAAGC
The DNA here is from genome assembly GCA_046092585.1 of Pirellulales bacterium. Taxonomy (GTDB): domain Bacteria; phylum Planctomycetota; class Planctomycetia; order Pirellulales; family UBA1268; genus QWPN01. The sequence goes on along the minus strand of JBJTDZ010000113.1, from coordinate 7,605 downwards.
CCGAGAGCCCGAGGGCGAGCTTCGGGAACACCAGCACGGCGATCCCCATGGCGACCCAGGGGCCGGTGCCGGAGAGCGGGGCGTGCTCGAGGTGGTAGCGGCCGGCCGAGATCTCGGCGAACCAGTGCTGGAGCAGGGCGGGGTGGGTGACCAGGTGGAAGACACTCGCCGCCACGACCACGAACGAGAGGCTCAGGAACGCGATCACGAGCACCGTCGCGAGGCCGACCACCTCGCCGTAGCCCTTGAGGAACATCGCGCCCAGCAGCACCAGCAGGAACATCGTGGTGGGCATCTGCCCCTGGAGCCACGTGGGGACGTGGGCCTCGTAGAGGGGGTTCGAGATCAGGTGCGCCGCGGCGTCGGCGGCGGAGAGGGTCTTCGTGATCACGAAGTCGGTGGCCGCGAAGCCGATCAGCACGAGCACCACGAGCTTCGCGCCCCAGCCGGTGAACATCCGCTCGATCATGCCGATCGAGCCGACCCCGTCGGGTGTTTCGCCGGCCACGTGGCTGTAGATCGGCAGGGCGCCGAAGATCGTGACCAGCACGAGCACGAGGGTCGCCAGCGGGGCGAGCGTGCCGGCCCCCTCGAAGGCGATCGAGGGCTGGTAGCCGAGCGTGCTGAAGTAGTCGACTCCGCACAGGCACATGATCAGCGGCCACGTGTAGTGGCGATGATCATGGTGGGACTGGCTCAAGGAAGCCTCCTCGATGGATGAAACTGCCAAAGTATCCGTGACCGCGTGGAACGCTGCAACCGTGAGAGGCGGGGCCCCGCACGCCACGCGATTGGGCGTGCAGAGCCCCTCTTCGGGTATTCTGGAGGCGATGGCGACGGCACAACTTCGGGGAGCGTGCATGCGACGAGTGAACTTGTTGGCGGCGTGGATCGCCTGCATGGCGTCCGTGGCACATGCGATCGCCTCCGAGCCCGGCGCCGGCGTGCTCGATCTCCCGGGGAGTGGCACGCTGCCCGGGACGCTCGCGACCGCCCCGGAGGCCGATCCGGGTGGCCGCGCCACGCTCGTGTGGCGGTCGCCCGCGTTCACGGAGCCCTTCGAGTTTCGTCTCGACGAAATCGTCGGCATTCGCTTCGCGGGGCCGTGGCCTCCGGCTGCGGTCGCCCAGTTTCGGTTTCGGCTCGCCGGGGGCAATCTCCTCGACGGCACCCTCGACGCGGTCGATGCGACGCACGTCACGCTGACCCCGACGGGTGGCGCCGGGCCGGTGCGGGTCAGGCGCGAGACGGTCGAGGCGATCTCGCGGGCCGGGGGCGGAATGGCGGCCGGCTACGTGGGTCCCGGGGGGCTCGTGGGCTGGGAGCAGCTGCCGGCGAATGCCTGGCGTTCCGAGGCGGGCAGGCTCGTCGCCACGCGGTCGGGCAGCGTGTCTCGCGATGTCGCCGCGCCCGCCCGCGCGATCTTCGATCTCACGCTCTCCTGGCAGCAACTGCCCGAGGTGCGGATCAGCCTGGCCGCGGCCGAGCAGCCGGCCGCCGATCCGTATCGCGTGGAATGGCTGCGGCTCCCCGACGGCGCCATGTCGGCGGCCGTGATCCGGGAAGAGGCCACCAAGGCGGTGGTCGAGCCCTGTCCGCTCGGTGACGCGGGGGAGGCGGCCAAGAGCGTGCGGCTGCTCGTCTTCGTCGATCAGGCGGCGGGGCGTCTGGGCGTGTGCGAGTTGAAGGAAGGAACGATCGGAGCCGTGACGGAGGTGACGGTGCCGCCGCCGGCGGATCGCGGCGTGTCGGGGCGGTTTCGTCTGGCGTTGTCGTCGGGCGACGTCTGCCTCGAGAGCCTGCGGGTGACGGAGTGGACGGCGGCCGAGCCGGCTGTCGGCCAGCGGACCGCCACGACGGTGATCACGCGTGATGGCCGGTCGATCGAGGCCGCGCTCGACTCGTTCGTCGGTGGTGGCGACGCGGCCGTCGTGCTCTCGGGGGCCGATGGACCCGTGCGGGTCGCGATCGACGACATCGACGAGATCGTGCTCGGCCGGCAGCCGGAGCAGCCGGAGCCCGGCGAGGCTCCGGCCGCCGGGGCGATGCCGACGATCCGCATCGTGCGGGCCAGCGGCGGCACGCTGGCGGGCAGGCTTGTCGCCGTGGACGCCGCCGCGGTTCGCATGCGGATCGAGGGGAGCGACGACGTGATCGCCGTGCCGCTTGCCGACCTGGCGGTGCTCATCGCCCTCGCCGCAGCCGGGCAGCCCGGGGCGTTGCCGGGCCGGGTGGGCACGCTCACCATCGGCGAGGCCTCGCTTCGGGGCTGCGTGGTGGATGGCGGGCCGTGGAACGCGGGAATCGCCTGGCAGCCGCAGGGAAGCCTGAAGGCCAGCCCGCTGGCAGGCGACGAGCCTGCGGCCACGGTCGACTATGTGCCGCGTGCCCGGCCGGCCGTGGTGGGCGATGCCGAGGTGGAGGTGGGCGGCATCGGCGGCATGGTCAACGAGGATCCGCGGGGTTTCTTCGTGGTCACGATGCTGAGCGAAGACGGCGCCGCCGCGGTCGACGGCCGGCTGCTGCCGGGCGACCGGCTGCTGGAGATCAAGCCACGGGAGGATGGCGCGTTCGTGCCCACGAATGGGCTCGATTCAAACACCGTGATGAACCTGCTGCGCGGCCGGGTGGGTTCGCCGGTGGTGCTGCGGGTGGCGGCCCAGGGGGGCGAGGCTCGTGAGATCGCCCTGACGCGGGGCCTGATCTACGTGGCAGGCCGCGACGTGCTGGAGCAGGCGATCGCCACGCATGCGCGGCTGGCAGCGGTCGTGGCGAAGCCCGCCGACGCCGACCGCTACCCGGCGGTGGTGATCCTGCGGAGCGGCGACGTGGTGCCCTGTGCCGTCGAGGCGATCGACGGCGCGTCGCTGCGGCTGCGCACCCCGGTGGCCGACGGGGCCCATGGCGATTCCGTGAACGTGCCGGCGACGCTCGTGCAGGCGGTGGAACTCGATCCGGCGGTCGCGGCCCGCGACATCGAGCGGGCAAGGTTCGACCGCTTGGTGATGCTGCCCCGGTCGCAGCGGTCTTCGCCCCCGACCCACATGGTGCGGCTCCGCGACGGCGACTACCTGCGGGGCCGGGTGGAATCGCTCGACGACGCGGCGCTCACGATCGACGTGCGGGGCGAGGCGAAGCGTCTGCCGCGGGCGGAGGTAGCCCGCGTGATCTGGCTGCATCCGCAGGAGCACGAGGGCGGCGGCGAGGGCGAAAAGCCGGCCGAGCCGGCGGCCAGGCCCGCGGGGTTGCTCGTGCAGGGCGTGGGGGCCGAGCGGCTGGTGACGCTGATCGCGGAGGGAGTGGCCGGATCGGAGATCCGCGGCACGAGTCCGGCGCTCGGCGCGGGGGTGATCGACACGAAGGCGATCGAGCGGCTCATGATCGGTCGGGCGATCGACGATGCAGGTGAAGATGCCGAGCGGCCCTATCGCCAGTGGCGGCTCAAGCCGGCCCCGGAGCCGCGGAGCCTTCGCGAGGATCGCTGACACGGATCGCTCGTGACCCGTATCAGGGCTTCGGGATCGAATGGCTGGTCACGGGGATCAAGGCCACCCGATGAACCCGTATAGTGTGCCCACGGTGTCATCGGCCCGCCGTGGGCCGTTGCTTCCATGGCGAATGCGTTGACGCGGCCAATCTGTCGAGGCGATCGTGGCGGTGAGTCTTTCCCATGCCCGATTCGGCACAGGCGATCCGCTCGTGATCCTTCACGGGCTCTTCGGCTCGAAACGGAACTGGGCCGGTGTGGCTGCCAGGCTTGCCGCGGACCGGGGTGTGCTCGTGGCCGACCTGCGGAATCACGGGGAGAGCCCCTGGGACGAGCAGCACGACTATCCGGCCATGGCCGCCGACGTCGCCGGCCTGATCGACCGCGAGGTGGGCGGGCCTGCGGCCGTGCTCGGCCACAGCATGGGGGGCAAGGTCGCGATGACGCTGGCGCTCATGCGGCCCGACCTCGTGGAGCGGCTCGTGGTGGTCGACATCGCTCCGGTGCGGTCGAGCGGCACGCTCATCGACGTGCTGCGGGCCATGCGGGCCGTGCCGCTGAAAAACTTCTCGCGGCGCACGGAGGTGGAGGCGGCGCTCGTCGAGGCGATCCCCGACGCGGCCGTGCGCGGGTTCCTGATGCTCAACCTCGTGAATGGCTCCGAGGGGCTGGCGTGGACCGTGAATCTCGACGCCCTCGAGCGACACTTCGACACGATCCTCGGTTTCCCGGAGATTCCCGCGGGGCAGACGTTCGACGGGCCGACGCTCTTCGTGGTGGGTGGCCGCTCGGAGTACGTGCGGCCGGAGCACCGCGCGGAGATCCGGCGGCTGTTTCCCGGGGCCGGGATCGAGGTGCTGGAGGGGGCGGGGCATTGGGTGCACGCCGACGCCCCGGGGCCGTTCGTGGAGACGGTGCGGCGATTTCTCGCGGGTGGCTGACGCGCCGCTCATCCGGAGCCGTCCGAGGGAGCCCTTACGGCCGGTCGGCTTTCGTGGGCGAGTCGGCTTTCCCCGCGGAATAGGTGGGGAGGTGGCGGTCGGGCACCTCCACGGCGAGGAGGTGCAGGGCGGTCACGTAGATCCGTCCTCCGTATTCGCCCCAACGGTCGGGCACCGGGCCCAGCGGATCCCAACTGCCCGCCTTCGGACCCGAGGGTTCCTGCCGGTCCGCCAGCACCTCCACCAGCCGCCCGTACCACCGATCCCAGTCGGCCCCGCCCGTGTGCACGAGCACCTGCGAGGCGTAATACCAGAGATACGCGTCGCGGAGCTTGTCGCTGGAGGAGCCATAAGCCGGCTCGACCTCCGCCAGGGCCCGGCCTGCCGCCACCACGCGGTCGTCGCCCGGTGGATCGCCCGTGTGCAGCCGCATCAGCCCGCCCACGGCCGTCATGCACGCCAGCGACAGCCGCGACCGGCGCTGATCCTGCTTTCGCGAGTTGTAGGCGTAGCGGGTGGCGTCCTCCCGCGAGGCCGAGGCGTCGAGGAGTTTCTTCACGCCCGGCAGCACCTCGGGATCGGTCTTCAGCCCCGCGAGGTCGCCGGCCCGCATGGCCACGAGCATCCAGCCGCTGACCGAGAGATCGGCATCACTCCGCGGCGTGTACCGCCAGCCGCCAAGCTGGGGATGCTGGCTCGCCGCGATGAACGCACAGGCTCTTTCGGCGGCCGGCTTCACGAGCGGATCGCCCGTCATCCCCACCGCCTCGCAGAGCGCCATCGACGCGATGCCATGGCTGTAGAGCCAGGCGCAGCTGTTGGAGAGGTCGTCGGCCCGCAGGAAGAGATCGCCGTCGGGCCGCTGCACCGCGATCAGGAACTCCAGGCCCCTGCGAACCGTGTCGCGGTAGGGGCCCTCGAAATGATCGTGGCCCGCGCCCAGGAAGCAGAGCAGGGCGAGGCCCGTGGCGGCGGTGTCGGATTCGAGTTTCGGAATGTCGGCGGCGGTCGCCCCCGCAAACGCGCCGAGCCGCCAGCGGCCGTCGGACTGCTGCGAACGTGACAGGAAGTCGAGGCCGCGGTCGACGAGTTCGCGGCCTCGCTTCGCCACGTCGCGATCGGCCACCTTCTCGCCGCCGGGCGCATCGCCGGCCTGCCGCCGCTCCCGAGATCGCCGAGAGCGCCGACGCTCACCGAGAGCCCTTCGCCATCCTCGTCATCGCCCACGCCCGTGCCGCGTGCTGCGTTACCCCGTCCCGCACCGAGCGCCGTGCCTCGGCCGGCGTTGCGGGTTGTTCAACCTGCGGTTGGCTCAACCTGTAGCCGTAGGTTGTTCAACCTGCGGAAGGCTCAACCTGTAGCCGCGGGTTGTTCAACCTGCGGTTCTTCGTGTGCAGGTTGGACAACCTGCACCTACACGGGGCGGTGCCGGCGGTGGCGTCAGGATACACTTTGGCCCGGAGAACCGGATGATGGGCGTTCCCACCTACACGACTGACACAACAGCCGAATCGAAGGAGTTGCACCTCCAGTGCTTTCGGCGTGTGACCCCGGCCGCCGAGGCGTTTCACAGGCTGGGAGTGGGATATTACGTCGGGTCGACGTGTTCGTGAGCCGGGGGCGACCGTTCGACCAGATGGCCATGGAGCGAGCGACGGCGCAGCCGCTTGGAGGCGACGATGGCTTGGTGATTCCGGTCGCCACCGCGGAGGACTCGATCGTCGCAAAACTGGAATGGTTTCGCCTCACGAACGAAACGTCGGAGCGGCAGTGGGATCCGGCATGGCAATCCGCCTGCGAAGCACGGCCCTCGCTCGTGCTCGGGGGCGGCACGATACTGAGGGTGTCATGAAGATCGTGATTCTCGATGGACTGACGACGAATCCCGGCGACGTGTCGTGGGAGCCGGTGGGGCGGCTGGGCACGCTCGAGGTGCATGACCGGACGGAACCGGCCGACGTGGTCGCGCGGGCCGCCGATGCCGAGGCCGTGCTCACCAACAAGACCGTGCTCGGGGCGGCCGACTTCGCGGCACTGCCCCGGCTGAAGTACGTGGGTGTGCTCGCCACGGGCTACAACGTGGTCGACGTCGCCGCCGCACGGGAGCGGGGCATCGTGGTGGCCAACGTGCCTGAATACAGCACCCCCAACGTCGTGCAGGCCACGTTCGCCCTCCTCCTGGAACTCACCAACCGCGTGGGCCACCATGACGCCACCGTGCACGCGGGCCGCTGGGCGGCATGCCCCGACTTCTGCTACTGGGATGGTGACCTCGTGGAACTCGCCGGGCTCACGCTCGGCATCGTGGGCTACGGCCGCATCGGCAGGAGCGTGGCCGACGTGGGGCGGGCCTTCGGCATGAGGATTCTCTACCACCGCCGCCAGGCTGCCGCCGATCCGGAGTGCGTCGATCTCGACACGCTCTTTCGCGAGAGCGACGTGGTGAGCCTCCACTGCCCGCTCACGCCCGACACCAGGGGTCTCGTGGACGCCCGCCGGCTCGGCCTCATGAGGCCGACGGCGTTTCTCGTGAACACGGCCCGGGGGCCGCTCGTGGACGAGGCCGCGCTCGCGGCGGCGCTCGATGCGGGCCGGATCGCGGGGGCGGCGGTCGACGTGCTCTCGGTGGAGCCGCCGCCTGCGAGCAATCCGCTGCTCGCGGCGAGGAACTGCATCATCACGCCGCACGTGGCGTGGGCCACGCGAAACGCCCGTCGGCGGCTGATCGAGATCGCCGCGGGCAACCTCGCCGCGTTTGTCGCCGGCCGGCCGCGGAACGTGGTGGGGTGAGATCGCCGCTTTGGAAGCCCAATCGCGTGAGCGATGGGGACCACGCCGGACGTGACGCAGTCGTACCGCTTACGCGGTTACGCTTCCCGGGCACGGCGTGGGGCGTAGCGTCGGTGAGAGCGTTGGTGTGGAAGCCCAATCGCGTAAGCGATGGGGACCACGCCGGATGTGACGCAGTCGTACCGCTTACGCGGTTACGCTTCCCGGGCACGGCGTGGGGCGTAGCGTCGGTGAGAGCGTTGGTGTGGAAGCCCAATCGCGTGAGCGATGGGGACCACGCCGGATGTGACGCAGTCGTACCGCTGACGCGGTTACGCTTCCCGGGCACAACCTCTTCAGGGGGTGGAACCGTCGGCCGCCGGGGACGGCTCGGCGGTGGTCTTGCCA
>JBJTDZ010000112.1:0-12124 GCA_046092585.1 Pirellulales bacterium | reverse complement strand
GTCAGAAGTTTAACCAGCGCCATGCTCGCCGAATCCCAAATGCACGAGGGGGTTACCCACGCCCCGTCGCCGGACGTTCTCTCCGGCCCTCCGGGCCTGCGCTCACTCGGAGGCGTCTGCGCTCCGCCATCCATGGCTCCGCTGGCCGCCTACGCCGGCTCATGGGGCATGGGTAACCCCCTCGTGCATTTGGGATTCGGCGAGCATGGCGCTGGTTAAACTTCTGACGAGACACGGAGAGCCTGTGCAAGACGTCATCGCCATCACTGTCGCCGTCGCCGCCGGGCTGTGGCTCGTGCGGACGTTCTGGCGGCAGTTGGCCGCGCCGGCATGTGGGAAGGCGGACACGCCGCCAGGCACCGACGGCTTCGTGTCGCTCGACGACCTCACGACGCAGAAACCAAGGCGGCCCTGACGCCCGTTCCAGACGTCCGTGCGATGCTGTGCGGGCGATCTCCGGCGACGCTCGCCGCAGGCGAGTCGCCGAGCCGCCGCTCCGCGGCGGCCGCGGTCGCCGGGACGTGCGACCGCCCGGCCGGCCGGGCCCACCTTGGCTGTGCCCGCGCCGGCCCAAGCGAAAACGGGCAGCATGCCCGTGTTTCGCGTGAACCTCGTACATGTCGTAGTCGCCGCCGTGGCCGTGGCCCCCGGACTTGGACTTCTGCTCCTTCGGCTTCTCGGCGATCAGGGCGTCGCTCGTGAGCAGCAGCGTGGAGACGCTCGTGGCGTTTTGCAGCGCCGTGCGGGTCACCTTCGCCGGATCGATGACGCCCGCCTTGACGAGGTCCTCGTACTCCCCGGTGGCGGCGTTGTAGCCGAAGTTGCCCGAGCCGCCGAGCACCTTCTCGCACACGATCGAGCCGTCCTGGCCGGCGTTGGCCGCGATCATCGTGAGCGGAGCCCGTGAGGCCCGCACGACGATGTTGTAGCCGACGGTCTCGTCGTCGGAGAGGCCCCGCGGCTTGAGCTGCGAGGTCGCCCGCACGAGCGCCACGCCGCCGCCGGGCAGGATGCCCTCCTCGACGGCCGCCCGCGTGGCGTGCAGCGCGTCCTCGACGCGGGCCTTCTTCTCCTTCATCTCGCTCTCGGTCGCGGCCCCGACGTTGATCTTGGCCACCCCGCCGGCGAGCTTCGCCAGCCGCTCCTCGAGCTTCTCGCGGTCGTAGTCGCTCGTGGAGGCCTCGATCTCGCGGCGGATCTGCTCGATCCGGGCCTTGATCTCGGAGTTCTTGCCGGCCCCCTCGATGATCGTCGTGTTGTCCTTGTCGACGATCACCTTCTTGGCCCGGCCCAGCTCGGCGAGGCCGAGGTTCTCGAGCTTCATGCCCAGGTTCTCGAACACGGCCGAGGCGCCGGTGAGGATCGCGATGTCCTCGAGCATCGCCTTGCGGCGATCGCCGTAGCCCGGGGCCTTCACCGCGCACACCTGGAAGGTGCCGCGCAGCCGGTTGATGACGAGCGTGGCGAGCGCCTCGCCGTCGACCTCCTCCGACACGATCAGCAGCGGCTTGCCCGAGTTCACCACGGCCTCGAGCAGCGGCACGATGTCCTTGACGCTCGAGATCTTCTTCTCGAACACGAGGATGTAGCAATCGTCGAGCACGCACTGCATCTGCTGCGGGTTCGTGACAAAGTAGGGGGAGAGATAGCCGCGATCGAACTGCATGCCCTCGACGAACTCGATCTCGGTCTTGAGGCTCTTGCCCTCGTCGACCGTGATCACGCCGTCCTTGCCGACCTTGTCCATGGCCTCGGCGAGCAGTTCGCCGATCTCCATGTCGTTGTTGGCGGCGATCGCGGCGACCTGGGCCATTTCCTTCTTCCCCTTCACGGGGATGGCCATCTCCTTGAGCTTGCCGGCGATGTCGGCCACGGCCTTCTCGATGCCGGCCTTCATCTGCACGGGGTTCACGCCGGCGACCACGGCCTTGAGGCCCTCGTTGAAGACCGCCTCGGCGAGGACGGTGGCAGTGGTGGTGCCGTCACCGGCCACGTCGCTGGTCTTGCTGGCGACCTCGCGGACCATCCGCGCGCCCATGTTCTCGTAGACGTCCTCCAGGTCGATCTCCTTGGCGACGCTCACGCCGTCCTTGGTGACGGTGGGCGAGCCGAAGCTCTTCTGGAGGATGACGTTGCGGCCCTTCGGGCCGAGTGTCACCTTCACGGCCCGGGCGAGCTTCGCGACGCCGCGACGCATCGCCTCACGGGCCTCCTGGTCGAATGCCATCATCTTGGCCATGTCTCAAACTCCTGGGGGATGACGTGTCTGGGGTTGATGGGTGAGTGGAACGGGGATGGGATCAGCCGAGGACGGCGAGGATGTCGTCCTCGCGCATCAGCAGCAGTTCGTCGTCGCCGACCTTGAACGGCTCGCCGGCGTAGCTCGTGAACACCACGCGGTCGCCGGGCTTGACCTGCAGCGGGTGCCGCTGGCCCTTGGAGTCGATCTTGCCCTCGCCGACGCTCACCACGACGCCGCGGGCGGGCTTGTCCTTTGCGGAGTCGGGCAGCAGGATGCCGCCGGCGGTCTTCTGCTCGCTCTCCTCGCGCTCGACGACGACGCGGTCGCCGAGGGGGATCAGCGTGGCCTTCTTCTTCGCGGGCTTCGTGGCGGTGGCAGACATGGGTTCCTCGTGGGCTCTCTTCAGGGGAATGCGTTGCGCCCCGCGGAGGGGCGATCGGTATGGAAGGCCGGTCGAGCGTGGACTGCCCAAACCGGCCTCTAAACGAACCGACCCCGGCTCCGAAAGCAACTGGCGCGCCGGAACCGGGGGCGAATCGGGGAAGCAGCATTTTTCGCAGCTTTTCCCGGCCGGCTCGCCTCGGGGGCTATAGGCACGAGGAACCGTCGCCCGAGGTGCTCTGCCAGTTTGGCAGCGACGATGGCGCTCTGCTCCCGGGCGGCTGCCGCAGCATGGGCCGGTCCGGCGTTCACGGGTCTGCATGGCAAAGGGGTTTTCCAGCCGTTACGCTGCCCAACGGAGCAGAGATTTGTTCGTCGCGTCGCCAGGTCGCCGTCCATGTCCACCCACAAGCGGATCGACGTCTCGAAGATCGGCGACGTCACCGTCGTCAAGTTCGTCGACCGCAAGATCCTCGACGAGGCGGGTATCCAGGAGTTGGGCTCCGAGCTCTTCGCACTCGTGGAGCGCGACAATCGGCGGAGCATCCTGCTCAACTTCGCCGACGTCGACTTCCTGTCGAGTGCCGCCCTCGGCAAGCTGATCACGCTGGATCGCAAGGTGAAGTCTGTGCAGGGGCGGATGAAGATGAGCAACATCCGCCCGGAGATCATGGAAGTCTTCCAGATCACGAAGCTCAACAAGGTGTTCGACATCCGCGGCGAGGAGGCCGAGGCGATCTCGGCCTTCTGAACCGTGGCGGGCGAGGTGGACGCCATGGCCGCACAACCCGCGCCGGATCGTTGGCGACTCGCGGTCGACCTGCCGAGCGAGCGGGGCGCCAATCGCGCCGTGACCGACGCGGTGCTGGAGCGGCTCGGAGCCTACGGCTGGCCGGAGTCCGACATCTTCGCGATTCACCTCGCGGCGGAGGAGGCGATCGTCAACGCGATCGTGCACGGCAACAAGCTCGACCCTGCGAAGAAGGTGCATGTGGAGTGCGAGGTGTCGGCCGACGCGGTGCGCATCTCGATCAGCGACGAGGGGGCGGGCTTCGATCCGGACAGCCTGCCCGACTGCACGGCCGACGAGCGACTGGAGGCACCGAGCGGGCGGGGCGTGATGCTGATGCGGTCGTTCATGACCCGCATCGCCTACAACACCAAGGGCAACGCGGTGGTGCTGGAAAAAATCCGGCAACCTGCGGAAGACTGAGCCCCCGGCCCGATATCGATTCCAGGCTGGAAATACGCTACGATTCGCAGCGACGATCCCCGATAGCTCAACGGTAGAGCGGCCGGCTGTTAACCGGTAGGTTGTAGGTTCGAATCCTACTCGGGGAGCTTTCTTCGCAGCGTGCCGCACCGGCTCGCATCGCGTCGCAGGACGTTTGCTGGGACGCTCTGGTCATACCGCGTCATACTCGTCCCAAGCGTCCTGCCTCTCGTTCGCGCGAGAGCCACATGCCGGGGGTCATGACTGCGAGACCATAGAACCGGTCGCCAAGAAGGCGGCTGAAATCGGCGCGATCGAGCGTCAGAAGAACATCGGCCGATGCCAAGGCGCTGAAGAGAATTGGTCGGTCCTTCTCCACGGGAAAGACGGCGGGCTTGTCAATCGTCACGACATCGTCGACGACGACGAGCTGGCTGCGGAGTCTCAGCCACGACGCGGTGACTGATGGTGGGAAGGCCGCGAGATTCCGAACGGTCTCTTCGACGGCATAGGGTGTCGGCAATCATGACGCTCGAATCCAGAAACAGCCTCACGGCTGCTCTCGCAAGCGGCGCATGTCCGCCTCATCTTCCGCAATCCAGCGGGCCATCTCGTCCGCCGAAAACACGCGGGGTTCCGGCAGCGCCGCACCCTCAGCCCGAAGCCGTGACGCCAGGAAGAGCATCAACTCTTGCTTCTCAGCCGGCGAGAGCGAAACGGCAGCAGCCTCGATATCAGCGAGCGTAACCATACGCACAAGCGTACACGCATTGAAGGCAGTCTGCAAAGTCCACGTGCCCTGCCCACGAGCGCATGCGCCGAACCGCTTTCACCAGCGTGCGGCTTCCTGGTGTAACCGACTGCGATCCCGGAGCCCGGCTCCGCCGCGGCATGATCGCTGGGTAGATGCCGGAGTGCGGGTTCATCTGCCGCGGCCCTTTGCCGAACACCGCTCAGGGCCCCGGTGCGAACTCACGCGTCCTCCTGCGGGCGGCGTCTTTCAGACAGCGCCTTCCGGCAAAAGAGGCTGGGGCGCGGCCAGGATCGTCCGCGCCTTCTCGATCGCCTTCGTCGCACTCGCGAGAGACGCCTCGGCAACGCCGCCGTAGTCGGCGGTCTCACGAAGATCCAGCAAGAAGTCGTAATCACGACCGAGGTCCACGGAGAGAGCGCCGGATTGAATGAGATCCCGATGGAGGGCCGCCCGTACCGCCGTGTGCTTCGTGAACTCCATGCCGCGCCCCGCGAGCGTCGCGGTGACCCCATGAAACGCGGCATAGTACGCTCTCGATGCCGCTGAGTCCGGGTCGGTATCGAGAGTTGCCTCGGCGGCGGCAAGCGAACGCATCGCCTTCGTCCATTGACTGCGGATGAACTCCTTCATGCCGCGACACCCGAACGGCGTACCTCGCGGAGGAGCGGGCTGTCGCCCTGCTCATACTCGTCGCGTGCCAGGGGCTTCACGCTGACGCGACGACCGATCCGCAGGGCAACCGGATACACCGCTGCAAGTCCTCTTTCCAGTTCGTCGCCGTAGTCGCCGGACAACGTATCGAGAACGGCCATGACGTCGATGTCGCTGTCCGGCCTGGCATCCCCACGGGCTTCAGAACCGAAGAGGACAACCGCGTGCAGCCGTTCGCCGTAGGCTTCCGAAAGCCGTTCTTTGAGTTCAGCGAGTATCCGGGACGCGGTCACGGCAGTTTCCCTGGCGATCAGAAGATGAGCTCATGCTACCGCCGCCAGCGTGCGACCTCTCGCGGCTCCGTGCTGACTTTCGACTGCGTCGGATTCCGCGTCGCCCTCTCGCAGAACCCGCGCCATTCCCGTAGAAAACAGTGGTTGTGACGAATCCTACTCGGGGAGTTTTCTCCGCAAGGAGCCGCACCGGCTCGCATCGCGTCACAGGCCGTTCGCTGGGGCGCTCTGGTCATGCCGCGTCATACTCGTCCCAAGCGTCCTGCCTCTCGCTCCCGCAAGAGCCACATGCCGGGCGTCATGATTGCAAGACCATGGAATCGGTCGCCAAGAAGGCGGCTGAAATCGACGCGATCGAGCGTCAGAAGAACATCAGCCGATGCCAAGGCGCTGAAGAGAATAGGCCTGTCCTTCTCCACCGGAAAAACGGCCGGCTTGTCGATCGTCACGATATCATCGACGACAACGACTTGGCTCCGGAGCCTCAGCCACGATGCGGTGACTGATGGCGGGAAGGCCGCGAGATTGCGAGCTGTCTCTTCGACGGCATAGGGTGTCGGCAATCATGACGCTTGAATCCAGAAACAGCCTCACGGCTGCTCCCGCAGGCGGCGCATGTCCGCCTCATCTTCCGCAATCCAGCGGGCCATCTCATCCGCCGAAAACACGCGGGGTTCCGGCAGCATCGCACCTTCAGCTCGAAGCCGCGAAGCCAAGAAGAGCATTGACGCTTGCTTCTCAGCAGGCGACAGCGAAACGGCTGCGGCCTCGATGTCAGCGAGCGTGACCATACGCACAAGCGCACACGCATCGACGGTAAGCGGCAAAGCCTACGTGCCCCGCCCACGAGCGAACGCGCCAAACCACTTTCGCCAGCGTGCGGCTTCCTGCGGGTTTCCGGCTGCGTCGGATTCTGCGTAGCCTGTCTCCGAGAACCATCGTTTTTCAGCGGGATAACGCAGTTGTGCGTGATTCCTACTCGGGGGGGCTAAGTTTACGTCACCCCCCAAAAGCGAACTCTTGCGACGGCGACAGGGGAATAGGACTCGAACTTCCGCTCGACTCCGGGGTTCGTCTACGGTTACGCCATGGCCAGGAAATCCCTCCGACAAGAACTCGGGAAGAAGAAGCCGTTCGAGTCTCCTGAGAAGGAGGCGATGCTCAACATCGCCCGCACGAGCGACCAGTTCCAGAACCGATTCGGCAAGCTCTTTCGAGAATTTGGACTGACCGGCTCGCAGCACAACGTGCTGCGTATCCTCCGGGGCGAAGGCCGCCCGATGCGTTGTGACGAGATTCGTCGTCGTATGATCCAGGTCGTGCCTGCCATGACCGGCTTGCTCGACAGGCTCGAAAAGGATGGCCTCGTCACTCGCACCCGTTGCGAAAACGACGGAAGAGTCGTTCATGTGGATCTGACGACCAAAGCCAGGGCCGTGCTCCAGAAGATCGACGGACCGCTGACGGATCTCTACCGCGACTGCCTGGGGCACCTTAGTCGGGCCGAGCTTGAGCAACTCTCTTCGCTCCTGGGAAAAGCACGGCAGAGTCTGCGTTCGTAGTCGCTGCGACCTGCCTCGGGCGGGGAGTGGCTCCACCGCAAAAAACGTTCAGGCAACACAGACGCAAAGCCGATAGTTTACATGTCATCTACCGGGCTTCCTGGCCGCTCGCTTCACCCGAGGACTGCACATGCCCGCCGAAAAAGTTCTGGTCCTCAATGCCACCGGCAAGGTTGGACGCAACGTCTGCCGTGCACTGCTCGAAGCAGGATTCGAGGTCTACGGCACCACACGGTCGCCCAACAACCCGCTGGCAAGCCAGGGTGTGAAGCCGGTCGTATGCAACTACACGATCCGGGCAGATTTGGACCGTGCTTTCCAACAGACGGGTGCCAAGAAGGTGTTTGTGATCACCGACTACTTCCGGGCGGCCAAATCCAACGCCGACGTGGAGTTTCGGCAGGGACGTGATGCCATTGATGCGGCAAAGGCAGCGGGGGTCGAGCACCTCATTTTCATGAGCGTGGCCGATGCCGAATGCTTCGATAAGCACACGAAGCATCTCAAGGCCAAGGTGGAGGTGGAGAAATACCTTCGCCAGTCAGGCGTGCCGTTCTCGATCCTCCGCCCGTGTGCATTTTTCGAGAATTTCGACGATGCCGCCAACTGGAACCCGCTGAAGAAGGGCGTCGTCAAGTTCCTGTCGGTCCAGGACTGCAAGTATTGTGCGACGTATGACATAGGCCGAGCGGCGGCAGTTCAGTTTCACCATCGGGCGGAATGGCTCGGCAAGAGCCTGGACGTGATCGGCTGGCAGGGAGACTTGAACCAAGTGGCCACTGCCTTGTCGAAGGTGAGTGGAGTGCCTGTCAAAGCCAAGTTGGCCATGCCGATTTTTCTGCGGCGGCTACTTCTCAACGACTTGCACCACATGTTCCTGTATTACGAAGTGGAAAAGGGTCCTCGTGGCACGCCTGAAGCGTTCAAGAAGGTGGTGCCGGACGCCCTCTCCGCCGAAGACTGGTTCCGCTTTCATGGCCAATACGCCAATGGCGAACGGATAGCCCCGGTCGTAATGAACGACTCATTGCGACGCCCCGGGTAGTGACGTTTGCGACGGCGACAGGATAATAGGTTTCGAGCCATGTAGCCTCCTGTCGCCGTTGATGACAAACGCCGAACCCCCTCAGCCAACGCTCTCGACCGTCCCGCTGGTCGGCGTGGCCGTGAACGCGGCGCTGGCCTCGATCAAGATCCTTGCCGGGTTCTTCGGCAACTCCTACGCGCTCATCGCCGACGGCATCGAGTCCACCGCCGACATCGTGACCTCGCTCGTGGTTTGGGGTGGCTTGCGGGTGAGTGTCGCTCCAGCCGATGAAAGACACCCCTACGGCTACGGCAAGGCAGAGGCGTTGTCGGGCATCGTCGCGTCCGTCGCGCTTCTCGCTGCGGCCGCCTTGATCGCCGTGCAAAGCGTCCGTGAAATCCTTACGCCGCACCATCTGCCCCACTGGTCCACGCTCCTGGTGCTCGTGCTCGTCGTGGGCACCAAGGCGACCCTCGCCCGGTGGATCGGCGGCATCGGCGAGGAGTCCGAAAGCATCTCGCTGCAGGCCGATGCCTGGCATCACTGGGCCGACGCACTCACCTCGGTCGCCGCCTTCGTGGGCATCACGGTCGGCCTCATCGGCGGCCCGGGCTACGAGCCCGCCGACGACTGGGCGGCGCTGCTCGCCTGCTGCGTGATCGTCTTCAGCGGCGTGAGCCTGCTGCGCATGGCTGTCCGGGAACTGCTGGACGTGGCCCCCGCCAAGGAATTCGAGCAGCAGGTGCGGGCCCTGGCCGCCGGGGTCGAGGGCGTGCGCGATCTCGACAAGTGCCGGATTCGCAAGAGCGGCACGAGCTATTTCGTGGAACTGCACGTGGAGGTGAATGGGCAGGCGACGGTGCAGGAAGGACACGATATCGGGGGGAAAGTCCGCAGCATCCTCAGGAACTCACCGCTCCGCATTGCCGACGCCTTCATTCACATCGAGCCCCAGCCGGCCGGCCGGCCGAGTCAGCGTCCGCCGCCACACACCTGACGGAATGTCCGCCACGGCTTGCATGCTGGTGGCCATCGCATGATTCGGCGACACTACGCGGCATGAAGACACGACCATTGGGACGCACCGGGTGGCAGGTTTCGGAGATCGGCTTCGGCGCCTGGGGCATCGGCGGCGGACAGTGGGGCGGCGCCGACGAGGCCGAGTCGATGGCCACGCTCCATGCGGCGGTCGACTCGGGCATCACGTTCTTCGACACCGCCGATGTCTATGGCGACGGCCTCTCCGAGCGGCTCATCGGCCGGCTGCGACGGGAGCGAACAGAGCCCTTCCTGATCGCCACGAAGGCCGGCCGCCGGCTCTCGCCCCACACGGCGGATGGCTACACCGCGGCCAATCTCGGGGCCTTCGTCGACCGCAGCCTGCGGAACCTCGGCGTGGAGCGTGTCGATCTCGTGCAGCTGCACTGCCCACCGACCGAGGTCTACTACCGGCCGGAGGTGTTCGCCGCCCTCGACGGCATGGTCGCTGCGGGCAAGATCCGGTTGTACGGCGTGAGCGTCGAGAAGGTGGAGGAGGCGCTCAAGGCGATCGAGTATCCAGGCGTGCAGTCGGTGCAGATCATCTTCAACCCCTTCCGCCTGCGTCCCGCCGAGCTCTTCTTTCGTGAGGCCCTGCACCGCCAGGTGGCCGTCATCGCCCGGGTGCCGCTGGCGAGCGGGATGCTTTCGGGCCGGTTGACCGCCAGCACGGCGTTTGTGGCGGACGACCACCGCGCCTTCAATCGCGAGGGTGCGGCCTTCGATCGTGGCGAGACGTTTTCGGGAGTGGAGTACGGGACGGGCCTGGCCGCCGTGGAGCGCCTCCGGCCCCTCGTGCCCCCCGGGGTCACGCTCGCCCAGTTCGCGCTGCGATGGATCCTCTCCTTCGACGCCGTGACGACCGTGATTCCTGGGGCACGACGACCGGAGCAGGCCATGGAGAATGCCCGCGCGGCCGATCTCCCGCCGCTGTCAGCCGAGACGCTCGCCGCCGTCGCGGCGGTCTACGACGAGCTGATTCGCCCGCTCGTGCACCACCACTGGTGAGGGCGGTGCGGCAGGAATCTGCTGCTCGGGCCTGTCGATCGCCGGCCGCTGGACGCTCTGGGAGAAGGTCGCGCGGATGCCCTGATGCGCAGCCGCCGGTCAGGCGTCGTAGTAGAGGCAGAACTCGTAGGGATGCGGCCGCAGCCGCATGGGGTCGATCTCCTTCTCCCGCTTCCACTTCAGCCAGGTCGTGATCACGTCGTCGGTGAACACGTCGCCCCGCAGG
The DNA here is from genome assembly GCA_046092585.1 of Pirellulales bacterium. Lineage (GTDB taxonomy): Bacteria > Planctomycetota > Planctomycetia > Pirellulales > UBA1268 > QWPN01. The sequence continues at coordinate 1,729 of JBJTDZ010000112.1, read as the reverse complement.
AGGAAGTCGCAGTCGCGCTCGAGCGCCTCGCAGGCCTCGTCGAGCGAGGCGGGGGCCTTCGCCACGTTCGCCAGCTCCTCGGGCGGCATGTCGTAGATGTCGCGGTCGAGCGGTTCGCCGGGGTGGATCTTGTTCTGGATCCCGTCGATCGCCGCCAGCAGGATCGCGGAGAACGCGAGGTAGGGGTTGCAGGTGGGATCCGGGCAGCGGAACTCGACCCGCTTCGTCTTGGGATTGGCCGAATACATCGGGATCCGGCAGCTCGCGGAGCGGTTGCGCTGCGAGTAGGCGAGGTTGACCGGCGCCTCGTAGCCAGGCACGAGCCGCTTGTAGCTGTTGGTGGTGGGGTTGGTGATCGCCAGGAGCGCCGGCGCGTGCCGGAGGATTCCGCCGATCGCGTGGAGGGCCATGTCGGAGAGGCCCGCGTAGCCCGTGCCCGCGAACAGTGGCTGCCCCTCCTTCCAGAGCGAGAGGTGGGTGTGCATGCCGGAGCCGTTGTCGCCGTAGAGCGGCTTGGGCATGAAGGTGACGGTCCTGCCGTGCCGCCGGGCCACGTTCCGCACGATGTATTTGTAGAGGCACATCTGGTCGGCCATGCGGACGAGTTCCTGGTACCGCATGTCGATCTCGCACTGGCCCGCCGTGGCCACCTCGTGGTGCTGCGCCTCGACGTCGATCCCGCAGTGGATCATGGTCTGCATCATGTCGTTGCGCAGGTCCATGAGCTGGTCGGAGGGCGCACAGGGGAAGTAGCCCTCCTTGTGCCGCAGCTTGTAGCCGAGATTCGGCCTCTCGGCGCGGCCGCGGTTCCACTCGGCCTCGGCGGAGTCGAGGTGGAAGTAGCCCTCGTGGGCGTTCTGGTCGAACCGCACGTCGTCGAACACGAAGAACTCGGCCTCGGGGCCGATGAAGCAGGTGTCGGCGATGCCGGTGCTCTTCAGGTAGCTGACCGCCTTCCTGGCGATGTTCCGCGGATCGCGAGAGTAGTCTTCCCGCGTGATCGGATCCTGCACCATGCAGATCATCACGAGCGTGGGCGTCGAGGCGAAGGGATCGACGAACACCGTCGAGGGCACGGGCACGAGGAGCATGTCGCTCTCGTTGATCGCCTGCCAGCCGCGGATGCTCGAGCCGTCGAAGCCGAGGCCGTCTTCGAAGGTGTCTTCCTCGAGCTTGGCCACGGGGATCGTGAAATGCTGCCAGGCGCCGAGGAAGTCGGTGAACCGCAGATCGACCGCCTTCACTTCCTTCTCGCGGCACAGCGCGAGCACTTCACGCGGCTTCATGGGGGGCTCCTGGGGAGAACCCCCATCATAGGCACGGTCAGCGGCGGCGTCAGGGCGTTCCCGAGACCATTTACGCGCCGGCTCAGGGGCGGCAAAAGTCTCGTCGCCGGGGCGAGGATACGCCCAAGGCTCCTCGAGCGTTTGCCGACCCCCTCGCCTCCGTCCGCATCACGGCATTCGTTCTACGGCGTGGGCAGCAGCTCGATGGGCGGATGGGTGACCGGCGCTCCGGCGGGCTCGCGGGCCGGTGCGGCGTTCGCCGGCTCTTCGGCGGTGGCCAGCACGCTGCGCGTACCGTCGTCGGTCGGGCCGGCAGGCGGGGACACCGTGGGCGTGCCGGGCAGCACGAGGCTGTCGGCCTCCGACGGGTCGAGGCGGGCATGTACGAAATTCGCGAGAGCGACACGGCCGAGATCATGGTGGCGACGCGATGCACGCTAACG
>JBJTDZ010000111.1:0-20246 GCA_046092585.1 Pirellulales bacterium | reverse complement strand
GGAAGGTGGCCGGGGCGGGGAGGCGAACCTTGGCTTCGACTCCGCGGGCCACAAGCGAAAACTGGCAGGATGCCAGTGTTTCGCGTGTATTCAGTCGAGCCAGTCTTTTTCTTCGAGCCGCTCGGGCGTGTAGGTGTCGGTGACGTAGCTGATGTCCTTCGAGATCAGCGACTCGACCTCCAGCTTGAAGCCGTTGGCGAGCATCGTCTCGATCTCCTTCTGCCACGCCTTCTTGTCGGCGAACCACGGATAGGCAGCGATCTGCTTGGCCCGCTTGATGTCGGTGTCGTTGAGCTGGATCTGCACGCTCGGGCTGAGCTTGCACCGCTGGTAGTCTCGGGAGCGGATGCCGAGGAAGCGGGCCTCGGGAATCGCCATCCGCTTCGACTCGTAGGCGAGGTTGATCGAGCCCTGCTTGAGCACGGAGTAGATGTAGTAGCCCCAGGGGTCGTTGTCGAGCAGGCAGTAGACGGGGAGCTTGAGTTCGTTGTGGAGCCGGTGGAGCAGCCGGCGGACACCACGGGGGGGCTGGCCGCCGCCGTGCGTGAGCAGGCAGTTGTGCTTCCGCCAGAACTTGTCCTCGTTGAACCGCCGCCAGACGGTGTCCTTCTCGACGTGGAGGATGAACGTCGCGTCGCACGACTTGAACTTCACCACGTCGGCCTCGACGATCGACGGGATCGAGTAGCCCCCCGACCCCATTCGCGAGCAGTCGATCTCGTCGCCGGAGTCGATGAGCGTGATCGGCCCCACCATGCCGCCGCGGTTGCTGGCGTAGACGTGGAGTTCCTCGCGGAGGCTCTCCAGCGTCACCTCCAGATCCTCGATGATCGGGTCGCACTCCTCCTGCGTGGCGAAGGTCTCCTCGCGGGTGCCCTCGATGGTGTGCTTGAGCAGGTAGTAGAGGCCTCGGATGCTGGTCGTCTTCTGCTGGTCGACGAGCTGCTTGCAGCCGGTGGCCACCAGCAGCGTCTGCATGTAGCTCTTGGCCTGGGAGAGGTTGAAGAGCTGCCGCCGGTTGGTCTGGCCGCCCATCTCGATGATCTTCCGCGACTTGTTGAAGCGGACGTTCGAGAGGCTGCGGGTGGGAATGTCGAGGTGCGGATCCCGCTTGCGCTCGGCGGCGGACGCCACCTCGTCGGCGAGGCCGACGAGCAGTGTGAGGGTCTTCTGGTCGACGGCCGGCAACCTGGAGGCCGCCTTGGCGGAGGATTTCGACTTGGTGGCCATGTCGGGTAGAGTGAGACGGACGATGGAGGCTCGAGGCCCCGAATCCTACCTGCAACCCCGACCGCCCGCACGCATGTCGAAATACACCCTCTCCTACGCCCTCCTGGTGATGCTCGTGGGCCTCGGCATGTATCTCGTCTGCCGGCCCGCCCGCCGCTTCGAAGGCGACTGATCGCTGGCGGCCACGGCAGCCCGCATCAGCAGCGGACGTCGTCGGCCTTGCCGACGAAGCGGCGGAGCACGTGTGGCGCCGGGAGCGTGCCCGCGGAGGGGGCGGTGGCTGCCTCGGGTGTCGCGGCGGCCGACGCGGAGCGGGCAACGCCGAAGAACTCGGCGATCCGCGCCACCACGGTCCGCTGTTCGGTCTCCGTCAGTTCCGGGAAGATCGGCAGCGCGATCGTCTGCTCGGCCGCCCGCTCGGTCTCCGGAAGATCGCCCTTGGCCCAGCCGAGCGGGGCGAAGCACTTCTGGAGGTGGAGCGGCACGGGATAGTAGATCTCCGTGCCGACGCCATGCTGTGCGAGGTGGGCGCGGACGGCGTCGCGGCTGCCGTCGAGCACCCGGATCACGAACTGGTTCCAGACGTGCCGTCCACGGCTCTCGTCGCCGGGCACCACGACCTTCTCGGCAAGGTCGTACTCCGCGAAGATCTCGCGATACCGCTCGGCGTTGGCCTGCCGCGCCGTTGTCCAGGCGTCGAGGTGCGGGAGTTTCACCCGCAGCACGGCGGCCTGGATCGAATCGAGCCGGCTGTTGATGCCGACCACTTCGTGGTAGTAGCGCGGCTCCATGCCATGCACCCGCAGGAGTTTGAGGGCCGCCGCCACGTCGTCGCGGGTGGTGGTGAGGAAGCCGCCGTCGCCCGCTCCGCCGAGGTTCTTGGTCGGATAGAAGCTGAAGCAGCCGACGTCGCCCAGGGCGCCGGAGCAGCGCCCGTGCCAGGTCGAAAGGATCGACTGGGCGGCGTCCTCCACGACGGGCAGCCCGGCCTTGGCGGCGATCGGGGCGATGGCGTCCATGTCGGCGGTGCGGCCGAAGAGGTGCACCGGCACGATCGCCTTCGTCCGCGGGCCGATCTTCCGCTCGATGTCACGGGGATCGACCAGGTAGGTCGCTGGATCGATGTCGGCGAAGATCGGCGTGGCTCCCAGCCGGGTGACGGCGCTCGCCGTGGCGAAGAACGTGTAGCTCGGCACGATCACCTCGTCGCCCTGGCCCACGTCGAGGGCCATCAGCGCCAGCAGCAGGGCGTCGCTCCCCGAGGCACACGAGATCACGTGGGGCACGTCGAGAGCCTTCGCCAGTTCCGTCTCCAGCGCGGCGACGTCGGGGCCGAGCACGAAGCGGCCGGAGTCGCAGACACGGCCGATCGCCTCGCGAATCTCGTCGCGCAGCACCGCATACTGACGGTCGAGGGCCAGCAACGGCACGGCAGGCAGCAGTTCGTTCGCGGCGGCGGGCATGGCGATGGCTTCCGGGCTGCGGCGGATCATGGTGCGTCGAACTCCGTCGGGCGTGCTGGAATCGGATGTGGGCGTCGGGGTGGCATGACCCTCGTCCACGCTCCGTGATCGTCACGATCGTGCAGCCCGCTCCAGTGGATTCAGTGACGTCGCTGGCCGCGGTCCGTCCGGCGCGACGACGGCCCGGCTGCGGCGTGACATGCGGGGAATAGGGGAGTTTGTGACCGCGGGTCAAGGGCATGCCTGCGGCAACGGGGCGGGCCCGGCATGGCAGGCTGGGGCCTTGGCGAAAATCGGGCAGCCACGGGCGTTTGACATCGCCGTGGTGGCCGCCCTAGATTCCTCGTGATGTCCAGATCCTCGACGGTCTGCCCGCGCATGCGTGGCAGGCCCTGGATCGCGGAGGAGAGATGCGCGGCCAGGTGCCTCGGCACCGGGCGTTCGCGAGTCGGATGGGATCCACGGCGATCACTGCTGTCATCGACCTGGGAAGAATTGCCCAGCGGCTCGGGTTCCCGGTCGCATCGGTGCAATCGGTGGTCGGGTTGCTCGATGAGGGCAACACCGTCCCCTTCATCACGCGGTATCGCCGCGACCAGACCGGCGGCCTCGATGAGGAGGCGGTGCGGCGGATCGCCGAGGCGGTGGCCCGGGCCCGGCAGCTCTCCGACCGCAAGCAGACGATCCTGCGGACCATCCAGGGGCAGGGAAGGCTCACTCCCCCACTCGAGGCGGCGATCACGGCGGCGGAGAGCCCCAAGCAACTCGAGGATCTCTACCTGCCCTTCAAGCCGCGGAAGCTTTCGCTCGCCGAGGTGGCGAGGCAGCGGAAACTCGAGCCGCTCGCCCGCGAGATCCTCGCGGGTGATCGGGCGGCCGCCGACCTCGACACGCGGGCTGCCGACTTCGTCGACCCCGATGCCCAGGTGCCGGCCGTGGCCGACGTCCTGCTCGGGGTGGGGCACATCATCGCCCACGAGTTCAGCGAGCGGGCTGACGTCCGCCAGCGGCTCCGCGACATGCTCTATTCCGCCGGTCACCTCAAGAGCCAGCGGGTGGAGAGCGAGGGGAAGGCCCTCTCGAAAGACGAGAAGCACTACCGCGACTACTTCGACTACTCGGAGCATGTGCAGCGGGTGCCACCGCACCGTCTCCTGGCGATCACGCGGGGTGAACGGGCCCGTCTCCTCAAGGTCCGGATCGAGGGACCCGCCGAGGCGATGCAGTCGGCTGCCGAGGAACTGCTCGTGCCCGGCGACCACCCCCACGCCGACTTTCTCCGCGGCTGTGCCCGCGACGCCCTGGCCCGGCTGATCGTGCCGAGCCTGGAGCGGGAGATTCGCCGCGAAATGACGGAGGTCTGCGAGTCTCACGCAGTGCACGTCTTCGCTCGCAACCTCCGCAACCTGCTGCTCCAGCCCCCCGTGCCCGGCAGACGGCTCCTCGCGCTCGATCCCGGTTTCAAGAGCGGATGCAAAGCGGTGGTGATCGACGAGTTCGGCACGCCGCTCGAGCATGCGGTGCTCCACATCGTCGGGAAGCAGGAGAAGCGGGCGGCGGCTGCGGCGAAGGTCGTCGAACTCGTGAAAAACCACGGCTGCTCCGGGATCGCGATCGGCAACGGCACCGCCGGTCGCGAGACGGAGAGCCTCGTCGCGGAACTCGTGGCCGGTGACCTCAAGGAGTTGGACGTCGGCTACGCGATCGTCAACGAGGCGGGCGCCAGCGTCTACTCGACGAGCGTCTATGGTCGCGAGGAACTGCCCGCCCACGAGGCGTCGATCCGGGGTGCGATCTCGATCGGCCGCCGGCTGCAGGATCCCCTCTCGGAACTCGTGAAGATCGAGCCGGCGAACATCGGCGTGGGTCTCTACCAGCACGACGTCAAGGCCCGCCACCTCCATGCCTCGCTCGACCAGGTGGTCGAGAGCTGCGTGAACTACGTGGGGGTCGACGCCAATACGGCAAGCCCCGCGCTGCTGCGCAGGGTGTCGGGCTTCAACCAGTCGACGGCGAAGAACTTCCACGAGTGGCGGACCACGAAAGGCCCGTTCACCTCGAGGCAGCAGTTCCTGGAGGTGCCGGGCTTCGGCGAGGCGGCCTACGTGCAGTCGGTCGGCTTCCTGAAGATCGCCGGAGGCGTCAACCCGCTCGACTCCACCTGGATCCACCCCGAGAGCTACGCCGTGGCCGAGCAGGTGCTCGAGCGGCTCGGTGCGAGTCCCGCCGACCTCCTCAACCGCCAGCAGGCGGACGCCCTCGCGGAGCGGGCGGCGGGCATCGACCTCGCAGCGCTCGCGGTGGAGCTCGGGGTCGGCCGGCTGCTGCTCGCCGACATTCTCGAGCAACTCTCCCGCCCGGGCCGCGACCCGCGCGACGATCTGCCGCGGCCCTTCTTCAAGAAGGGCGTGCTGAAGCTCGAGGATCTGGCCGTGGGCATGGAACTGCTCGGCTCGGTGCTCAACGTGGTCGACTTCGGTGCGTTCGTCGACATCGGCCTGCACGACAGCGGCCTCGTGCACATCAGCCAGCTCTCCAGCCAGTTCGTCCGCGATCCGCACGACTTCGTGAGCGTGGGGCAGATCGTGAAGGTCTGGGTGCTCGAACTCGACAAGGCCCGCCGTCGCGTGGCGCTGACCATGATCCCGCCCGTCGAGCGGGAGCGGCAGCAGCGGCTCGAGGAGGCCCGCCGGGAGCAGAAGGCGAAGCGGGCCGAGCGGCGTGAACAAGCGGCGGCCCAGCGGCCCGAGGGCAGGCCGCCGCGGCCGCAGGGCCGTGGCGGGCAACGCGAGCGGCCGCCCCGCCCGCCGCATCCAAAGACGTATGTGGCGGGTGGCCGCAAGGAGCCGCCGGCGCCGATCACCGAGGCCATGCGGGAGGGCAAGGAGCCGCTCCGCACGTTCGGCGACCTCAAACAGTTTCTCGACAAGAAGAGCGAGCAGCCGGCCGACGAGGGCGGCGGGCCGGAGGCGTGACGAACTGCGACGGCGGGATCACCGCTCGCGGAACGTGATCCGACCCTTGGTGAGGTCGTACGGCGACAACTCGACCTTCACCTTGTCGCCCGGAACGATGCGGATGAAGTTCTTGCGCATCCGGCCAGCGACGTGGGCGTTGACGATGTGGCCCCCCGTGATCTGCACGCGAAACCGCGTGTTGGCAAGCGCCTGTGTGACGACACCCTCGACCTCGAGGGCCTGTTCTTTCTCGGCCATGGAAACCCTTGGTGGATCGCGAAACTGTGAGCGAAATGTAGCCCGCCGGCCCGGGACAGTCCAGCAGGGCGGCTAGGCATCGTCGTCGGCGGTGGGGGCCGAACCCGAGGCTTTCCACCGTAGGTAGGCGTCGAAGAAGCCGTCGAGATTGCCGTCGAGCACGCTCTGGAAGCTGCCCACGTAGTGGCCCGTCCGCTGGTCCTTCACCCGTTGGTCGGGGTGGAGGAAGTAGTTGCGGATCTGGGAGCCGAATCCGGTCTTGGGCTGCTGCTTGTAGCGGGCGAGCTGCTCGGCCTCCCGCTTCTCCTCCTGGAGCCGGGCGATTCGGGCGCGGAGCATCTTGATCGCCGTGGCCCGGTTCTTGTGCTGGCTCCGCTCGCTCTGGCACTGCACCACGATGCCGGTGGGAAAGTGGGTGAGGCGGATGGCGCTGGAGGTCTTGTTGACGTGCTGGCCGCCGGCACCGCTGGCCCGGAAGACGTCCTCACGGATGTCCTCGTCCTTCAGTTCCACCTCGGTGTCGTCGTCGGCGATCTCCGGCGACACGTCGACCGCCGCGAAACTCGTCTGTCGCTTGCCTTCGGCGTTGAAGGGACTGATGCGGACGAGCCGGTGGATGCCCGTTTCCCCCTTGAGGTAGCCGTAGGCCCACGGTCCCTTGATGGCCACCGTGGCACTCTGGATTCCCGCTACGGCGTCGTCCTGCCGGTCGAGGAGTTCGATGGTGTAGTCGTGCTTCGAGGCCCAGGCCGAGTACATCCGGAGGAGCATCTCCGCCCAGTCGTTGGCGTCGGTGCCACCGTCGCGAGCGTGGATCGAGACGAGCGCGTCGCAGGAGTCGTGAGGTCCGGAGAGGAGGGAGGCGAGCTCCAGTGCGTCGACCATTTTCTCGAGCCGATCTGCCTCGGACGCCAGTTCGGACTCGAGCGAGGCGTCCTCGCGGGCGAGTTCCTCGAGCGCCTCGAGGTCGGTGCCGGCGGCCAGAGCCTCCTCGAGCGGCTTGAGCACCGAGTTGATGCCCTTGAGTTCGGCGACCGTGGCCTGGGCCTTCTCGGAGTTGCTCCAGAAGTCGGCCTCGCTCATCGCCCCTTCGAGCTTGGCGGCCGACTGCCTGCGTCCGTCCCAGTCAAAGAGAGTCCCGCAACTGCAGCAGGCGGGCCCGAATCGAGGAGGAGCGGTTGAGAAGCGCGGTATCCATGCGGTGGAGTCTACGCGGCCCAGGCCCCGCGGAGAAGCCGAGGCCTCCCAGCCCCCGAGCCGGCACCGATGACTCAGACGGGTCGCATGCGATCCGGCGGCGCCGGCGGGGTTTGTACAAGCCCGACGCCGTGAGGCGAGGGGCCGGTGGTGAAATCAGCACGACGCCGATGGTAACGCCACCCGTGCCGGCCCGAGGCCTTACGGCCTACGGCTTGGAGCAGCGTGGCTCACGCGTCAGCCGTATCAGGAGCGAGCTAGCGTTTCATGGTCGACACCGCGCTCGCTGCGGCGGCAAGCATCGCGATGGCCTGAGCCCGCCGGGCGGGCGTGTCGTCGTCGAGGATCGTGCCGATCGCCCGCCAGGCAGCGTCGGAGAGCCGTCCACCGACCGTGTTCGAGAGCGTCACGCGGAAGGTCTCGTTGGCCTCGCGGATCCGGTCACCGAGCACCGCGACCCGCAGCGTCTGCGTGGTCTGGCCCGCTGCGAACGTCACCGTTCCGGCGGCCCGCACGTAGTCACGACCGGCGACGGCGGTGCCGTTGGAGGTGGCCCAGTTGACGGTCACCGGCTGGGCTGCCGGCGCCGAGAGCGTGAGCGTGAACGTCATCCAGCTCCGCCCGAAGTTCTGTTCGAGGGCGAGCGCCGAGCCGATCGCCACCACCGGCGGAGGCGGCGCGGCGCTCCAGAGCGAGCCATCGGCCGCCGCCACCACCGCCGCGTATCGCCAGGCCGTGGCCACCGGTTCGTCCATGCGGTGCAACTTCGCGAAGTCGCCCCACGGGCCGTCTCCCGGCTGGCTGGTGAACTGGAAGTCGACGAACAGCTGCATCCCCGAAGCGTCGAGGCCGCGAAGATAGTCGCGGTAGATATCGCCCATCCGCGGGTCGTTGGCAGCGGCATGGAAGGCGGCCTGGTAGGGCTCGCCCCGGCCGTCGAGGTGCGGCCCGCCCTCGTAGGCCACCAGCCCGATCGGCCGGCCGAGCCGCGCGGCCCAGTCGCGGGCCAGCCTCGCGTGGTTGGCCGTCCACTCGAGGCTCGTCGCCACGTCGGCCCGCGTGTCGGCCAGCACGCGGTCGACCGTTGTCGCCGCGGAGTAGGTGGCCCGTTGTTCGTCGGTCAACGTGATGTAGGGGGCGATCGCGATCACGTCGAACGAGCCCCCCATCGCCTCGGCGATCTGCCCGGTTGCCCAGTCGACGGCGGCCCAGCCGGCGGCCACCCGCACGATCCGCTCGGCCTGGCTGGTGAACACGTCGGACCAGATGTCCATGTCGCGTTTCGCCTCGCGGCCGGCGACGATCCAGTGGGCCAGGTCGGGATCGAGCCCGGCGTTCGTCGGCAGGCGTGTCTGCTCGGCCACCCACTGCGAGGCCTCGAATCCCCAGCCGAAGTTCCAGACCTCGTTGGCCCACTCCACGTAGGCCTTGCGGCCCGGCTCGTGGTGGTCGCGGACGTAGGTCGCGAAGTTCCGCACGAACGTGTCGTCGGCCATGTGCGGCATGTTGAACCACGCATCGGCATCGAGATCGTTGGCGAGCTGCACCATGTACTCGACCGACATGCCGTTCACGAGCGGCTCGCTCACGGTGCCGCCTGAGCCGGAGCCCTGGCGGATGTCGGTCGCGTCGCGGCGGTCGGCCCAGGTGCGGATGTCGGAGGAGTTGGTCTCCTGCATGGCCATGAAGCGGAGCGTGTGGAACGGCGCGAGCCGCTCGAGGAAGAGCGGGTGAAACGGGGAGAAGGCCGCCCCCGGCTCCCACCGCTGGCCCGCGAACCGCCGCCCCTGCCAGTCGGGCATCCAGACGTTGAAGTTGCGGGCTGGATTCGCCGGATTGGTCGACTCGATCACCATGTAGATGCCATCGTCGGAGGGAGTCACGAGGAGGTCGGCCCAGGTGCGTCCGGCGGCGGTCTTCCCGCTGGCCGTCACGCGGGCGTCGAAGCCGAATGACACCACACCATCCCCATCCCACTCGGCGCGGTAGGTGCCGGCGGCGTAGCCGCCCCCGAGGCCGCGGAACATGAGCGTGCCTGCCCGCTGCTGCAGGGTCTGCCCGCCGGGAGTCGTCCAGGTGGCGAGCCTGGTTACGTTGCCGTTGGCATCGAGGGCCAGCGGGGGCGTCGAGGGGTCGTCCCAGGATGTCGCCCAGGTTGCCGGGTTGAAGGCGTGGGTGATCCAGGGGCGGGAGGCCTTGAAGGCGTCGGTAAACGTCCACGCCGGCGACCAGTCGACCACCTGCTCGAGGTTCATGCCCACCGCCATGTGGGCGGCTGCGCCGGCGTCGGCCGCCATCAGCGTCCGGGGCTCGAGCCGTTCCGGGGTGATGCAGAATGCGGCGCGCGACGCATTTTGCCGCAGGCTTCGACGGGTCGTTCGGGCGGCCATGGGACGGGCTCCGCGGAGTTTTTCGAGGAAAACCCGTCTGCCGCATGCCGGCGCACGTGGTTCCCTCCCGGTCTGGCATACCGGCAAGCACACGGCGTGCCGAAACGTCGGCAATTGGGCGACAGGTTTTACGCCCGCTCGATGCGGTTGCCGGGCAGGCGGCGGAGGATCCGCCGCATCTCCAGAACGCCGATCGTGGCGAGCACCTGGGACGCCGCAAGATCGGTGGCGGTCACCAGGTCATCGAGGTCGACGGTGGCCCCGCCCGCCTGGCGGTCGAACGCGTCGAGCACCTGCCGCTCCACGTCGCCGAGTTGCAACTCCGCTGGCGAGCGCACTGCGCGGCCATCGGCAGTGGTCGCTGTGTCGAACAGGGGCCCGAGTTCCTCGAGGATGTCATCGACGCTCTCCACCAGCCGAGCCCCGTCGCGGATCAGGCGATGGCAGCCGCGAGCCATCCGGCTGTCGATCTGCCCCGGCACGGCGAAAACCTCGCGGCCCTGCTCTCCCGCGAGCCGCGCCGTGATGAGCGCGCCCGACCGGTCGGCCGCCTCCACCACGACGGTTCCGAGGGAAAGCCCCGACACGATCCGGTTGCGCTGGGGAAACGCGCCGGCGTGGGCCTCGGCCAGCGGCGGTGCCTCGCTCACCAGTGCCCCGCGGGCGGTGACCTCGGCGGCAAGTTCGGCATGCTCGGGCGGGTAGATGTTGAGCACGCCCGTGCCGAGCACCGCGATCGTGCGGCCCCCGGCATCGAGGGCGCCGCGGTGCGCGGCCGCGTCGATGCCGCGGGCGAGGCCGCTCACCACGGTGTAGCCGGCCCGGGCCAGCCCGCCTGCAAGCTGCCAGGCCACCCGTTTGCCGTAGGCCGTGGCATGACGCGCCCCCACGATCGAGACCGCGAGCGCGTCGCAGGGGAGCAGCCGGCCCCTCACGAAGAGCACACCCGGTGGATCGTCGATCCTGGCGAGCAGGCCCGGGTAGTCGTCGCTTCCCTCGACGAGCACGTCGATGCCGCGATCGCGGCACAGCGCGAGCACCGCCTCGGCGGTGCCGTCGTGTGCCATGGCTGGGATCGACGCGGCGAGTTTCGGGCCGAGCCGGGCGACTCCGGTGAGTTCCCTGGCCGTCGCGGCAAACACGCCCTGCGGCGAGCCGAACCGCTCGAGCAGCAGTCGACGAAGCCTGCCCCCGATGCCCGGCACGCAGGCGAGCCGCACGTGGGCCAGCAGGTCGGGATCTACGGCGGCGGCTGCAGCGGGCATCACGGCCTCCACGCGAGGTGCTGTACGCGTGTACCGTTATAGGGCTGCGGCGCGGACGGTGTCAACCGGGCGTCAGCCCGCCGCCACCTTGAGTTCCGCGAGGTGCTGGGCCGTGTTCACGAGGCGGTCCCAGTTCTTCTCGACGTAGTCGGGCGGGCCGCCGATCTGGGCCACCACCTGGGCCACCTGCTCCGTGGGCACCATTTCAATGGCGTCCCACGGGCAGACCTTGAGGTCGTAGGGGTTCGACTTCTTGCCCGGAATGTGCACGCACACCTCGCAGCCCACGCACCGCTCGATGTCGATCTCGCACCAACTCTGGAGGTTGTGAAACTGGTCGTACTGCTGCACCTTCACGATGCAGTCGACCGGGCAGACCTCGAGGCACGATTCGCAGCCCGTGCAGTTGTCGGCGTTGATGACCGCCAACTCCTTGGGCAGCTTCTTGCGGGGACCGGCTTTGGCCATGGTGACGTCGATCGGAAAGGCGGGGAGGCGTCCTGCAGCCTTTTCATGGTAGCCGGCACGCCCGGAGCGTCAAAACCGCCGGGCTGGGGGCCGTTCAGGCGGCCTGCCGCCTCACCGCCGGCGGGGCGGCAGCCTCGAACTCGTAGCCGAACCGCTCGATGTCCTCGGCGAAGTGGTCGCGGACGAGCGCGGCGAGGTCGGCGGTGTAGTAGTCGCGATAGTCGCGCCGGCGGCTGGCGTTGGTGGTGGGCAGGCGGGCATCGATCCCGATCCGGCGGCAGGCATGACCGAAGTCGGCCGCCAGCGACTCGAACCGGCCCAGGAAATCGACCAGCAGCCGGCCGCGACGGTCGGCCACCATGCGGAGCTGCGAGATCTTGCGGCGGCGAACTTCGTAGCGGACGTAGGCCTCGAAGTCGGGCAGCCGCGCGGTCCGCCCACGGCGGTGGCTCACGTGCGTGGCGTGGTCGTCGGCGTCGCGGAGGAAGTGGTAGTAGGAGACGAGCCGGTCCCAGGGGTTCCGCACGAAGGCGAACGTGAACAGGCCGTCGTACACGTCCGGCGGCAGGTTCGACCGCAGCGTCTCGGCCGGCGTGTGCACGCGAAACTTCCGCAGCCGATACGGGGCGTAGTGGTTCACGTGGATGCCGATCCGCGCGAGCCAGCGGTTGGCCCAGTAGTGGTCGACGTGATCCGCGTGATGCCATAGCGCCCCGAAGACGCTCGAGCCGCCTGTTTTGGCCACGTGGATGAAGGCGAAGCGATGGCGATGGGAGATCAGCATGTCGCGGCATCCAGTGAGTGGCACAGACGATCGCGAATGCCACCGGCCACCGCAAGGCGGTTTTCTCGCCGCTAGACGCACTCGCCGCGGACGAGATCCTCGGGGGTCTGCCGCGCCCGCACGAGCCGGTGGGCACCGCCGTCGAGCAGCACCTCGGCGGGCAGCGGCTTCGAGTTGTAGTTGCTCGCCATCACGAACCCGTAGGCGCCGGCGATCTCGATCACGAGCAGGTCGCCAACGGCCGCCACCGGCAGCGAACGCGTGGCCACGAAGCCGCCGTCGGTCTGCGTGAAGATGTCGCCCGACTCGCAGAGCGGGCCGCCCACCGCCACCTCCTCTGCCGCGTCGCGGACGTCGCCTCCCTGCGGGCAGAGGCTCATAGGGTGGTAGGAGCCGTAGAGCACCGGGCGGGCGAGCGTGTTGAAGCCGGCGTCGACGAGCAGATACTTCCGCCCGCCCTGCCGCTTCACGGCCCGAACCTCGGTGATCAAGGAGCCGCTCTCGGCCACGAGGTAGCGGCCCGGCTCGATCTCCAGGCGGAGCCGGTGGCCGAAGCGATCTTCGAGCCGCTTCCTCGCGGCATCCCAGAGCGTGAAGTAGCCGGAGAGATCGGCATGCACCTCGCCCGGCTTGTACGGCACGGGCAGGCCGCCGCCGGCACTGATCGTGGTGAGCGACCGGCCCACATCGATCGCCACCCGCTCCAGGGCGCCCGCCACCTCCGCGAGGTGAGCGAGGTCGGTGCCGCTGCCAATGTGCATGTGCAGCCCGCTCACCTGCAGGCCGGCCCACTCGGCACGGCGGAGCACCTCGGGGATCTCCTCGTGCCAGATGCCGTGCTTCGAGCCCTCGCCGCCCGTGTTCGTCTTCTGGCTGTGGCCGTGGCCGAAGCCGGGGTTCACACGCAGCGTGATCGACGCCCCCGGCACCCGCTCGGCGAGTTGCTCGATCATGTCGGCCGAGCCGCAGTTGACGTGAATGCCGAGCGTGGCCACCGCGTCGAGGCTGGCGCGGTCGAAAATGTCGGCCGTGTAGACGATCGGGTCTGCCGGCGGCAGGCCGTCGGCACCGGGCGCGCGGGCCGGGTGCGCCGGATAGCCGGCCGCGAGGGCGCGGTGAATCTCGCCTGTGCTCACCGCATCGACGAGCACGCCCTCGCGGCGGACGAGGTCGAGCACGGCGAGGTTGGAGCAGGCCTTCTGGGCGAACCGCACGGTGTCCCACGCGGCGAGGTCGCGGCACCGGCGGCGGATCGTCTCCGCGTCGTACACGTAGAGGGGCGTGCCGTAGCGGCGGGCGAGTTCGGCAACCGACACGCCGGCGATCTCGTGGCGGAGTGTGGGGGTGGAGGGGGCGATCATGGTGAGTGGCGCGGGGAATCAGGGGGCAAGGGAAGGGGCGTCGTCTTGTTCAAGCTGGTTGCTCGGGGCAGCGGGCCGCAGGGGCACGGCCGGCCGGATCCGCGGCGCGGGCTGGGCCTGCGCCGAGGTGCTCGCCGCGACGGTCTGCAGGGCGCCGGCATCGGCAGAGAGCCGCAGCGTGAGGCCGCGGTCGATCGGCCGTGCCGACAACCTCACCAGCGTCGACGGCTTGCCGGCCGCCTCCTCGGCGACGGCTGCCAAGGCCTCGCCCTGCGGATCATCGGGCTCGAGGAGTTTCGTCATCGTCGCCACGTAGCCGACGAGGCTCGCGAGCGACACATCGACACCCGCCATCGGTGCGGCGCCGGCCACGGGCTTGCCGCCGGCCGCCACGGTCGCTGCCAGCCGCTTCTTCACGTCGCCTCCGGCGAGGAGCCAGGCATGGTCGGGCGTGACGGCGAGCGTGATGGTCACGGTGTCGCCGAACTGTCGGGCGGCGGGGTCGTCCGCGAGATCGAACCTGATCTCGTGCAGCGTGGCCGCCCCCTCCTTGCCCGTGTCGAAGGCCACCTTGACGGTCGAAGGCAGCGCGTCGGCCTTGCCGAGGCGTTCCTTCACGTTGGCCTGCAGCGCCGCGCCATCCTTGATCTTCATGCCGGCCGTGATGGCGGGCAGCGGGCTCTCCGGGCCGGTGGCGCTCGTGTCGACCGTGAGGCCGGCGTCGATGCCGCCCGCATCGAGCATCGCCAGCACCACGTCGCGGACCACGCCCGCGACCACGCCGGCGGCCGGGTCGTTCTCCACCTCGGCGAGCGCCTGCTCGAGGCCGGCTTCCACCGCCGCGCGACTGGCGGCTGGCACGGCGAGGCAGGAGTGGCCGCGAATCGCCGCCTGCTTTCCGTCGGCGGTGGCCGGCGAGGCGATCGTCGACACCGCCTCGTCGGCATTCTTCCACCGGGCCGCGGCCTCGGTGCCGGCCGCGAGGACCGACGTCACGTCGACGTGCATGTCGTTGGCGTCGGCGTCGATGGCGACGCCGAGCACGAGCCTCTCCACCTCGTCGAGCCCCTCGATGCCGGCGCGGAGAAACGTGTCGTCCATCGGCTGTCCCTGGGCCGCAGCCTGGCGGGATGCCTGATCGAGGATGCCGGCGAGCTGGTCGCGGAGCGCCTGGGGCATCCGGCCGGGAAACAGCTCGGCGACCAGCGAATACTCCTTGGCCAGCGGCCCGATCAGGGCGAG
Organism: Pirellulales bacterium; assembly: GCA_046092585.1. GTDB lineage: Bacteria > Planctomycetota > Planctomycetia > Pirellulales > UBA1268 > QWPN01. Next base: position 5,631 of record JBJTDZ010000111.1, on the reverse strand, counting down.
CGGATCGTCGATCGCGGCCTCCGCGCCGGCCTGCGAGAACATCGCCCAGCCATTCTTCTCGGTGATCTCCAGCGGGGGCATGCCCCGGGGGGCGATCTGGCGGACGCCGTCGATCGTCTCGACGGGACCGACCACGCCCTGCACCGCCGCAAGGAGCGTGTCGAGGTTCTTGACGGGCACGAGAGCGTGGGCCGAGGGGAGCGGGCCGCCGGCGGTGGTGATCACGATGCCGGCGGGTCGATTGACGTCGAGGCCGGCGAGCCCCTTCCCCTGCGTCGCGAGCATGATGAACGATTCCGCGAAGCCGGCGAGCATCGGGTTCCCCACCTGCTCGCCCACCCAGGTGAGTTGGCTGCGGAGGTCGGCGTAGGGATCGATCGCCACCACGGCGATCACCTCGGGCTTCTCCGCGGCGCGAACGGCTGGTGCGGCCAGCAGGGCCGCGGCTGCCAGGGTGGCCGCAGCGAACGGGCGACGAACCGATGACTGGGAACGCATGGGCATCGAGGCCTCGGGGTCAGGAGAACGCAGGACGGAAGCCATCGAAAGCGTATCAGAAGCCTCCTGAAACCTGTATTCTCTGAGGCTCCCCATGCAGCCGCCTGCCTTTCCCTCCGAGCCCGACCTGGAGACGCTGCTGCGGGCCCGCCCGCGGCCGCGCATCAGGCTGCAGGTGCTGCTCTTCGTGCTCACGTGCCTGACGACGTTCGCCGCGGGCTGCGTGGGCTGGCAGCCGCTGCTGCTCGGTGTGGACGACATCGCGGCCGACGTCGTGGCCCACTGGCCGCGGGGCCTCGCTTACGCGACCGCGGTGCTGGCGGTGCTCGGCGCGCACGAGGCGGGCCACTTCATCGCAGCGCGGATCCATCGCATCCCGGCCACGCTTCCCTTCTTCATCCCGGTGCCCATCCTGCTCACCGGCACGATGGGGGCCGTGATCGGCATGGAGGGATCCCGGGCCGACCGCCGGCAGCTGTTCGACATCGCCCTGGCGGGACCTCTCGCCGGCCTGGTCGTCGCTGTGCCCTTGCTCGCCTGGGGCATGCTCGTGGGGCAGGCCGATGCCGACAATCCCTTCGCGCTGGCGCCTCTTGCCCGCTGGGTGCAGGGCATGGTGCGGCCCGACCTGGCGGCGGCGGCGACGGTGGCCCCCAACGCGCTTTCCATGGCGGGCTGGGTCGGGCTGCTCGTCACCGGCCTCAACATGATCCCGGTGAGCCAGCTCGACGGAGGCCACGTCTGCCGCGCGGTCTTCGGCCGCCGGGGCGACTGGGTGGCCCGGGCAGTGCTGCTCGCGGCAATGGCCGCGGTGGTCGTGTTCGGCCAGTACAACTGGGTGGTGATGCTCGTGCTCGTCACGCTCATGGGGGTCGACCACCCGCCGATCCGTGACGACGGCCGGCCGCTGGGGGCCTTCCGGACGGCCTTGGGCCTGGCGGCCCTCCTCATCCCCGTGGTCACGTTCATGCCGGAGCCGTTGCGGCTGGAGTAGGGAAAACGCCGGAAAATTGCCCCATCGCGAACCCCGAGGTATCCATGATCGTAGAGGCGGGTGTCCCGGCCGGCATGGCCGGCAGCCCGCCGACCTCCCAGGTGCCCGCATGGCCGTCCCGTTTCGTTCCGCGACCTCCTCGTCCCGCCGCCGCTCCGCCGCCCGCAACCGGTTGCGGCTCGAGTCGCTGGAGCCGCGGCAGGTGCTCGCCGCGTCGCTCGTGGCCGTCGGCAGCGACTACGGCGCCACCAGCACGCCGCTCATTCGCCTGCTCGACGCCGACACGGGGGCCGTGGTCGCCCAGACGCTCGCTTTCGAGGAGGCGTTTCGCGGAGGTGTCCGCGTGGCGATGGCCAACGTCGATGGCCGGCCGGGCGACGAGATTCTCGCGGCCTCGGGGCCGGGCCGCATCGGTGAGATCCGCGTGTTCACGCAGGATGTCTCGGGCGGCGTGACCACGCTGCGGGAGCTCGTCGGCTTCCGGCTCGAGCCCTTCGGCAACGGCTATCAGGGGGGCGTGCAGGTCGCCGCCGGCGACGTCGACGGCGATCACCTCACCGACATCGTGGCCGCGGCATCGCGGGGCGCCGGCCGGGTGAGCGTCTTCCGCGGCATCGGCCTTGGTGAGCCCGTGGCCGGCGTGCCGTACCGCTCCTTCACCGCCTTCACGCCCACCGCGCTCGCGGGCGCCTCGGTGGCCGTGGCCGATCTCGGCACGTTCGTCGATGGCCAGTTGGTGGATGGCACGCGCGGCGATGGCCGGCTGGAGGTCGTGGTGGGCAGCGGGCCGGGCATGGCCGCGAAGGTGAAGGCGTTCGATCTCTCCGCGGCCACGCCCCATCAGATCGACGTGATCCGTCCCTTCGGCGGCAGCTTCCGTGGTGGAGTCTCGGTCGCGGCCGGGCGATTCAACGCCGACCTGATCGACGACGTCGTCGCCTCGCCGGGTTCCGGCGGCTCGGGCACCGAGGTCTACGACGGCCGCGTGGATGCCGCGGCCCGCCTCCTGCGGTTTGCCGCATTCACCGGGCTCGATCGCCCCGCGGCGGCCGCCTACGCCGCCGGCATCGACCGCAACGGCGATGGCCGCATCGACGGCTTCGTGGCCACGCAGGGCTTCGCGGGGGTCAACGTCAACGGTGCGGCGGTGACCTCACAGCAGGGGAGTCGCACGCGTGCTGTCACGGCCTTCCGGGGGCCGTTGCGGGTGGCAGCGCCGCGGGTCGCCTTCGACGACTTCGTGGCCACGCTCTCGGGGATGAAGTACCGGGTCGTCACGCCGGGCTCCGGCAGCCTGCCGACGGCGGGACAGCGGGTGCGGGCGCAGTACACCGGCTGGCTGCTCGACGGCACGAAGTTCGACAGCTCCCGCGATCGTGGCACGCCCTTCGAGTTTACGCTCGGCAGGGGCGACGTGATCCGGGGCTGGGACGAGATCATCGCGCAGATGCGGCCCGGCGAGCGGCGGACGGTCGTGATCCCACCGGAACTCGCCTACGGCAGCACGGCCCGCACCGGCATCCCCGCCAACTCCACGCTCGTGTTCGACATCGAGCTGGTCTCGGCGGCATAGAGCGTGTCTGCCTTTATCGAAACAGGAAGGCGAGGGGGTCGGCGAACGCTCGAGGAGCCTTGGGCGTATCCTCGCCCCGGCGACGATCCGCAGGAGTCGGTCCTCCGACCGACTTTTGCCGCCCCCGAGCCGGCGGCATATGGGCTGATCACTCGCGGGTGATCGCCACGGCGAGTTCGCCGTCGTTGTCGGCGAGTTGCGTCCAGTCGTCGTCGCAGCGCAGGAACAGTCGGCCCGACTCCGGCGGCGTGAAGGAGGCATCCCGGCCGAGCGGGATCACGCTGGAGAGGGCGAAGTCGTGGAAGACGACCGCCACGAGCCGGCCACGCCCGGCCGCAGCGCCGTCGGCGGAGCAGGGCTCGCCGCCACGGGCCGTGCGCCAGGTGCCCTCGGCCGTCACGCGGTACGTCGTTCCCTCCTCCACGAGCAGGCCCGCCGCCTGCCAGCCCGCCGATGCCTTCACCCGCGACTCCCCGCGGCCGCCGTCGGCCAGTGGGCGGAAGGTCGCCTTCCACGGCCAGGCTGCGAGGTCGGCGCGGAACCCGTTGCCGACCGTTTCCAGGAAGCGGTCGTATTCGAACGCCACCTCGCGGGCCACGGGGCCGTAGACCGAGTCGAACGACACGCCGGGCCGCTCCTCCATGAGGGCGACGGCCAGTGGCTTGAAGCGGTCGGCGTAGTTGGGGTTGTAGGCGAGCAGGTGGCAGAGGGCCCAGCGCCACGCGTAGTCCTGCCACGTGCCGGCGGCGACGTCGCCGGGCACTGCGATCTCGGAGAGCGTCCGTCGCGGCGACGTGGAGCGGAGGTAGCCCATCACGCCAGGATCGATCTCGACGGCCGTGTCGCCGTCGCGCCAGTAGTTGCCCAGTTCGGCGACGCCCTCCGAGAGCCACGTGGGCCCGGTCGATCCGAACGTGAGGTGACAGAAGCCGTGCACGCACTCGTGCTGGATCACGCCGTGATCGGCGCAGGAGTAGAGCTGCGCGCGCCGCTGGGTGCCGAGCGTCGAGTTGAAGCAGACCCCTTCCCGGCGGCGGATCTTCTCCACGCCGAACGGGTCCTCGAGGGTGCCCGGCGGGAAGGTGGCGATGTCGCGGACGATGTAGCCCTCCACGATCCCGCCGGCCTTGCGGCCGAAGAAGTGTTCGAGCAGGCCGACCATGCGTTCGAGCTTGTCGCGGATCACCGCCCATTCGCGATCCGAGACATCGGTGAGGAAGGCGAAGTGGGGCGACCGCACGAGCCGCGGCTCACTGCGGGGCTCGGCGGAGAGCCCCCGGTGCTTCGCCTCGAGGGCGTCGTCGCCGCGGGCGGCCACGGCGGCGGTGCGACGATTTTCGACCACGAGCGTCTTGGCCACGATGTCGCCCGTGTCGAGCCGCACCGCCTCGAGCCGGGTGACGGTGGCCCCCGGCTCGATTCGCCGCGGATCCCCGCTCTCGATGCGGGCGGTCGCGTCGGCCGCGAGTTTGCACGACACGAGCGTCTTCTTCTTGAAGGGGCTGCCCGCGGGAAGTTCGACGACCAGCCGCCCCTTGAGCACGCGGCTTACCGGGGCCGTTACGGTGCAGGGGGTCGTCTCCTTCGCCGTCGCCGGTTCCGCGCCGTCCCAGGCCACGCCCACCGCCGCGCCGGCCGCGTCGATCAGTGTCACGTCACCGATCTCGCCGTCGGTGGTGCCCTTGCCCGACAGCCGGGTGGCGATCCGCACGAGCTGGCCCGGCGCGAGCCTCGCCACGTCGACGCTGCCGGTGATCCGCACCTCCGCCGGAAAGGCGAGCAGCCGGCCGTCGGCCAGGGGCACGCCCTCCTCGTCGGGCCGTTGCACCCGCACCTCGTGGCGTGTGCCCTGGTCGTCGAGCACCGTCACGCGGGGGCCGGCTACCGCTTCGACCGTGCCGACGATGGAGAGCCGCTCCGTCGCGGCAAGCTGGCCCGCGGCGTGGAGGCAGGGCAGCGCGGCGGCCATGCAGGCCACCATCGTCAGCCCCGTCGCGTGCCATGCCCGCCTGTCCATACGGCCTTCTCCCTGGCGTTCCGCCTTCATCGTAGCCGGTGCGGGCCAGCCTGCCGCGTGAAACCGCGAGCGGCAACCGGGTTCGTTGACGCTGCCGCTGGCCCGCCTGACAATCGCAGACTCCAGCCAGTGATCGCGACGCCCACCCGCCACGGAGGATTCCGGTGACCGCGCAGCCCACCATCATCGAAGCCGAGGATCCCGAGGTCTGGTCCGCCATCGCCGCCGAGCAGGTGCGGCAGCAGGAGGGCCTGGAGATGATCGCCAGCGAGAACTTCACGAGCCCGGCCGTCATGCAGGCCGTCGGCAGCGTGCTCACCAACAAATATGCCGAGGGCTATCCCGGCCATCGCTACTACGGCGGCTGCGAGTTCGTGGACACGGTCGAGGACCTCGCCCGCGAACGCCTCAAACGGCTCTTCGGCGCCGAGCACGTGAACGTCCAGCCCCATTCCGGCAGCCAGGCCAACGCGGCCGTCTACATGACGGCGATCGCGCCGGGCGATACCGTCCTCGCCTTCGACCTCGCCCACGGCGGCCACCTCACCC
>JBJTDZ010000110.1:0-22597 GCA_046092585.1 Pirellulales bacterium | reverse complement strand
AATCAACGCCGCACGGCCGCAAGACGAAAAACAGTTCGTGATAATCCCGGCCTGCTGGAGCGGATGACATGAAATCGTCTACCGACACGCTTATCTCCGCGATGCGAATTCTGTCCCGCGATATCCACTGCGAGGACGGCGCGGCGACTGCTGCTATCGCGGAGGCGGCGGACAGGCTGGCGGAACTGCGGCTGACCGACGCGGAGCGGCGTGACCTCACAATCGCCGCAGACGCCTACGCGAGCAACGACGACGACGCGCGCTGCGAGCGGATCGCCGCTACGCTGCGCGGGTTGCTGGAGCGGCTGGCTTGACGAGCCTGCCACGATGCCTCCACGTCACCCACGGACGGGTGAGTTCTTTGGAGGCTATATGCCATGCGGCTTGCTCTGCTTCTGCTCTGTGCTCTGTGCTGTGCGTCGGCGTCCGCTGACACAAACATCTACGCCCGCCGCGTCGTGGTGGCCTCGGCCCATGACGACGCCGTGGTGATGGCTCGCACCGGCGTGCTGCGGCACCTCGGCCGCTGCGGTGGCCGGCGTGAGGGAATTGCGTTCTCGACAGCCAGCCCCGATGCGGCGCTGCGGTCGTGCTGCTACTACGGCCGCTACCGCATCGTGGAGCAGGCCGTTGTGTGGTCGCCTGTTCGTCGCGGCTGGTTCGCGGTCATCCGCTACGAGTGACCCATGCGGCCTGTGGCGTTCACCGTTCCAGGCGAGCCCGTCCCGCAGCCGAGGCCACGTGTCTCGACGCGGGGCGGGTTCGCACGGGCCTACGTGCCGAGCACGCACCCGGTGCATCACTACCGCAAGTGCGTTGCTGCATGCGCTATCAACGCTGGCCTGAAATCAACCGGCGAGCCGCTCAATGTCGTGATCGACGCGGTGTTTGCCAGGCCCAAGTCACACATGCGCAAGTCTGGCGTTAAGCCCGACGCACCGCGACTTCCCAGGCCCGACGTGGACAACCTGGCCAAGGCCGTGCTCGATGCCCTGCAAGACGTGATCGGCGATGACACCTGCGTGGCTAGGCTGGTGGTCGAGAAATCCTATGGCGAGGAGGCACGGACAACCGTGCGAGTGTCGTGAGGGTGCTGCTGTTCACGAGCGTGTCGTCAAAGATCGCAGGCATTGCTGGCCTCACGATCCCGAATAAGTCCGCGTACTGCATGCGGCACGGCTACTCTCTGGTGATCGACAACCGCCCGTACGAAGAGGCCGTCGCCGCTACGCGAGATCTCGCGCGGCTGCTCGACACGTATGACCTCGTGTGGTCGCTCGACGCAGACGCCGTGATCACGGACATGCACCAGCGGATTGAGGAGCTCGCGTGCCTCGGGCCGCACGCCACGGTCTGCGAGGAAGGCATCGTGCCGTGGAACGTGATCAACTGCGGCAGCATGGTCTGGCGTTCGACTGACGCAACCAAGCAACTGCTGCACGCCATCGCAGGATCTCGCTCAGAGTGGGCAGGCATGCCGTGCATCTGGCAGACGTGGCTACAGGTGCACAGGGGATCGCTCGGCGACGCTCTGACTGTGGCACCGCTGCGGGCGTTCAACTCGTGCGTCTGGAACAAGCCCGGCGGCGGCGAAGGTGAGCCGGGATCTCACTGGCAGCCTGGCGACTTCGTCTACCACCCGTGCGGCGTGTTCCCGCTCGAGGAGCGTGAGCGGTGGATCGTCAACGCCTTACGGCAGGTGAACTGGTGAACGAACTGATTTACCCGCACGAGCCGTTCGTGAGGCCGTTCGTAGAGTACGCGGCTTTCGGGCGTGAGCGTCTGCACCGCAGCAAGGTCGCGGTGGTGGGCCTGGCCCGCAACTGTGCCGTGCGTCTGTCCGAGAACCTCGGGCGGCTGTCGCTGCTGACCAACGCCGCCCGGGAGTGGTGCCTGCACATCGAGACGAATGACAACACCGACCAGACGGTGCAAGTGCTGACCGACTACTGCCGCGAGTACCGTCAGGCGACGTTCACCAGCCAGACTCTTGGCCGGCAGCAGTTCACCGCTGAGTTCGCCGGGCCTCGCACCATTGCCTTGGCCGAGTACCGCACGGCGTGCCAGGAGTGGGTGCGAGAGTGTGCCGCCGACGCCGACTATGTGATCGTCGTGGACTGGGACCAGTGGGGCGGATGGTCCCACGATGGCTTGCTCGCCGGGCTCGGTTGGCTGCTCGATCTGCAGGGGGCGTATGGCATGGCCAGCATCAGCCTGTTTCAGTTCCCAGGCTTGATGCAGAACAATGACAACACCGCCGTTGTGAAGCCGACGTGGATGCACTACGACGCCTGGGCTTTGCGGCTCAACTCCTATTGGGACGATTACCGGGCTGGCCGTGGCGGCTGGAAACACCAGTTCCTGCCGCCCGTCGGATCGCCGCCCATTCGCGTGTGTTCGGCGTTTGGCGGGCTCGCTATCTACCGCACGTCGGCGTATCTCGCCGGCACGTATGACGGCAAAGCGGACTGCGAACACGTGACGTTTCACGAGAGCGTGGCCGATGCCACGGGGCAGGGGATGTACCTCTGCCCGTCGATGCGGTGCGTCATGTCATGGATGACCGATGGCCAGGGGCATCACGGCGACCATTAGCGTTGCCGCATTCCGAGCCGATTGGATGAAGCATCTCCCGATGCGGGAGTTGTGCTGCCGCTACACCATCTCGCGTGACCAAGTAATCCGGCTGAAGCACCAGTGGAAGCTGCCCCCGAGGCACGACCGCCGGCTGCGGTTCAAGCCGAAGCGGGCCGTTGATCCCACGACCACCGAGATTCGGATGGAGTGCCTCCGCATTCAGGCCACGTGGGACGAGCAGACGCGGATTGACCGCATGGTCACGAAGCCGCAGACGTTCACGCTCAGGCGTATCGAGATCGACGCCAGCATGCGGAACTTCATCGACGAGCCGCCGGATGTGGAATGAACTGGCCACGCGCAGTGACACCGCCTCTGCAAGACCCTGACGACGCACGCCAGACTTAGGAGCGGAGGACTAGCCATGCCAGCGTATGAAGCCACGCCCGCCGAGCTCGATAAGTACGGGGCCTCGCTGAACATCTGGCAGCAACTGCAACTGCTCTCGGCCTGGTCGCCGCTCATCGGCTTCGGCCAGCGGTTCGTCAACGAGGCCGATCCGTACCGCAAGAGCCTGATCGTCTCGGAGGCCGCTGAGTGGCTCGCAAGCAAAACCGACGCCAAGGCCGACGATCAGCTCGTGCGGCACATCGCCGAAATCCTCAAGACGCCGCAGGGCGAGGCCCTCGTGCGGTTCCTACTCAGCCAGGTGGAGGGGATCAGGTGAGCCATGAGTCCGTCATTCGCACCGCTGCCGTCGTGGCGGCTGCTGCTCTGCTTGCAGCCCCTTACTGGCCTGTCCTGCGTGGCCTCCTCGCTCAGGCCGCCGAAGCCGCCAAGCAGCACCGTGACGGGCTCCTGCGGCTCGCAGCAGCAGGGCTCTTGATCGCCGCCGCGTGGGGCCAGATCCCGGTGCCCCGCCTGCCGGCGATCCCGGCCCGTCCCGTGAGCGTGGAGACTCCGACCGTGGAGATGCAGCGGCTTGTCTCTCCCGTGGGTTCCGCCCTCCGCTCGATGCCGATGAGCGACCGGATGCTGTGGGCCGACGCCTGGAACAAGGTGGCCCTCGTCGTGGCCGGCGACGCCGTCACCACCGAGGTGGCATTCACGGACACTCGGAGCCTGCGGGCGTTCACCACGCTGGCCATCGACATCGCATGGCGTCGCATTGGCGGGCATCAGCCCGGCTCCGTGGCAGGGCTCAGGGAGGCCGTGGAGGCCGCCTATGGCACTGCACTCGGCAAGGATGTGGTGCCCGTCACAGGCGACGTGAGAGCCCGCTACGTCGAGTTCGCCAAGGCCGTGGCATGGGCCGGCGTTAACGGGGGCTGACGCATGGCCGAGCATGGCATGGGCTATGTGCCCGATCCCGAGGGCTCTGAGGCATTCGTCGCCACGCTGCCTCATCCGACGCTGGCATCAGCCGGGCCGGATCTCAAGGCCGCCGATCAGGACGTGATGCTGTATCCGGCGTTGCTGGCCTGTATGCCCAACTGGCGACGCGGCTCGCAGGGCTCAGTTGGTAGCTGCGTCGGCTGGGGAAGCTCGCTGGCAGTAGACGTGCTCGCCGCGTGCGACATTCATTGGCGGAAAGAGCCCGAGTCGTGGATGGGCCGCACCATCGAAGCCAGCCTCTACGGCTTCTCTCGCGTTGAGGCGAGGGGTCAGAAGGTCAACGCCGGCGGCGACGGCAGCACAGGCTTCCACGCGGCCAAGAGCGTCCGCGACTATGGCTGCCTGCACTACGGCGTGGACTACGGCGGACGGACGTTCGACAAGCATTCGTCCCAGCGTGAGCGTGACTGGGGCCGCAACGGCGTGCCCGACGAGCTCGAGGCGTACGCCAAGGAGCGTCGGTGCCAGGAAACGACGTTGGCCACCACGTTTGAAGAGGCGGCCAACTCGATCAGCAACGGCTACCCGGTTGTCGTGTGCTCTGGCCAAGGCTTCTCGATGAGCCGCGACGCTGACGGCTTCTGCAAGCCGGGCGGCGTCTGGTGGCACTGCATGTGCTTCATCGGCGTGCGGTTCGGCAAACGGCCGGGCCTGCTCTGTGCAAACTCGTGGGGCGACAGCAACACCGTGGGCAAGCATTACCCCGACGATATCCCCGAGGCGGTGCGGAACTGCTCGTTCTGGGTCGATGCGGACGTGGCCACGAAAATGTGCTCGGGGCGCGATTCCTACGTGTACGCCGGCTACAGCGGCTTCAAGCCGTCTGCCATGCCCGACAACTGGCTGCGAGGTGTGCTGTGAGGTTCCTGCTCTGCCTCTGCATCGTGCTCGTCGGCTGCGTCGCCACGATGCCCGCAGATGATTCCCTCTCGGCGGATCTCGCGGCTGAGACGGCCCGCATGGTGATCCTGATGCGGCGTGAGATCGCCCCGACGCCAGCACCGCCGAGCGATGGCAAGTGCCCCAACTGCGAAGGCCGTGGCTACGTTGGCGATGGCCGCGTCAGGGTGACGTGCCAGCCGTGTGGCGGCACCGGCAAGGCGAAAGCATGCCCAGACGGGAAGTGCCCCAAATGAGCCGCGATGCCATTGAGCAATACGTGTGGGATCGCCTGCCCGTGAGCAAGCACGTGGCCGGGCGTGCCCGCGTCAGCCGCGTCGTGCGACGCACGTTGCGAGAGTGGCCCATTGGCGTGCTGCGTCAGTGCAACGACGCCGAGTGCCAGGTCATCGGCAAGCACCTTGCCCTCAGCATCGAACGCCAAGAGCGTGCCGGGTACGGCATGGGCTTCTTCGGCCTCGTCATTCTGTCGTCCATCGTCAGCGAGATCGTCAAAATCCTGATTCGCCGCTGGCTGGAGAGCAGCGAGGCACAGCTTGAGATCGTGGAGGCGGCACGATGACGGACCAGGCCAAAGAGACCGTGTTTGGCATCATTGAGCGGTGGGGATTCCCGACGCTCGTGGCCCTAGCTGCTGGCTGGGTGCTGCGGCACGACGTGCTGCTGCCACTCGTCGAGGAGCACCGCACGTTCGTCAAGAGCCTGAGCGAGACGCAGCGCGAGATCAGCCAGGCCGTGGCAGAGCAGACACGCTTGCTCTACAGGCTACAACCACAAGCAGCAGAGCATGAGAGGTAAGAGATGGCGATGAATAACAGACTGCTGCGGCCACGGGCGAGTGGTGCCTTCAACCCGAAGAGCATCAGTGGATTGCTGGCGTGGTACGACGCAACTGTGCCGAGCAGTATTACCGTGGCAACCGGCGTTTCTAACTGGGCGAACCTTGAAGGTACGGCGTCACGCGACCTTCAGCAGACAACGGGAAACAACCAGCCAGTACTGACGGCAAATGTTTTTGGCAATAAGTCAGCTCTGCTTTTTGACGGCGTGAACGATTCGATGGTAAGGGCATTCACAGTCGGAAAGCCGTGCCACGAGTTCGTTGTGTTCTCGGTGGTTACGTTAAACCGCAACAACGCCATCACGGACGGATCTTCATTTGGCACAAAAATGTTGTGGTTGAACAGCTCCAACCAGCCGCAAGCCTATCAGGCAATTGGCATCACATCGCTGACAGGGCTTTCCGCTAATGTGGCAACGCTTGCCGATACTGAGTTCAATAACGCGAACAGTGTGCTGAGGATTAATGGTTCGCAGGTGGCATCAGGAAATACTGGAGCCAACACGCCGGACGGGATGACGGTTGGCCGATGGGGTGGGCAGACCGTCTACGGCAATATTTACGTTTCTGAAATACTGCTGTTCAACAGGCTGCTGGCAAGCACTGAGGCATCCAGAGTCAGGCGGTATTTGTCATCTAAGTACGGCGTGGTGGTTGCATGAGGTTCTTTCGCGGATCGCCAGCCATTTACGAACAAGTCAGGCAGTCGCTTGATTCAGCGTGGGGCAACCCGTCGGAAAACGGCACAGTGACCTGCATTGAGCCAGAAGCTACCGCGCCGCATGACAATCAAGGGCGAGTGCTGCTTGGGGTTAATAACGAGTTTTGCGAGTTCCCGGCGGTTGCCGAGATTCTCCCGCAACTGCTCGCCAGCGGTGCCGTGGAGGAAATCAGCGAGGCGACGTACAGGGCAAGCCTTCCGCAGCCAATGCCATGATCTGCAAGCCTCACCCGCACTCACCGTAGGATTCACCGCACAGGAGAGCCCGCATGTCAGAGTCCATGATCCGCCGCCGCAACCGCGACACCGACATCACGCTGCACTCGGCAACGGCCCTGGCCACCACGCTCGATATGCGTGATGTGGCTGGTGCCGTGCTGTCGATTGGCACTATCAGCACCAACGCCAGCACGCTGCAGATGTGGGTGGGCGCTTCGCCCAGCGGATCCTTCCGCCGGCTCTACAAGGTGGACGGTAGTGCGGCTGATCTGACGCTGGCCCCCTCGAGCACGGAAGGCCGTGCGTACTCGTTGCCCGATGAGGTGTTTGGCACCGAGTACCTCAAGGTTGTGTCGGCCACCACGAACAGCACCGGCACGACCGGTGTCGTGATGCTCAAGAGCTAGGCCACCCAGTGCCAGCACGCATACCGAGCTACAGGCCCCCGCGTCTGCGTACCGCCCCGCGGCGTGACGAGAGCAGCAGGCCCAACGCTGCGGCCCGCGGGTACTGCAGCAAGGCCCACCGCAAGTGGCGGCAGGCTGTGCTGACGCGGGATGCGTTCGCGTGCGTGGACTGTGGACGCATCGACCAGGCGAACCACGCGGATCACGTCGTGCCCATCGCCCACGGTGGTGCGAGGTATGACCTTGCCAACGGGCAGACGCTGTGCCACTCGTGCCATAGCAGGAAGACGGCACGGGAGAACGCGGGGAGAGTTTGACAGCACGCGCATGCTGCACGGCACAAGGAGGTTTATTCCATGTGCCGACACGTCGCGTGCGTCGATTGCCAGCAGCAGTTCACCTCGCCAGCAACTAGGGGGCCGATTCCGAAGCGATGCGACAAATGCCGCCGGGCGGCAGAGTTAAACAGAGCCAGCAAGGCTCGCCAGCGCAGAGCCAACGCAGGGCACCTTCGAGTGTGCAAGCATTGCAACGGCCAATGGCTCGCAAGGCATCCAAAGGCCAAGTTTTGCAGCCGCAACTGCCAGTATCTCGCCAGTGGCGGCCGGGTGAGCGTTTCGTGTGAGCATTGCAAAAAACAGTTCACGACGACGTTAAAGCGAAAAAAAGAAGGCCACAGGTTTTGTGGCAGAGCGTGCATGCGACAGGCATTGCAATGCGAACTGAGGCATTGCGTTGAGTGCGGCAAGGCGTTCCGTAGAAAGCCAAAAGGGCCTGGCGGGAAAAACGACAAGGCATTGTTTTGCTCAAAGCCATGCTACTTTGCGGCGAGGCTTGCTGGCCGCGTGGCCTGGGACAAGACCAACCAGCGAAAGGCAGCATGGCACAGGCTTGGCCCATACGCCTCTGCGCCGAGTGCTAGGCTAATGCGTCGCATTGCCAAGGCCCACGCTGTCATTGAGAAGACAGGCCGGGCGTTGCTTGACGTGGCTGCAAGAGAATGGAATAGGCCAGCGTGTGAGATGTGTGGCAGTCCATGCAAAGGCGGCGCGTCAAGGTTTTGCTCGTTGGACTGCTTGAGGACGTGGCGCGGAGTTCGGCAATGCGAGCTGTGCGGCGTTGACGTGGCCAACGCCACGGCATACGGCAAATGCAGGTGCAGAGATTGCAGGGCTCTGGCAAAAACAAAAGCCAATCGCAAGCAGAAGCAGAAGTACGGAAGGAATCATCGGCAAAGGGCTAGGCACCACGGCGTGCGCTACGTCTCTGTTGAGGTGCGAGCGATATACGAGCGTGACGGCTGGCGTTGCCAGATATGCAAGCGAAAGTGCAAGCGGTCGTTCATGGTCAACAAGGCCGATGGCAGGCCTCACCATCGCTCTCCTACCATAGACCACATCAAGTCGATGAAGGACGGCGGCCACCACGAGCCGTCAAACTTGCAGCTTGCGTGCTTTGAGTGCAACACGAAGAAGGGCGCGTCATCGCGTGGGCAACTTAGGCTGGCGTTGGCCTGACCGAAGGGCCCCCCCACGGGCCTCGGATCATACCGACCTTCGCCACACTAAACCACCCGGTTTACCCAAAAACGCGCGGCCGCAGAACGCCGCAGCGTTTTTGTGGCGGCCGATCGGGCGGCCGGTCTACGGCTGAATCGTCCAAGCAAAATCGGCACCTCAGCGGCTGCCGTAGAGCGTCACGCTGGAATCGTTTCTGAAAACTTCCTTACGGTTTTGACACCATGGCAGCCAAGGGACGCAAGCCGCAGCCGGCGTCAGTCAAGCGGCTGATGGGCAACCCCGGCAAGCGGCGGATTCGGCCGGATCTTCCGGCACCGCCTGGTGCTCCGGCGATGCCGGCGCGATTGCTCGTCGAGCCGGCCTGCGTTGAGAAGTGGAACGAGTTGGTGCCGCTGCTGCTTGAGCTTGGCACGCTGACGCTCGCCGATCAGGAGGCGTTGGCGACTTTGTGCGAGGTGTACGCTGCGACGCAGGCGTGCCTGTTGGAGTTGCGGGCCACCGGCCCTGTGATGCGGACGGACTTAGGCGGCGTGAAACCGAATCCCGCCGGCCCGCTATATCGCTCATTAGTGGCGTTGCAGGCGTCGCTAATGGGCGAGTTTGGGCTGACGCCCACCTCAAGGACGAGGCTCGGTGGCAAAGAAGAAAAGCCCACGGACGAAGTCGAAGAGTTCTTCCGCGTCCACGGCGCGTGAACTCACGCCCGAGGGCCAGGCAAAGTACGAGCGTGTTGTCACGTTCTTCGAGAAGATCCTGCGACACAGCAAGGGGCAGAACGCTGGCAAGCCGTTCATCCTGCTGCCGTGGCAGCACCACGTGCTGCGTGAGTTGTTCGGCCGCCTGAACCCAGATGGCACGCGGCAGCACCGCATTGGGTACATCGAACTACCCAAGAAGCAGGGCAAATCGACCACGCTCGCGGGAATCGCCCTCTACATGACGGCGTTTGACTCGGAGCCTGGGGCCGAGGTGTACGGTGCCGCGTGCGACCGCGAGCAGGCTGGCATCATCTACCGCGAGGCGGCGTCAATGGTGCGGGCATCGCCGGCGTTGTCTCGGCACCTCGAGGTGATCGACTCGCGTAAGACTATCATTCACAAGGCGAGCAACTCGTTTTACCGGGTGCTCTCGGCCGATGCGTTTCGGGCCGAGGGGCTCAATATCCACGCCTTACTCTTTGACGAGCTGCATGCCCAGCGGGATCGTCGGCTATGGGATGCCCTGCGGTATGGCGGTGCCGCCCGTCGTCAGCCGCTGCTGCTCTCGATCACCACGGCCGGCTTTGACCGCAAGAGCATCTGCTGGGAACAGCACGCCTACGCCGAGCGGTGTATGGCCGATCCCACGGTGGACCCGGCCTTCTTCGGGTGCATCTACGCGGCGTCGCCCGAGGATGATTGGAAAGACGAGAAGACGTGGCACAAGGCCAACCCGAGCCTCGGCCAGACGATCACGGTTGAGTCATTCGCAGCCGACGCCCGCGAGGCGGATCAAAGCCCGTCGAAGCTTAACGCTTTCCTGCGATACCGGCTCAACGTCTGGACGACGCAGGATACGCGGTGGCTCTCGCCAGATTCGTGGGCCAAGTGTGGCGGGCCGCTGCGTGGCGATCTGGAAAAGCGTGAGTGGTACGCCGGCCTCGACTTGGCCACCACGTATGACCTCTCGGCCCTTGTGCTCGTCAGCCCAGACGAGGACGGCACCTTCGACGTGCTGCCGTTCTTTTGGGTGCCTCAGGTGAACGCTGCCGAGCGGACCACGCGGGACAAGGTTGATTATGTCGGCTGGATACGCGACGGCTTCATGCGGGCCACTGATGGCAACGTCACCGACTATGACGTGATCCGCCGCGACATCGTCGAACTCTCGCAGAAGTTCAACATCCGGCAGGTGGCCATCGACCGATGGAACGCCACGCAGTTGGCCACGCAACTGCAAGGAGATGGCATCAACGTCGTAGGTTTTGGGCAGGGCTACGGCTCGATGAGCAGCCCTGCGAAGCAGCTGGAGAACCTTGTGCTGTCCGAGAAGATTCGGCACGCCGGGCATCCGGTGCTGTCGTGGATGGCGGCTAACGTGGCGATCCAGAGCGACCACCAGGGCAACATCAAACCCAGCAAGGCCAAGAGCACAGAGCGTATCGACGGCATCGTATCGCTCGTGATGGGGATTGGACTCCACGCCACCGCAACGGCGAAGCCTGCTGATCAATCTTGGGACATCATCACGCTATGAGCGAAAACGCCCTCGCCGACTTCCGCATGGTTGACCTGCGCGGCATCGACTGGACCGAGGTGAACAGCAACCGCACGCCCTCGGGCATCCGCGTCACCGCCGACAACTCGATGGCGTGCTCGGCGTACACGGCGTGCATCCGCGTGATCTCCGACGCTGTCTCGGCCCTGCCGCTGCACGTGTATGAGCGGCTCGCCAGCGGTGGAAAGCAGAAGGCCCCGACGCATCCGGTCTACCGGCTTCTGCACACGCAGCCCAATCCGTGGCAGACGGCGCAGGAGTTCCGCGATTGGATGACCGGCATGTACTTGCACTACGGGGCCTCCTACGCGGAGATCCGGCCTGGTGCTCGTGGTGCCGTCTCGGAACTGTGGCCGCTGCACTCAAGCCGCATGGACGTGGAGCGGCTGGAAAACGGCACGCTCCGCTACAAGTACCGCGAGCCCAGCGGCAAGCAGACGATCTACGATCAGTCGCAGATTTTTGCCCTGCGGTTCACCACCGAGGACGGCGTTAAAGCCATCCCCACGTACAAGATCTTTCAGAACGCCATCGGCCTAGCTCAGGCCCTCGAGGCCCACGGCAGCACGTACTTCGGCAACGGTGCCCGGCCCGGCATCGTGCTCGAGTCGGATAACCCGATTCCAGTGGAAGCGGCCGAGCGGCTACGCGAGCAGTGGGAGCGGATGCACCGTGGCAGCGACCGGGCATTCCGCACGGCCGTGCTGCCCAATGGCGTGAAGGCCCACGAGCTCAGCGGCAGCAACGAGGCGGCACAGTTCTTGGAAACGCGGCAGTATCAGGTGATTGAGATTTGCCGTGCGTTCCGCGTGCCGCCGCACATGATCCAAGACCTGACCCGCAGCACGTACAGCAACATTGAGGTGCAGGGCACTGAGTTCGTGCAGCATTGCCTGCTGCCGCACCTGCGTCGCTGGGAATCGGCCATCGCTCGTGACCTCATCGTGGACGACGAGCGGTACTTTGCCGAGCACAGCGTCAGCGGCCTGCTGCGTGGCGATCACGCCAGCCGCTCGGCCTACTACGTCTCGGCTCTGCAAAACGGCTGGATGACCGTGAACGAAATCCGAGAGCTTGAGAACCTGAACCCGATTGGGCCAGAGGGTGACAAGCACTTCATTCAGTTGAACATGACCACGCTCGACAAGGCTGGCGAGGAGCCGCCATCGGCACCGGCATCAGCACCAGCAGCACAAGACACGCCCTCGGAGCCGATGGATGGCACGCCCGAGGACGACGCCGAGGACAGCACGACCGCTCAGGAGGACATCACCAATGGAAATTGAACGCCGCGATTTCGCTTTTGATGAGGGCGACGAGCTGGTGATCGAGCAGCGTGCTGATGGCCGTGCCGCCATCGTGGGGTATGCCGCCGTGTACAACCGGCTGAGCCTTGATCTCGGCGGGTTCCGCGAAGAGATCCTGCCGGGGGCGTTCGACAAGATCCTCAACCGCCAACGCGGCAAGGGTGACGTTGTGGCCCTGTTCAACCACGATTCCAACATCGTGCTTGGCCGCACCTCGTCTGGCACGCTGGAACTCTCCAGCGACGACAAGGGGCTGCGGTACGTGGTGTCGCCGCCGGTGAGCCGGGCCGACGTGCTCGAGCTGATCCAGCGGCGGGACGTGCGGGGCTCCTCGTTTGCGTTCACGGTGGACAAAGGCGGCGAAGGGTTCCGCCAGGGCGAAGACGGCAAGGCCGTGCGGCAGATCCGCGAGGTTAGCGGGCTGTATGACGTGGGGCCGGTACTTGTGCCCGCGTACCCCGCCACCTCGGCCGCCGTTGCCATGCGTTCCTATGAGGCGTGGATGGCATCGCAGGTGCCACCCGAGCCCGAGGCTGTCGCCGCCGTGGTGAGGCGTTCGCTGGCCCGTGATGCCGCTGCGGCTTGGTCACTGAGGCTTCGGAATGTCTGAGCCACGCTGCACCTGCGGCGAGCGACTGCGTACGCGATCGAGCCGCGCCTGCGGCGACGAGCGGCAGCGGTATCTGCGTTGCCCGAGGTGCGGGCAGCGTGCGGTGGCGTTTGTGAAAACAACACTTTCGCAGATCCGCTTCTGCAAGAGGGCCACCCGCTAGCGGCACAGTGAACTCCATCGGCAATACCGCCGGCGGAGATCACATACGTGGACAACCTCAAGAAGCTGCAGGACGAGGCCGTTGCCCTCGCCAACCGGATCGACGCTGTGCGGGCGATCGAGAGCGAAGACGGCGACAAGATCGCCGAGCGTGACCTCGAGCTGGAGACGCTGAACAAGCGGGCCGGCGACCTCGCCAAGAAGATCGACTTCGAGAAGTCGGTCGTTGAGTCGGCGAAGAATCTCCGCAGTGTGGTCGATCGCTGCACCCCGGCCCCCGAGGCGACCGAGGAGCGGAGCGAGAAGGCCCGCGTTGAGGCGGTACCGTACTCGGGCCGGCTCCGTGCGTTTGAGAACGCCAAGGACGCCTACTCGGTGGGCATGTGGTTCCGGGCCAAGAGCGGCGACACCTACGCCAAGCAGTGGTGCGCGGACCACGGCGTCGAGGCCCGTGCTCAGGGTTCGACCGGTGCGACCACTGGTTCGGCCTTCGTGCCCGACGTGCTCTCGTCCACCGTGATCCGGCTGGTCGATCAGTACTCGGCCTTTGCTCAGAATGCCACGAACGTGGTGATGCCGAGCGACGTGGTGCTATTCCCCCGGCGGACGGCTGGTGCGTCGGCCGCGTGGATCGACGAGAACACGGCGATCACCGCCAGCGACCCGACGAGCAATCAGGTCACCCTGACTGCGAAGAAGGTGAGCGGGGCGGTGGTCATCGCGTCGGAGCTCCTGCAGGACTCGGTGGTCTCGATCGCCGACTGGATCGCGGCCGAGCTGGCCCTGTCGCTCTCCAACGCCGTCGAGACGGCTGCGTGGAGCGGCAACCCGGCGAACGCCCCCGGCGTGGCCGGTCTCGTCACGACCCACACGGGCGGCCTGCTCGCCTCGTCTGGTGCCACCTACGCGGCGTCGCTCGTGACGGCCGCCGGTGACACCCCCGACGAGGTGACCAAGGCCAACCTGCTGGCGATGATGGGTGCTCTGCCCCAGCACAGCCGGCAGGGTGCCAAGTGGTTCTGCTCTCCGTTCTTCTTCGCCTCCTGCATGCAGGCCCTCGACCTCGCTCAGGGCGGTTCGGTCGGCCTCTCGCAGGGCATTGGGCTCACCTTCCTCGGCTCCGAGGTGGTGCTGACCGATCGGCTGCCGAGCGGCACCGATTCGACGGGCGTGATCATGGCTCTGTATGGCAACATGGCCAACAGCTCCTACTACGGCATCCGCCAGGCCATCGAGATCGCCTCCAGCGATCAGGTGAACTTCCTGTCGGATCAGACCGTGATCCGTGCCGTGGCCCGCGTGGCGATCACCCACGCCAACCTCGGCAGCTCGTCGGTGGCCGGGCCGATCATCGGCCTCGTGGGTGCGTGAGCCTGACGGCTTGACACCGATGCAACGCTAGGCGGGCGGCTCTCGCAAGGGGGCCGCCCGCTCTCGTTTTCAGGGGTGCCAATGCTCGTTCGTGTCGGCGAGACTCAGGTTGAGATCCGCGTTGAGGCAATCCTCTCGATGCCTCGGCTGAGCTTCACAGCCAACCACTTCGCGTGGGCTCAGGCCCTGCTGCCGCTCGGCATACGGCCGACGATGGGCACAGGGGCGTTCTGGTCCCAAGTGAACACGCGGATCATGGAGCAGTTCATCGATTCCTGCGAATACCTGTTGACCATCGACTATGACACGTTCTTCACCCGAGAAGACGTGGAACAACTCTTCGCCCTGGCGATGACGTTTCAGTGCGACGCCATCACTGGCCTGCAGACGAAACGTGAGGACGGCAGGCCGATGCTCACGCTCAAGGACACGCTCGACGCCCCGCCAGCCGAGGGCCACACTCGGGTGCCGTCGGAGTGGTTCGCCGAGCCGGTGCAGGAGGTGGACAGTGCCCACTTCGGCCTGACTGTCATCTCGACGGCCGCCCTCAAGCGGGCCAAGAAACCGTGGTTCTGGAGCAAGCCTGGCCCGGACGATTCGTGGAACGAAGGCCGCGTCGATGACGACATCTACTTCTGGCGCAACTGGCGGGGCAGCGGCAATCGCGTGTTTGTCTCTCCCCGCGTGGTGCTCGGCCACGGCGAGTACGTGGTGACGTGGCCCGGCAAGAACCTCGGCTCGCCTGTGTTCCAGTGGGCAAATGAGTTCACCAATACGCTGAAACGCCCAGAAACTGCATGGAGCGTGCCCCAATGACGAAACTGAGATTCACGCGAGCGTGGCGGGCGTATCGCAAGGGCCAGGTGCTCGAGCTGCCCGGCGGGCTGGCCACGCAACTGATTGCCCAGCGGGTGGCCGTCGAGGACACACAGGGCGAACTCATCGAGACGGCGGCCGTTGAGCAGGCCGTCGAAACAGCAGACGCCACGCCACGCAAACGAGGACGCCGTGCAGTATCGAAGCCTGACACGCCAGACGCCACCAGCCGTTGAGCCCGTCACGCTCGCCGAGGCCAAGGCTCACTGCCGCGTCGATGCCTCGGACGATGACGCCTACATCGTCACTCTGATCACGGCTGCCCGTGAGTGGGTAGAGCAGTACCTTGACCGCACGCTCGTGCACACGCAGTGGGTGATGCGGTTCGACAAGTTCCCGCCAGACGGCACGCACGACATCGAGCTGCCCAGGCCGCCTGTGGTAGCCAGCGGCACCGCCACGGCGGTGGCCCTGACGTTCACGTTTGAGAACGGAAACACATCAACCTACAGCACGGCCAGCTACCGCGTTGACAGGGCCAGCACGCCGGGTGCGGTGAAGACGCTCTACGGCCAGACGTGGCCGCCGCACCTGCAGGATGACAACGCGATCAGCGTGACGTGGTGGGCCGGCTACGGCGCGAGCGGTTCCAGCGTCCCGGCGGCGATCCGGCACGCCATCCTGATGCTCGTGGGCCACTGGTATGAGTTCCGCTCCAGCGTGCTCACCGGCAGCGTCAGCAAAGAGATTGAGTTTGGCGTGAAGTCGCTGCTGGATTCCCAGCGGTGGGGGAGCTACCGATGATCGACGCCGGCAAGCTCCGCGAGCGTGTCACGGTCCAGATCGCCAGCGGCAGCACAAACGCCCTCGGCGAAACGGTGCTGGCGTGGACTAACTCAACGTCGGTATGGGCCAGCGTCGAAGGCGTCTCGGCCCGCGAGGCACTGACGGCAGGGCAGCAGGAGACGAGCATTAGCCATCGCGTGCGGTTGCGTTACCTGCCCGGCCTGACGCAGCAGATGCGTTTTGCGTGGCGTGGCCGCACGCTGGACATCGTCAGCATTCTCGAGCACGGCAACCGCAGTGAGCACGAGGCTGTCTGCCTAGAGCAGGTGCCCTAATGGCGACACCCGCCGGCGATCCCGTGCTCTTCTTCGCCTTGGGCCGCACCAAGGCGGAAAAGCGTCGGTTTAGCCTGGCTCAACTTGACGAAGTCACTGCTGCTCTCAAATCGCTGCCAGCAGACATCAGCAACAAGTACCAGCGCAAGGCACTCAAGAAGGCGTCTGCCCCTGGCAAGCAGGCACTGATCGCCAACGTGCGGCAGATCGGCCAAGTGACTGGCAACCTGCTGGCCAGCGTTGCAGAGCGTGGCAAAGACTACACAAACAACAGGCTTCGGCTTCCGGTGTCTGTTGTTGTTGTTGGCTTTCGGAGGCCCGTCGGCTCTGGCTCGCAGCGGACAGCAGAGTCGGCCTTCGGCGGAACTGTGCTCAAGGGGCCTAACCGGGCGTACCACTCGCACCTCGTCGAGTTCGGAACGCAAGGACGACGCACGCCTGGCAAGAGCAGCGTAGTCAAAAGGCGGCGGGTGATTCTTGACGGCAGGGTGATCACGCAAAAGACCAGGCGAAAAGAGCAGGCCGAGAACAACCCACGACAGATTCTTTCGTCGTTCAAGACTCGCGGCAAGTTCACCTTTGGCGGGCGTGGCGTTTACCCAGTGGACTTTATCGCCACTGGATCCGTGGCTCCTATGCCGGCCCTGCGCCCGCTGTCGCGTGCGTTTCAGCAATCGCTGCCCCAGATGAAAAGCATCCTTGATGTGGAGATGCGAAACGCACTGCAAGGGGCACTGCGTGCCATGCAGCGGCGTGCCAGGCAGAAGGGGAACGAATGATGAAAAGCCCAGAAGCAGTGCTGCGGCATGCGCTCGTCACCAGCACCGCCTCGGCCTCGATCTTGGGGGCAAGGGTGTACCCGATCTTGGCACCGTCCACGGCGGCCATGCCGTTTGCCACCTACCGGCGAGCCGGCATCCGGCGTCAGCAGACGCTATCGGGGCCAATGGGGGTGCCGCAGGTGACAGTGGAAGTAGATGTGTACGCAACCACCTACGAAGGTGCCAGGCTGGCTGCGGACTGCTGCCGGCTGGTTCTGGATGGGTACGGGGGCACTGTCGACAATACGGAAGTGAAGCACGTCTCGCTTGAGAATGAGCAAGACGACTTCGTGCAGCTGGCGGGTGCGGAGATGCCACCCGTGTACAGCGTGAAACAGACGTACGACGTGTGGTGGCAGGAGACCTAACGAATGTCCGCGACTCCTCATGACGGTGCCGGAACGACGCTCACATTCCCCGGCTTCACCGGGACGATCACCAACATCGTCTACAACAAGAACGATGTTTCCGCCACCGACTCAATCGACATCAGCCACCTCGGCCTGACCGCAGGGGCCTCGGTCCTTACGAAGGACAGGCCGCTGAAGGGTTCTGCCAACGACACGGGCCGTGAAGTCCAGGTGGACTTTATCGGCGTCGGCGGCCTGGACGATGGTGCCACTGGGACGCTGGCCATCACTGGAGGGATCTCGCTTTCCAAGGCTGCCACCGTCGCATCCTCGAGCGTGACGCTTGGCGTGAATGATGTGATCCGCGGCTCGGCCACGTTCCGCGTGGCTCGCTAACGCCAGGGGAGTGCCCCATGGCGACGCATAGCGAGGGCATTTCTGTTACGTGGAACGGCACGCCGTTCGCCGAAGTTACCGACTTGTCGTGGGAGTACGGCGGCGGACTGCCAAAAGGCAGAAGCACGCCGTGGACGGATGACATCGGCACTGTGTCCGTGCAGTGCCTTGCGTCCACCAACGTCTCGACTGCCAGTTATGGCACACGTGCCACGCTCGCCATTGCTGGCGGCGGCGCGGCCTTGACAGTTACGGCAGTGTATGAGCGGGTGGCAGTGTCGCCAGAGCTCAACGGCATCACTCGCTACACCGTCACATTCCGCATCCTTGATGGGTGAACCATGCCACTGACACGAGAACAGATCGAATCATCGGACGACGCCAAGATCATCAAGGTCGAGGCGTTTGGCGGCGAGGTGTGCCTGCGGCTGATGAGCGTTGGTGACCGAGACTCATACGAGCTCAAGCTAGTCGAGAACGGCGGACAGGCGATCCCAGACTTTCGCTCAGAGCTGCTGAGCCGCACGCTCTGCGATGACAAAGGGAATCTGCTGTTCCCTGGCGAAGATGGCGTGGCATCCCTGAAGCGTCGCTCGTCTGACCAGATGCACCGCCTGTGGCAGGCGGCCATGAAACACAACGCACTCACTGAGGAGGAGATCAAAAGGCTGGCGGGGGAATAAACGCCCGTCCGACGCTGCAGTTCAAGCTGCGTCTGGCGGGCCACCTCGGCAAGACACTAGGAGAAATCGACGCGATGGACTCGCGCGAGTTCTCCATGTGGATTGCGTGGTCAAGGTGGTTCTCGCCGCTTGCAGACACGTGGCACCAGACTGGCATTTTGGCTTCAGCGGTTCTGGCCCCGCACTGTCCGCGTGGCAAGGTTCCGTCTGTCAAAGACTTCATGCCGATTGAAGACAACGCGCCGAAGCACCCCAACCAAATACGCGACGTGCTCGAGCAAATGAAGCGAGACTTGGAAGGCTGACATGGCAACGATTGGGCTGGGATTCACGCTGTCGGCAAACGCCCAGCAGATGGCGAGTGGAATCAATGCCGGCGTTGTCGAGCTGCAGAAGCTCGGATACGCCGCAAAGAGGACTGCCTCAGACGTTGCAACGCTTCGCAACATCGAGATTGGCCGTGTGTTCATCTCGTCGGTGCAGACAATCGCCAGCACGTTCACAAACTTCACAAGCGGGGCAGCCAATGCCATCGACTCTACGCTCAAGCTGAGCCGCTCGCTGGGGATCTCTTACCAAGAACTGCGGACGCTGCAGCTGGCAGCCGACCTTTCGGGTGCATCCAGCGAGCAACTAGCCACGGCATTCACCAGGGCGCAGGTGACGATCAGCAAGGCGAGCAATGGCAACAAGGAGGCTGTTGCCTCGCTCGGCCGTCTCGGCTTGGCCGTCGATGACCTAGCCGGCAAGAGCGTCACCGAGCAGTTCTCGGCGATTGGGGCTGCCATCTCGCGGATCGACGATCCTGCTCAGCGTGCAGCCGCAGCAGTCGCAATCTTTGGCCGCTCGGGTGCGGAATTGCTCCCCGTCTTCCAAGGGCTTCCCGAGAGCCTGCGGCAGGCCACGTCGTTTCTCGACCAGTTCAAGGGCGGCCTTACTGGCGTAGAAGCAGGCCGCATTGAGCAGCTCAAAGACTCATTCACGCTCGCCGGCCAAGCAATCCAAGAACTTGCCGGAAAACTCCTGGCTGAGCTGCAGCCGGCGTTGCAGTCTGGCGCAGAGCAGTTCGTGGCGTTTGTGTCGCAGATTGATATTGGTTCTGCAGCCCGCACCGTCGAGGCCGCACTTGCGGATCTTGTCTCGGTGCTGGCAGCCATTGGACGTTTCGCCGAGCCGCTGGCTCAAAACCTGCTGCCTGCCATCGGCGGGTATCTGGCGTTCATTAATCGGCAAGTGCTCGGTGCCGGAATCGCAAACCTCGGCAGGGCTTTTGCCGCTGCGGCAGCCGGTGCCATTGGCTACTCGTCAGCGGCTGGCACTGCTGCCGCTGCCACCGTCACCCTTGCTGCGTCTATTCGCGGGCTGCTTGTCAGCACAGGTATTGGTGCGTTGGTCGTGGGCCTCGGCCTAATCGGAGGTGCTTTTGTAGAGGCCGCAATCTCGGCCAACTCGGCAAGCGGTGATGTAGCAGCGAGTCTTCAAGACCCACGTCAGGCCATTGAGCAGGTTCGGCAGTCGATACGTGCTGCCACTGATGACATCGACAACTTCGGCCAGCGTGCCAAGGATGCCCTGAAGGTTCCCACGTTCGACGCTCAGGATCTCGCACAGGAGGCGGTCAATGAAGCCAGTGCCGCAGTCAAGGCACTAGCTCGTGAGTTGGGCGGCCTCAACCAAGTCCCCGCCGAGGTGCTCGGCCGGTTCCGCGAGCTCCAGGAGTTGGCCAACGGACTCGACGCCAACGGCCTGGCGTTCGGCGATGCGTTTGCCGTCGCCAGCAAAGACGCCCAAGCACTGACGGCAGACATCCGCAAAATCACAGAAACCCGGAAGGCTGACGAAGAAGCGACGCGGCAGGCAACCGACGCCGTTAGGAAGTTCGCCGAAGAGTCTCGCAAGCGTACCGAAGAGCTCGCCACCGCAGGCATCGGCGACGCAGAGAAGAGTCGGCTGCAACTCAACAAGGACTTGCTGGCCATCACGCGAGAGCAGCAGGCCGCGACTGTTGCGCTGCTCAATGCCCGCCAGGCTGGCGACACTGTGGCAGTTCAAGCCGCCAAGGAGCGTCTGCAACTGGCCCGCGACGCCGTGGTGCAGGCCAAGGAAGAGGATCGGCAGCGGCGTCTTCAGGCGTTGGGAATCGACGAAAACCTCCTGCAGCCAGCAGAGACGATCGCCGACCAGTTTCGTGCGGTACGTAATGCGTTCAACCAGAAACTGATTGACGGCGGCGAGGCCCGGCAGGCCCTGCAGAACCTTGCCAAGGAAGGCATCGACATTCGACGCGAGATCGCTGCGGAGTTGGCACGGCCGGCGCAGGCTGCTCTTGAAGTCAACGACCTACGGACATCGCAGGGCATCTCCGCATTCCTTGCAACCACGCGAGAAGACCCTGCGATTGCTCAGCGGCGAGAGCAACTTCAAAAGCTCACCGAGATCGCCAACGAACTGCGAAAGCAAGGCGTGAACCCCGTTGACATTCTGGGAGGCTAGCAGGCCATGGCTGTCGTAGCCTACCGCGAGGTTCTGCCACGCACGTTCTCGCATCGGTTCGGCGAATCGCCAACGGCCGAGCGCAAGTACATCATCACGGTGGATGAGCCCACGCCCACGCAGACGCTCATCAACGCCGTTGGCATTACGCACGGCACCATCCACCCGGAGTATGCGTATCTGCGGATGCTTGATGCCTCGCTCTCTGAGAGCGACCGGCACCACGTCGAGATCACGTACCGGTACGAACTGCCAAAGCAGGAGGATCTCGATCCCAACCCGCTGGCCAGGCCGGACGTGTGGAGCTTCTCCACTGGAGGCTCTCAGGTGCCGGCCCTGACGTACTCCCACGGAAGCGGCAACAACGACATCCGGCCGCTGCAGAACTCTGCGAAGGAATACGTCGAGGGGCTCACGACGCTTGAGGCCGAGGTGCGAGCCAGCATCAGCGGCAACCGCTCGAGCTTCCCGCTGGCAGACGCAGCGGCGGTGACCAACTGCGTGAACTCCAGCACCTACCTTGGCGGTGCCGCCTACACGTGGCAGTGCGCCGGCATCAGCGGCCAGCAGGCCACTGAGGTGGTCAACGACGTGGAGCTCCGGTACTGGCAGATCACGGTGGAACTGATCTACCGCCGCAGCGGGTGGAACCTGCTGATTCCTGACGTTGGATGGAATTACCTTGAGGGCGGCCGGCTGGAACGGGCGTGGGTGCGAGACCCTGAGACCAAAGAGAAGATTGCCAGCGGCACGCCACGGGCTCTGACCACAGGCGGTGCGCTGAAGGCCGAAGGCGAGGCCCCCGACATCATCGGCGGCGGTGCCGGGCTCCGCGTGTTTCCCGCCGTGAACTTCTCTACGTACTTTGGCACACCGCCGTTTTAGAGGTGACATATGTCCTTTAACTTTTCTTCTACTTCAAGCTCGTCCGCGCTGTCGTTTCGTCCCGAGACACTCAACGTGGAGTGGGACGGCGTCAGCGACGCAAAGGCGATCGTTGGTCTTGCCTGCTGGGATTCCGCGGCATCGTATTCCGCTGTCGCTTACCCGGTGTACAGCTCTTCGGGCGTTGCGATTTGCAACGCTGTGGAGCACGCGTACACACGCGGGCAGCGTGTTTTTTCTTTCGGCAGTGGTTGCCAAAAAATAGACTTTCCAAATGTCGCCCTGCCTGTGACTGCCGCAAATGCAACGGCAGCCATTCTGTTTTCGGCGATCACATCTGTTGATTATGCCCACGCCTGGAGGATGACGGCGACTAAGGGCACGTCTTCCCGAGCGATTATTGAAGGGCGAGTCACGCCGATTTCCCAGAACCCGTACGTTTCTTCTGGCGGGCCGACGGTCAGCCTTGTGTCTGGCGTTACCGCTAGCGGATGCTTCTCGTAATGGCACAGCGTCCAGATGGCAAGCCAGCCCGCACCGAGCGTGTGACATTCACGCGCCCGGCGGCGGAACGCATTGCCAAGGTGGTGCGGAAGGTAGAGCAGGGCAACCGCGACTGCGGCGGGCTGACGTTCGGCCGAGTGGGTAGCGGCGGTGGCGTACGGTTGCAGGTGGCCACGTTCACCGGCTCGTGGGCCACTGGCACATACAAGACTGTGACGCTTAGTGGCAGCACGGCCACGGCG
>JBJTDZ010000109.1:0-35360 GCA_046092585.1 Pirellulales bacterium | reverse complement strand
GCACGTCCTGGTCGCGGATCTCTCGCTTCGTCGGTCCGGACATGACGGGCACACTATCGCCCGGCCGACCAGAGCGCAACTCGCCTCAGTCGGCCTGGGCTGCCTGGCTTCTGGTGCGCAAATCCCGTGCCGAACAGGATTTGGCATCCATGCCCTCGGCCGCCACGACGGCGAGATAAGAGATATCGAACCGTCTGAAAGAGGGTGTGAGGCTCGTGAAGCAGCGTATCCGCTGGAGACGCGTGATCAGGGGGATTCGACGAGCAGGCCCGGCACCTGCGCGAAATGGTCGTCGTAGGCGACGATCCGCCCACCATGTTCGAGGGCTGCCGCGGCGATCCAGATGTCGTGGGTGGGGATCGGTCTGCCGAGCCGTCTCAGGTCGGCGACCACGGCGCCGTATCGCTCGGCGACGTTGTCGGTGATGTCGATCGCCGCCACCCCCGGCTGCCGCCGGAACTCCGCGAGCACCGCGATGTTCTCCTCGGGCCGTGTTCCGGCCAGAAACCCGGCATGGAGTTCGCCGAGGACGGTCGCCGGTAGCAGGATCTCGTCAGCCTCCTCGAGCCGCTTTTGCAATGGGGGATGGCCCCGCATGAGCCGGCTGTAGCCGCTCGTGTCGAGACACAGTCGGATCACCGCCAGACCTCGGCGTCGAGCGGTTCGAAGATCTTCGTGGCCGCGTCGAACGTCGCTGTGGCCTCGGTCGTCCAGGAGCCCGCGAACGAGGTGAGGTTGCGCTTCGGCCCAGAAGCAGAGGCCAGGCCCGTCCCCTCCTCGAGCAGACGCACGACGGTCTGGTTCAGGCTCGCCCCGGAGGCGTTCGCAAGCTGACGCAGACGAGCCTCGACCGGCTCCGGAACGTTGCGAACCGTGATTTGACTCATGATGTGCCTGTTTTCTGCCTGCATTGTAGCAGGCAGCGAATCTCATTGAAAAACACGGTTTTCCGCACCTGCCTTGGGCTCTATCCTGTGTGGCTCGAGGCATTTCGCCCCTGCCCATGCCGCTGGAGCCACGATGGCCGACACCGCCGCCTCCGACGATTCCGAGTCGACCCCTCCCGGCTCGTCGACCCCCGCCGCCAAGCCTTCGGCCGTCGAGGTTGCCAAGACCGCCAGCAACTACCTGCGGGGCGACATCGCCACGGAACTCGTGGACGGCGCCGCCGGCTTCGGCAAGGCGAGCGTGCAGCTCCTCAAGAACCACGGCACCTACCAGCAGGACGACCGCGAGACCAGGAAGAAGTCGACCGAGGGCAAGAAGAGCGCGCGGGAAATCTCGTTCATGATCCGCACCTGCGTGCCGGGTGGAAAGCTCACGGCCGAGCAGCTCCTCGCCGCCATCGACATGGGCGACGAACTCGGCAATGGCACGATCCGGCTCACGACCCGGCAGGCGATCCAGCACCACGGCGTGGTCAAGGGCGACCTGAAGGCGTTCATGCAGCAGGTGCATGCCAACCAGATGACCACGCTCGCCGCCTGTGGCGACGTGGAGCGCAACATCATGTGCTGCCCGGCCCCGATCCACGGGGATCCGGTTCGCGACGAGATGCAGGCCAAGGTCGACGAGCTCGCGAAGCACCTCGCCCCGCGGACGCGGGCCTACTACGAAATCTGGCTCACCGACCCCGCCACCGGCGAGCAGAGCCGGGTGGCCGGCGGGCCGGAGGTGATCGAGCCGATCTACGGGCCCACGTACCTGCCGCGGAAGTTCAAGACGGCCTTCGCGCTCCCCGAGGACAACTGCACCGACGTCTACGCCAACGACCTCGGCTTCCTCGCGATCCACGAGCAGGGGAGGATCCTCGGTTACAACGTGCTCGCCGGCGGGGGCATGGGCGTGACGCCGAGCGCCGCCAAGACCTTTCCCGCGCTCGCCAAGCGGCTCGGCTTCGTGCCGCCGCACGACGTCTGCGCGATCGCCGAGGCGATCGTGAAGGTGCAGCGCGACTTCGGCAACCGGTCCGACCGCAAGACGGCCCGGCTCAAGTACACGATTCACACGATGGGGCTCGACGCCTTCCGGGCCAAGGTCGAGGAATATTTCGGCAAGCCGCTCGCCCCCTGCCACCCGGCCGATGTCCACGGCTTCGACGACCACATCGGCTGGTTTCCGCAGGGGGACGGGAAGTTTTTCTACGGCTTCAACGTCGAGAACGGCCGGGTTCACGACACCGGCGACTTCCGACTCAAGACGGCGCTGCGGCGGATCCTCCGCGACATCAAGCCCGGCGTGCGAATCACGTCACACCAGAGCCTGCTGTTCACCGATCTGGCCGTCACCGACCGCGAGCGGATCGCCGAGATCCTCCACGCCCACGGCGTGAGGACTTCGGAGGAGATCTCCACGCTCCGCCGCTGGAGCATGGCCTGCGTGGCCCTGCCCACCTGCGGCCTGGCCGTGGCCGAGAGCGAGCGGGTGCTCCCCGGACTGATCGATTCGCTCGAGCCCGAGGTGGCGAAGCTCGGCCTGGCCAGCGACGCCTTCACGCTGCGGATGACCGGCTGCCCCAACGCCTGCGCCCGGCCCTACAACGCCGACATCGGCATCGTGGGCCGCACGGCCGGCAAGTACACGATCTTCCTGGGCGGCCGGCTCCTCGGCGACCGCCTCAACACGCAGTACAAGGATGTGGTGCCCTTCGAGGAACTCTCGCAGGAGCTCACCGCCGTGCTCGCCTGCTACAAGGCGGAGCGGCAGGCGGGCGAGACGCTCGGCGACTTCTGCCACCGGAAGGGGATCGACGGCGTCCGCACCTGGGCCGACGAGTGGCTCGCCGGCGCCCGCGGCCACGGCTGATCGCAGCCTTCCGTCACCGGCGCCGGCTCGGGGGCGTCAGGCCGGCAGGTCGTCCCACATCGGGCACCAGAGCGGTGTCCGTGGAAAGAGCAGCGCCGCGAACTTCTGGGCGATCTGCGTCGACGGCTCCATGCGGCCTGCGGCCACGGCCTCGGCCGGGTCGCTCTGGCAGAGCAGCAGACGGGCGAGCTCGTCGTCGGAGAGCCGGAGGTAGCTGCGGCCCACGCGGCCCGGATGCACCGTCGCCTTCCGCTCCCCTTCCTTCGCATCGGCCACGATGATCGAACCGCGGAACGACGGCGCGTCGAGGCCGAGTTCGACCGTCTCACGGATGTCGGCTGCCGCGACCCGGGCTGCCATGGCCTCGGCCTGCGCGGCGAGCAGGTCGAGTGGGCGAAAGACCTTCGCCACCACCATGCGGTCTCCCGACTGCACGAGGCTGCCGTCGCCGGCCACGGCCGCATGCAACGGATCGCTCGCGCTCGACTCGTAGATGATTTCCTGACGGTCGTTCTCGATCGCCTCCGCACAGGCGCGGGCAAGGATCTCCCGCTCGAGTCCCGGGAACTCGGGGTCGGCCATGATCTCGAGCACGCGGGTGCCGGCCTGGATGCAGTAACCGACGATCCGGGCGCTCGACTCGTGGAGTTCGTAACGGTCCTGACCGACCAGGGCGACGAGCAGCGAGTCGAAGGCCCCGCGGCTGACGAGCCAGCGGCAGTAGTTCTCGCTGCGGTCGAGTGGGCCGACGAACCGCGACGCATTCTGCTTGTAGATCCGCAGGATCGCGGGCAGTTCGACGTGCCGCCACTGCCGCATCGTCACCGCCTCACCCTCCCGCTGCGGTCCCTCGAGGAGCCGCGCCAGGATATCGGTGGGCCGCCCCGGCGTGGCGCAATCGCGGCCAAGCACGCCCCAGCCGAGCTCGTGGAAGGAAGGCGCGATCCGGGTGCGCGAGAAGGCGACGACGGCACCGGACTGCCGCATGCGATCCTCGGCGGCCCGCACGAGTCGCTGGCCGTGGCCGGCGCCACGGCATTCCGGCAGCACTGCCACCCGATCGATCACCGCGCCGCGAACGGCGGCGGACCCCACGAGGATGTCGCGGGGCACGATCTCGACGTGCCCGACGATCCGCCCCGAGAGCCGGGCCACGAGCCGGTTGGCCGAGTCGTGCTCGGGATGATCGACCGCCGCATGAAACTCCGCCCGCGACGGGGGCGAGGGAAGCCCCGAAAGCAGCTGGAGAATCTCGCTCTGATCGCCCGCGCGGGCCGGCGCCACGTGGCATTCCTCGAGCATCCAGGCGGGCGGCGTGAGCGGCAGAATCGGATGGTGCGGCACGTGCTGGACCGCGGGCCGCCGCTCCGGGCGGCGGCGAACCGCCGGGCTTGCCGGGCGGATGTCCAGGGTTTCGACGGTCGGTGGCGGCGCTGGCTGGGGGGAGGCGACCTTCGCGGGGGGGCGTTCCGTGCCCGCGGCGAGCTTCACCGCCGGCCGCGACGGGATGCGGGTCACCGCCGTCTTTCGCTTGGCCCCGTCGGTGGCGGCGCCGGCCGAGCGGATCGAGAGCCGGCTTTTCGCCTTCTTTCGCGGGGCCGTCACGGCATTGGCCGCGGTGCTGCGGGAGCGGGCCGAGGAACGGGATGCCGAGCGGGGTGCCCGGCGGGTGCCCAAGCCGCGATCACTGGCGGTCTGCAGGCGGCTTCGGGCCGCCGCATGCCTGCTGGGGAAACGACCCACCCGCTGCATGATGCCTCCTCTCCCTGGAGCGAATCAGAACCAATCCGTTGGCGGACAATCTATGCCGGGGGGTGGTCCGTTTCCAGTAGCAGGAACGTTTTGAGCATGTTTTCCGGGAAAAAACACCAGGCAATCTCGCGCGACTCGAGCACCTTGCGGGCCCGCACGGCATCGGCAAGCGAGGCCGCGCGGGCATGGGCGGAGGATGAGGCGTTGGCGAGGCCGGCGGCCAGCCGTTCGTTGATGGCCCGGATCTCGTGGCATCGGCGGCGGGCCAGCGTGGCGGTGGGATGGGTCTCGATCCAGCGGCGTTTGGCAGCGGCGAGATCCCGCACCTCCTGCGGCTCATTCCCGCCGAGATGCCGCTCGGGATGGAAGCGGATGTCGCGGACGAGCGCGGTGGTCGCCGCCAGATCGGCCGCCGGATCGCCCGCGGCGAATCCCGGGAAGGTGTCGTCGAGCGGCAGCCGCAGCGTGCCGGTCACGACGGCGTGCCGCGGCGGGTCGGAGCCGAGCAGGTGTCGCACGACGGCGTCGGTGATGACGTCGTAGGCCGCACCGCCGATGCCGTGGACGAACACGTCGGCCAGCAGCAGCCGGGCCACGAGCGTGGTGACGATCGCCCGCGGCCGGAGGCGGACGGCGTGCTCCTCCATCCGCGAAAGCGCGTCGACCCATTTCGACGGGGACGTGTCGGGCGAGATCGGAAGCTCCACCCGGAGGGTCTCCATGTCCGACAGGGCCAGCGCGCCGGGCGTGGACGTGTTGGCGAACACCCGCCGCCGGCGCGGATCCTCCTTCGACCACATCCACCACGGCACCTCGATCCACTCGCCGGCGGCGTCGTGCCGCACGGCGAGATCGGGCATCGGCCGCCCCCGCCCTCGGATCCGCCGGCGCCGGCGCGCGGTGACGAGCGCCGCGTTGTAGGCGTCGTGCAGCGGCCGGGCGTGTGCGAGCAGCCAGCCCATGAAGACCATCACCGTCGGCAGACGAACGAGTTCGCTCACCGGCAGTTCGAGCGTCTCGAGGCCGAACCGCTCCTCGAGGATGTGGCGGGCCTGGGCGATCCCAAGGCCGACGCGGTGGCTCGCGCGGGCCCGCTCGACCGCCAGCGGCCACCAACGGCGGAGGATCGGCCTGGGCACCAGCGGCGCGATCACAGCGCTTGCCCGCTCGCCGAACGAACCAAAGCAGGCGGCGTCGATGACGGGCCGCTCCTCCCAGGCCATTTCCCCCTCGAAGGCATCGAAGGGCACCTGCTCGAGGTGGGCCCGCTCCGGGGTTCCGACGGGCACTCCCACGCTCGCGGTGCTGCAGCGGTCCGTGTCGACCACGAGGTTGATCGCCGTGCCTCCCAGCTGCCGGGCGTAGGCGTCGAGCGCGGCGTTCTTGAGCCAGACGCCGGGGTGAAACAGGTCAGGCTGATGCCCCCCCACGACGATCGGCCGCGCGATCCAGGCGGCCACGTCGGCGGGCCGCGTCACGTCGCGGTAGTGTCCGGTGTATTCAGTGGCCACCGTGAGCACCTCGCGGCGGGTGGCCGCGACGAGCTCCCAGAGCCGCATGTCGCCGATCCGGGCATCGAGCGCGGCCCGCAGCAGCCGGTTGTTGTCGACCGCGGCCTCGATCGAGCCGGTGCCCGGGCCCGCCACGATGGGTGGATCGAGGAGTCGGCCGCCGGAGGCCTCGGGCGGGCGGTGGGAACGACGCGACGCGGTCATGGCCGGAGCCGGGCCCTCGGGGAACGGCTGCGCGCCGGGCGGTCCGGCATCAGGCCGACGCGTCACGGCCGCACGCCGCGGCGGCAACGGCCGCCTCGGCCCGGTCGAGAACGCGGCGATAGTAGGCCAGACGGGTCGCGGCGTCGTCCAGTGCGCCCCCGAAACTCCGCGCCAGATCGAGGTAGAGCAGCGGCACCGGCAGTTCGACGATCACGAGTCCGGCCGCCGCCGCCTGCACCCACACCTCGAGCGGCATCGCGTAGCCTCCCTCGGTGACGTGCAGTCGCTCCAGGGCCCGCCGCGTGTAGGCCTTGAAACCACAGAACGCGTCGGTGAGGTCGAGCCCGAGCCGCCCGTTGATCTCGGCGGTGATCTCGGCGTTGATCCGCCGCCGGGCGGCGGGGGGCATGCTGTCGCCGGGGAACCGCCGCAGGTAACGGCTGCCGCTGACGAGGTCGGCCGGCCGCGCGGGATCGGTGGCCGCAGCGACAAACTCCGGGATCAGCCGCGGCTGGTGCTGGCCGTCACAGTCGATCGTGACGAGGCCGTCCCAGGGGCCCGCGAGCGTCTCGCGGAAGGCCGTGGCGAGGGCCGCGCCGTAGCCGGCGTTGGCCGGATGGCGAACCACGCGGATGTCGCCGCGGCGGGCGACGCGGGTGGCGAGGATCTCCGAGGTGCCATCGTCCGAGCCGTCGTCGACCACGAGCACGTCGGGCGTGATGCGCAGCACCTCGTCGAGGACCCGCTCGACGTGGGCGGCCTCGTTGAAGACCGGCAGGGCGGTGAGGAACCGGGGCATGCGGAGGCCGGAGACGGACGACAGGGGCGAGGCACGCCGCTTCCGCAAGTGTAGCGCAGGAAAACCGCCGGGCAACGCGCCGGCACCGGCCCGACCGCTACAACCAGCCCAGCGGGTCGCGTTCGTCGCGGCTGGCCCAGCATTCAAGCCCCGGCACGGCGGCGGCGAGCCGCTCGGCAAGCGAATCCATCGAGAAACGCTCGCTGGCATGATGGCCTACGGCCACCACGGCCAGCCCCGCCGCCTCGGCTTCGATCGCCTGATGCAGCCTGATCTCCCCGGTGAAGAGCGTCTCGCAGCCGCCGCGGCGAACCTGCTCCACGCAGTCGCCGCCGGAGCCGCAGACGATGGCCACCCGGCCGGCCGCGCGGCTGCCATCACCTGCGATCTGCACGTGCGCCGTGCCGAGCGCCGCGGCTGCCCGCGCGGCAAGGTCGACCACCGTGCATCCCGGCGCCGCGGTGCCCGCGCGGCCGAAGCCCACCTGCGGCAGTTCCGCATCGGGCTCGATCGGGGCCACGCTCGCGAGGTCGAGCAGCCTCGCCAGCTGGTCGTTGACGCCGCCGCCGGCCGAATCCCAGGCGGTATGGCTGCTCCAGACACCGACGCCTGCGTGGATCAGTTCGAGGAGCACGCGGCCTGTTCCCGTGGCCAGCGTGATCCGTGGCACCGGCCGAAAGGGGAGGGGATGGTGTGTCACCACGAGGTCCGCCCGTTCCCGCACGGCTTCGTCGGCCACGTGCGGCGTGAGCGTCAGGCACGTCATCACCCGGGCGATCTCGACCCGCGCCGGGGACACCAGCAACCCGACGGTGTCCCAGGCGGCCGCCAGCCGCAGCGGGGCGAGGTGCTCGAGGGCGGCGGTCACGTCGGTGAGCGCGGGCATGCCGAAAGCATACTACGATGGCGAACCCGTGGACCGCGTGGCCGAGGACCCCCGTCGCACCGATGGACATCTCCCGCTTCAGCCTCCCCGCCGCGGCGCTCGCCAAGGATCTGGGCCGCGCCCTGGGTCGTGCCCGCGATCTGGGCGTCCGGGGCGTGGAACTCGACGCCCGCCACGCGATCGACCCCGCCACGCTCTCGCAGACCGGCCTGAGGCAGATTCGCAAGTGGCTCGGCGACGCGGGCGTGGTGGTGTCGGCGGTGTCGTTTCGCACGCGGGGCGGCTACGGCGACCCCGATCGCCTCGAGGGCAGGATCGCGGCCACGAAGCAGGCCCTGAAGCTCGCCTACGACCTCGGGGCGACGACGGTGCTCAACCACGTCGGCGACATCCCGGCGGAACCTGCGAGTCCTCAATGGCGCCTGCTGGTCGACGTGCTCACCGACATCGGGCACTACGGGCAGCACGTCGGCGCGACGCTCTGCGCCGAGGCGGGCCGGGCTTCGCCCGCCGATCTCGCGAGGCTCGTCGCGGCGCTGCCCGAGGGGAGCCTGGCCTGCGACCTCGTCGCCGGTTCGCTCGTGGTGCACGGCCATGATCCGGCCGCCGCGGTCGCCGTGCTGGGCCCGCACGTGGCCAGCGTGCATGCCACCGACGCGGTGGCGGGACCCTTCGCGGGCCGTGGCCGGAGCGTGATCCTGGGCACGGGACAGGTCGATTTCCCGGCGCTGTTCGCGGCGCTCGAGGAGCATGGCTATCAGGGTTGGATTGGCCTCGAGCCGGTCGAACCACGCGAGGCCCGCGCGGAACTTGCCGCGGCCTTGGGGTTCCTGGGCGCCCTCTGATACAGATCGTACCCGAGCCTCAGGCTGTCCCCATCGCTTACGCGATTGGGCTTCCCGATGCAGGAGGCGCAACCACGTGAGCGGTACGGCTGCAACAGCGCCGAGGTCGCCTCCCATCGGAGCCCGAGGCTCACGTGCGATCCGCATGAGTCCCGCCTTCGGTGCGAGTCTTGTTCGCCATGTGCCGTGGATGTAGCCTCGGGCGTCATGAGCCGCGTTGCTCCCCCTATCCGTCGCATCGCCTGGTGCTGCCTGGCGGTGCAGGGTCTCGTCGCCTCGGGCCTGCCGTTGCCGCTCGCCGTGACGAGCGGCGCCGGTGGCCGGGTGAATCCCGTGGCAGCCGCCCGGCTGGCTGGCAAGGATCGCTCCACGCCGTTCCCCTGCATGGACAAGCCCTGCGGCTGCGCCACGGCCGAGCAATGCTTCACGAGCTGCTGCTGCAACACGCCGGCCGAAACGCTCTCCTGGGCGCGGGCCCACCGGGTCGATGCGGCGGTGGTCCAGGCGCTCACGAAGCGGGTGGCCGCGGCCGCCGCCCCCGCGGCGACTCACGCCGGCAGCTGCTGCTCGGCCGCGTCGGTCGCGCCCTCGTGCTGCTCGGTGGCCCGGCGGCCGGCCGACCCGCCGGCGGACGATGCCGCCTGCGGCGTGTGTCGGTCGCTGGCCGGTGAACCGGGGCCGGCGGCCGCGGAGTCGCCTCTGGGCGAGGAGCCCGCCGGCAAGGTCGTCACGCTCCGCGCCATGCTCGCCTGCGGCGGGCTCGTGTCGGCGTGGATGTCGTGCGGCGTGTCGGTGCCACCGCCGTCAGCGCCTCCCATACCCGCTCCCATCCCCGTGGCGACGGCGGCCCTCGTCGACGAAGCGCCGACCATGCGGCCCTCTCCTCCCGACGCTCCGCCGCCCCGGCAGGCCTGACGCGGCCTTCTTGTCAGCCGTGCGCGGACCGCGGTCGCTGCATGCATGCGCGTGTGGCCCGCGCCGCCCCGCCGTCGACCGTGGTGGCCGCGCAGCGTGCGCGACTCCGGCCGGCGCGGCCTGCCCGTCCAGGAGAGTCGTTCATGCCTGCCGTTCGTCGAGGATCGGCCGCGCGCCGGCGCAGCCGACGCATGCGAGATGGTTTCACGCTCGTGGAGTTGCTCGTCGTGGTCGCGATCGTCGCCACGCTCATCGGCCTGCTCCTGCCGGCGGTGCAGACCGCCCGCGAGTCGGCCCGCCGCATGGGCTGCGCGAACAACCTGCGCCAGTTCGGCCTCGCGCTGCTCAATCACGAGACCGCCCGCGGCGCGTTTCCGCCCACCGATGCCCGCGGCAGTGGCACGCTCAGCGGCACGGCCACGGGAGGCTGGTCGCTCCACGCCCGGGTGCTGCCCTACGCGGAGGAGGTAACGCTGGCCGCCACCTTCGATTTCAAACAGGCCGCCTTCACCGGATCGTTCGGCAACCAGCAGCCCAACCCGGCGTTCGCGACCGCCTTCGCGACGTCGCTTGCGATGCTGCTCTGCCCCAGCGATCCCGCCCCGGCGGTCACCACCTGCAACGGTTCCCGCTATGGCGGCACCAACTACATGGTGAGCTTCGGCAGCGGGACCGCCGACGGGCGGGGGGCCTTTTTCTGGAACTTCGCCAGGCCCACCGACGGCATCGTCTACGAGAAGTCGCGGGTGCGGCTGGCGCGGGTGAGCGACGGGGCCTCGAAGACGGTCATCGCCAGCGAGGCGGTGCGGAGCAGCGGCGGCGACACCGACTATCCCGCCGGCTCCCG
The DNA here is from genome assembly GCA_046092585.1 of Pirellulales bacterium. Taxonomy (GTDB): domain Bacteria; phylum Planctomycetota; class Planctomycetia; order Pirellulales; family UBA1268; genus QWPN01. Next base: position 24,796 of record JBJTDZ010000109.1, on the reverse strand, counting down.
TCCGCCAACGCCCTTTCAGTACACGTTCAACGGCTCCAACGACTTCAATTCCAGCGACGTCTCCCTCAAGGCCAATGCGACGACGCCGACGACCGCCGAGATCGACGACCTGGTCGCAGCCTGGTCCTCCCGAACCGCGTCGGCCTATGGCTGGCGCGGCGCGAGCAGCCCGAGCATGCGGTCCCGGGGCGTGTCGTGGGCGGCCACCACGCAGGGCAACACGCTCACCAGCGGCTTCCTCCCGCCCAACAGCCCGATTCCCGACTACGTCGTCCACTGGTCGGGCTTCTTCGGTCCCAAGAGCTGGCACCGCGGCGGGGCCACGGTGCTGTTCGCCGACGGCCACGTGGCCGTGCTCTCCGACACGACCGATGCGTTCCTGCACCGTGCGCTCCACAGTATCAACGGTGGTGAGACGGTGCAGGCCGAGTTTTGATCCTCCTCTCCCCGATTTTCCGGAGTCCGTTTCATGAACGATCACCCGATGACCCGTATGCACGGCCTGCTCGCGACCCTGCTCGCCCTGCTCTCGGCGGGCTCGGCCCGGGCGCACGACACCTGGGTGCAGGTGTCCGGCGCCGTCGTCCGACCCGGCGACGTGGCCCACGTCGATCTCGTGCTCGGGAACCACGGCAACGAGCACCGCGACTTCAAGATCGCCGGGAAACTGTCGACGCTCGACGGCGCGACGCTGGCAGTGATCGGGCCCGATGGCACCACGACCGATCTCGTGCCGGCGGCCGTCGACCTGGGCCTCGCGGCGAAGGAGGGCTACTGGTCGGCCCGCTGCGTGCCGGAGCAGGCGGGGCTGCACTGCATCACCCACACGCGGTCGGGGGTGCGGCATGGGAAGATGGGGTTCAAGGGGAGCAAGGCCTGGTTTCTCGTCGCCGACAGGCCAGCCGCAGTGCCGGCACCGTCCGCTGCGTTCCGTGAGCCGCTCGGGCATCCGCTCGAGTTCGTGCTCGACACCGATCCCGTGCTCGACACGGCCGCGGGCCGGCCGATCACGGTGCGGCTGCTGTTTCGCGGGCAGCCGCTCGCCGGGCAGCGGGTCTCGTTCGTGCCGCGGGGTGCGACGCTCGCGGAGGGTTTCGACGCCGAGCACGAGCGGATGACCGACGAGCGGGGGCGCTGCAGCTACACGCCCCGCGAAGGCACGCTCGTGCTCGTGGTCGCCCACCTCGTGAAGCCGGAGGAGAAGGGCGACGGCTACGACGCGACGGCCTACGCCGCCACCCTCGTGCTCGACATCCCAGAGCGGTCCCGCCGCGAGTGAGAACGTCTGGTCGTTTCTCTGCGGTGGGAAGCGGCGACGTGGCAGACCAGAGAGGGTAGGCTCGGGGGTCGGCGATCGCTCGAGGAGCCTTGGGCGTATCCTCGCCCCGGCGACGAGACTTTTGCCGCCCCCGAGCCGGCGATACACGTAGCTCGACGTGTTCTCTGTGCTCACGCCAGCCGGGCGGCCAGCGCGATGGCCGCCGTCTCGACCCGCAGCACGTGGGGCCCGAGGCCGATCCGCTCGGCTCCGGCGGCTGCGAGGAGGGCGAGTTCCTCGGCTGTGAAGCCGCCTTCGGGCCCCACGAATCCGAGCACCGTGCGGCCCATCACGGCCGGCGCGGAGGTGTCGAGCGGCCCGCCTCCCGGATCGGCCACGAGGAGCCGCGGCTCGGCGTCCCGCTCGCGGAGCAGGTCGGCGATCGACCGCGGCTCTCCGATCGCCATGAGCGTCGCGCGGCCGCACTGCTTGCAGGCCTCGATCACGCCGCGCCGCAGCCGCTCGACGGCGGATGGGGTGGCCTCCGCCACGCCCCGCGTGGTGACGAGCGGCACGAGCCGTGCCACGCTGAGTTCGGTGAGCTTCTCCACGAGCCACTTCTGTCGCTCCCCCTTGGGCAGCGCCACGGCGAGCGTGAGCGTCGGCGCCGTCCGTGGCCCGGCCGACGAGGGCTCGCCCACCGCGAGATCCACGGCATCCCGGCCGATCGCGAGCACCCGCGCCGGCCATTCGAGTCCGCTGCCGTCGAACACCGACACGTCGTCGCCCACCTCGGCCCGCAGCACACGGGCCAGATGACGCGCCTCGTCGCCCGTGAGGGTGGCCCGGCCGGCGCGTGGCGGCGATGACAGGAAGAACCGTTCGCTCATCGCTCGATCATGCTCCGCAACACCGATTTTCGCGACGAAGTCTCTCCTGACCTGTCGCAGGGCCGCCGCTACACTCCGGCCATGGTACGTGATCGACTCGCCGCCGCGGCCGCAGCCTTCGACACCACGATCGATCCGCGCTGCTTCCATGCCGCCCCGCCGCAGGACGAGGCGCTGGCCCGGCTGGAATGGCTGCTCACCGAACGGCAGCGGTGCGGCCTGGTGATCGCCGCACCCGGCCTGGGCAAGAGCCACCTCGCCGCGATGGCCGCCCGCCGGCTCGGCGGCCTCGGCGCGGAAGTGGCGGTGCTCTCGCTCCATGGGCTTTCCGAGGGCGACTGGCTCGATCTCCTGCTCGACCGCCTGCCCCTCGATCCCGCGAGCCGGTCGGAGCCGATCCGGCCGTGGCTCAAGCTCGAAAACCGCCTCCGCGAAAACACGCTCATGGGCCGCCCCACGGTGCTCGTGTTCGACGACATCGACCACGGCCCCGACGACGCCCTCGAGGGCGTCGCCCGGCTTGCGGCCGCAGGAGAGCCCCGGTTCGGTTCGACCGTGGTGGTGGCGACGGCTGCCCCCGCCGCGCTGGCCCGCGTACCCGATGCGATCCGGCAGCGGGCGGCGGTGCGGATCGACCTCGCACCCTGGGCCGAGGCCGATGTCGCCGCCTTCATGGCGGCGACGCTCTCCCGCGAAGGGCACGCCGGCGACACCTTCTCGGATGCCGCGGTGGCCACGCTTGCCCGATTCTCCGGCGGCGTGCCGCGGGTGGTGGCGAGGCTCGCGCGGTTGGCGGCGCTTGCGGCCGCGGGCGAGGGGCTCGACCGCGTCGACGCCGCGACGGTGGAGCGTGCCTGGCGGGAACTCGTGCCCGGGGAGGTGCTCGTCGAGCCACGCATGGCCCACGAGCCGTCGCCGGATCGGCCCACGGTGCGGGCGGTTCGCCGGCTCTGGGGCTGACACCGCCTACTTGCGGATCGAGGCGAGCGCCTGCTTCGCCGCGGCAGCCACCTTCGGGTCCTTGTCGGCCGCCATCTTTTCGAGGATCGGCACGGCCTTCTTGGCGTTCGCGCCCATGTTGGCCAGTTCCCGGGCCGCGTTGATCCGCTTGTCGGCTGACGAACTCTTGAGATCGTCGACGTAGGCGTCGAGCAGCAGGCCCCCCATCGTCTGCGGCCCCTTGGGCTGCTTTCGCGCCGACTTCTTCTTCGTCTTCTTCGTCGCCGACGAGCAGCCCGCGGCCGTCATCAGCACCATCGCCAGCCAGGTCCTGCGTTGCATGCGAGTGATCGTCTCCGGGGGCGGTCGCGATCGTAACAGGAAACGCCCCCTCCCGGAATCTGCCCGAGCCGCGGCCACATTCCGGCGGCCCGCGGTGTCGCGTAGACTCCAGGGCCGCGCTGCAGGCGGCAGGAGAACGACCGTGGCCCATCCGACACCCGCGCCGTCGCCACGCATCGTGGCCGTCTCGCCCGATGGCGGCCCGGCGATCCCGTTGCGCAACCCCGTCGTCGCGGCCATCCTCTCGTGGCTCGTGCCGGGCCTCGGCCAGCTCTACCAAGGGCGGCGGCTCAAGGGTCTGCTCTTCATGACCGCGCTCGTGCCCGTGTTTCTCGCCGGATTCTGGCTGGGCGAGGGCCGGGTGGTGTACTCGTCGTGGAAGCGAGGCGAGACACGCTGGCCCTTCGTCTGCCAGGCGGGCATTGGCACCGCGGCCATCCCCGCCGTGCTCCAGTCGTGGCGGCTCCACGGGCCCGCCCGCGAGCCCTTCTTTGCCGGTGGCCTGTTCGCGCCACCGCTCTCCCGCGGCCAGGCCGTGTCGCCCGCCTATGCCGCGCGGATCGTCGCCACCGATCCCGACCTCGACGAGGGCGACTTCGTGCCGCTGCCGCCGTGGCGGCAGTTTCGGCCGCTCCCGCGACCTGGGGAACTCGACCGCCGGCCGGCCGACCAACTCTCGGTGTGGCAGACGCGACTGGGGCGGTTCTTCGAATACGGCACGCTCTACACCATGCTCGCCGGCATGCTCAACCTGCTGGTGATCTACGATGCCTGGTCGGGCCCCATGCCGCAGCCCGCGCGGGAACCCGGGGAGAAACGGCGATGATCACGGACGCTTCGTGGTTCGCCGACGGTGCGGTCGTGGCCACCGTGCTCGACCGCGTGCCCGGCCTGGTCTTCGGACTGCCGCTGGTGCTTGTGGCCGCGATCGTGTTCGCGGCCACGCACCACGAGGATGCCGCCGCAATCCGCCGGGCCGCGCTCGAATGGGTCGGCTGGCTCGTCGGGATCCTGGGCGGCGTGCTCGTGGCCGTGTGGCTCATCGCCCGGATGGCGTAGCGGCCGCGGCCCGGCGGAGCTGGCCGCAGGCAGCGTCGATCCGCGCGCCCTTCCGGCGGCGGACCTGGACGTTGACGCCGGCCGACCGCAGCACCTCGAGAAACCGCTCGCGGGCTTCCCGCGTCGGCTCCTTCCAGGGCATGCCCGCCACGCTGTTGTAGGGAATCACGTTGACCAGCGCCGCGCGATGGCCGAGAAGCCGCGCGAGGTCGGCGGCCTGCTCCGGCGAGTCGTTGACGTCGCCGAGGAGCACGTATTCAAACGTCAGCCGCCGGCCCGATGTCTCCCAGTAGCGGTCGGCCGCCGCCATCACGTCCGCCAGTCCGATCGCCTTGTTCACCGGCACGAGCCTGGTCCGCAGGTCGTCGTCGGCGGCGTGCAGGCTGACGGCGAGGTGGTAGCCGGGGTTCGCGGTTGCCAGCCGGTCGACGGCCGGAGGGAGCCCGACGGTCGAGATCGTGATCCGCCGCTGGGAGATGCCCAGGCCATCGGGATGCTGGGCCTCGGCGAGCGCGGGCAGGAGCCGATCGAGGTTCGCCAGGGGCTCGCCCATGCCCATGACCACGATATGGCTGAGCCGCTCCTCGGCCGGGAGCAGGGCGGCGAGCCGCAGGAGCTGCTCGATGATCTCGCCGGTGGTGAGGTTTCGCACCACGCCGTCGATGCCGCTGGCGCAGAACACGCAGCCCATCGCACAGCCCACCTGCGAACTGATGCAGACGGTGCGGCGGTCGCCGTCGCGGAGGAGCACGCACTCGATCCGCTGGCCGTCGACGAGCTCCAGCAGCAGCTTCTCCGTGCCGTCGTCGGCCCGCTTGTGGACGGCGATCGACGTCGTCCAGATCCGGAAGTCGCGTTCCAGATCGGCCCGCAGGTCACGGGGCAGGTCGGTCATGTCGGCAAACGAGGCGGCCCGCCGGCCGTGCAGCCAGCGGTGGATGCCCTTCGCCCGCCAGCCGGGCTGTCCGCGTTCGGCGAGCCAGCCGGCGAGGCCGGTTGCGGGATCGAGCACGTGCCGCCGATCGTCGGCTGCGGCGGGGGAGGGCAGGAGCGGGGCGTCGCTGATCATCGCTGGGGTGGCCGGGGCTCTGGCGGGGCCACATTCCGCGGGGTAGATTTCGGACGGTTGCGAACCTTCTCAATCATACCCCGCCATCGGTGCCCCCGATGGCAGCGTGCCATGAGCCACAAGAACTACGACGAGCGCACCCAGTGGGTCTACGACGAGCGGGCGTTCCCGGTATGGAACGGCGCGTTCGACAAGACCGAGCGGGCCGAGATGATCGACGACGATCTCTGGGCCGGCCGGAGCATCGCCGTTCTTCTGGCCACGCTGGTGGCGGTGGGGCTCGTGCTCGCCCTGGGCACGCTCGCCTTCGTGTCGTCGTGGCGGTAGCCGGCGATGCAGCCCGACCGCCCGGAGCAGGCTGACCCGGCGGTGCTCACGGTCGTCGCGCCCGCCAAGCTCAATCTCTCGCTCGCGGTGCTCGCCCGCCGCTCCGACGGCTACCACGAGATCGAGTCGCTGATGGTGCCGGTGTCGCTTGCCGACACGCTCCACGTGCGGCGCCGGCCGCAGGGCGGCGTCGGCCTGCGGGTGTCGTTCGGCGGTGAACTGGCCTCGGGGCCCGCTGCCGTCCTGGCCCGCGACGTGCCGGCCGACGACGCGAATCTCGTGGTTCGCGCGGCGCAGGCCCTCGCCCGCGAGGCGGCCATTCCCGGCGGCCTCGAGGTCGAACTCGTGAAGCGGATCCCGTCGGGCGCCGGTCTCGGCGGCGGCTCGAGCGACGCGGCGGCCGTGCTCACTGCTGCGGCCCGGCTCTGGGGGCTCGACTGGCCGGTCGAGCGGCTCGCGGCGCTGGCCGCGACCATCGGCAGTGACGTTCCCTGGTTCTTCGCCCGCTCCGCCGCGATTGCCTCGGGCCGCGGGGAGCGGATCGAGCCCGTGGCCGGCCTGCCGCCACTCTTCGCGGTGATCGCCTGCCCCGCGACGGGGCTTTCCACCGCGGCGGTCTACGGACGCTGCGTGCCCGACGCCTCCCGGCGAGGCGAGGCTGCGCGGCTGGCCGCGGCGCTCGCCACCGGCGGCCTGGCGGCCGCGCGGCCCCTGTTGCACAACGCGCTGGAGCCGGCGGCCCGGGAGCTCTCACCCGCGATCGATGCCCTGCTCGACGCGCTCGAACGCGCCGGCGGTGCCGGGGCCCGGATGACCGGCAGCGGCAGCGCCTGTTTCGCGGTGCTGGACACCCTCGCCGCCGCGGAGGCCGTGGCCCAACGGCTGGGGCACGGGGCAGGCTCGGGCGAACGGCCCTGTGCCGCGATCTTCGTGACGACCCTCGCCACTCCGGCCGCCTGACGAGGCGTCGCCCGAAAGGGGGGTGCACCCGGCGGCAGTCATGCTCCAAGATTTGGAATCGAGGGGCAGGGAGGGCGATGGAAATCACCGAAGTCCGGATCAAACTCGTCGACGGCGGCGCGGAGCGTCTGCTCGCCTTCTGTTCGATCACCATCGACGCCGCGTTCGTGGTTCGAGATCTGAAGTTGATCGGCGGGCCGGCCGGCCCGTTCGTGGCGATGCCCAGCCGCAAACTCTGCGGACACTGCCACGGCTGCGGCTTCAAGAATCCGCTGCGGGCCAACTACTGCAACCAGTGCGGCGACCGCCTCCAGTCGGGCCAGGCTGTCCGCGACGACGACGGCCGGATGCGGCTCTACGCCGACATCGCCCATCCGATCAACGCGGCCTGTCGGGAGATGATCCAGAAGAGGATCGTGGCGGAGTACGACACCGAACTCGTGCGTGCCCGCCAGCCCGGCTACGTCTCCCGCTACGACGACATCGACCTCGACGACCCGCGACCGAAGCGCTAGGGCGAATCTGGCTTCGGCAGGGTGACACGGTGGCGAGCCTGAGCGTGCAGGCGAGGGGGTCGGCGAACGCTCGAGGAGCCTTGGGCGTATCCTCGCCCCGGCGACGAGACTTTTGCCGCCCCCGAGCCGGTGCGTCACCCCCGGTACGCGCTAACGCCGCACGAGGGCGTGGAAGTCGGCGGTGAGCCGCGTGGTGATCGGGCCGGGCGTGCCCGTGCCCACCCTGCGGCCGTCGATCTCGACGACGGGGATCACCTCGGCCGCCGTGCCGGTGAGGAAGCACTCGTCGGCGGTGTAGAGGTCGTGCCGCACGAGGGTGGCCTCACGGCAGTCGATGCCCGCGGCGCCGGCGAGTTCCATCACCGCGCCCCGGGTGATCCCCTCGAGGATGCCGGCGTCGGGGGGCGGCGTGAGGAGCCTGCCGCCGCGAACGACGAACACGTTGTCGCCCGTGCACTCGGCCACCTCGCCCTTGTGGTTGAGCATCAGGGCCTCGATGCAGCCGGCCTGCAGCCCCTCGAGCTTGGCCATGATGTTGTTGAGGTAGTTGAGCGACTTGATCCGGGGCGAGAGCGCCGCCGACTGGGTCCGCTGGGTCGCGGCCGTCACGATCCGCAGCCCCTTCTCATAGAACTCACGCGGGTAGAGGCTGATCGTGTCGGCGATCACGATCACCTGCGGATGCCTCGTCTTGTTGGGATCGAGCCCGAGGCTGCCGGCGCCGCGGGTCACCACGAGGCGGATGTAGCCGTCGGTGAGCTTGTTCGCGGCGAGCGTGTCGGCCACCGCCGTGGCCAGGGCGTCTTTGGAGAGCGGGATCTCCAGGCAGATGGCCCGGGCGCTGGCGTGGAGACGGTCGAGGTGCTCGCCGAGCCGGAAGACCTTGCCCGCATAGCTCCGCAGCCCCTCGAACACGCCGTCGCCGTAGAGCAGGCCATGGTCGAACACGCTGACGACCGCCTGCTCCTCGGGAACGAGGCGGTCGTTCATGAAGATGATCCGCGGCATGATCGCTACCTGGGCGAAGCGGGAAGAGGAAACGTGCCGGCCGGCTAGCCTGCCAGCCGCGAGGCGGCCTGTCCGGGGTCGGCGACGCGGCCCGCGGCCAGCCGCACGATCCGGTCGGCCCGCCGGGCGACAGCCGCGTCGTGCGTGACGAGCACTATAGAAAGGCCGTCGGCGCGGTTCAACTCGCAGAGCGTGTCGAGGATTTCGCCGCCCGTGGCCTCGTCGAGATTGCCCGTTGGCTCGTCGGCGAGGAGCACCCGCGGCCGCGTGACGAGGGCTCGGGCGATCGCCACGCGCTGCATCTCGCCGCCGGACAGCTGCCGGGGCTTGTGCCGCAGTCGGCCGCCCAAACCGAACCTGTCGAGCAGCTCCCGGGCGGTGTCGCGGGCAGCACGGCGGACCCGGAGCCACTCGAGCACGCCGTGCCGCACCATGAGGGGCGCGAGCACGTTTTCGAGGGCGTCGAGTTCGGGGAGCAGGTGATACGACTGGAACACCATGCCGACACAGCCATTGCGCAGCCGGTCGCGGCGTCCGGCGGAAAGGCCGTCGATCCGCGTGCCGGCAAGCTCGATCGAACCGGCGTCGGCGGCGTCGAGGAGGCCCATCAGGTGCAGCAGCGTGCTCTTGCCGGAGCCGCTCTGCCCCACGATCGAGACGAACTCGCCGGTGGCGAGTTCGAAGTCGACGCCGCGGAGGACGTCGAGACGGCCGTCACCCGAGCGGTAGCTCTTGTGAAGAGTGCGAACCCGCAGCACCGGAGGGGCGGCCTCAGTCATGGCGGAGCGCCTCCACGGGGTGCAGCCGCGCCGCCCGCAGGGCCGGCAGCACGCTCGACGCCACGGCGATGCCCAGGGCGCCGGCGATGATCCAGCCCACGGTGAATGGGTCGACGATCGAGGGAATGCGGTAGAAGTAGTAGATCGAGGGATCGAACACCCGCTGGCCCGTGGCCCACTCGACGGCCGCCCGGATGCCGTTGATGTTCCAGGCGATGGCCAGCCCCAGCGCGAGCCCCGCCCCGGCGCCGACGAGTCCCAGAAAGAGTCCGTAGCCGAGGAAGATGCCGGCGATGCCCGAGGCGCCGGCGCCGAGCGACTTGAGGATCCCGATGTCACGGGTCTTCTCCACCACGATCATGAAGAAGATCGCGAGGATCCCGAAGCCGGCCACCGCGATGATCAAAAACAGCAGGATGTTGAGCACCGACATCTCCATGTCGACGGCGGCCAGGAGTGGCCCCTGCTTGTCGCGCCAGGTCGCCACGGCGTAGAGGTCGGCCGGAAACACGCCGCGGAGCCGGTCGCGGACGCGGTCGAGGTTGGCCCCTTCACGGAGCTTGATCTGGATCGAGTTCACGCTCGCCAGGCCCGACTGCGGGTCGATCATGCCCCGCATGCGCTGGAGCTGCGCGATCGGCACGAACACGAAGTTCGAGTCGTATTCGCTCATCTTGCTCTCGTAGAAATCGACGATCGTGAAGGTGTCGCTCACCGCCTTCGGCGGCGTGCCCGCGGTGGGGAACGTGATCTTCACGTCGTCGCCGGGGAGCACGAGGAACCGGTCGACGCCGCTGGTGTCGCGGAAGCTCGCCAGACCGATGCCCGGCACGATGCCGGTGAACTGTTCGCTGGCCGGATCCATGCGCACCCCCTCCTCCGGCCGTGCCTGCCGGAAGGGATCGGCAGGCTTGCCCTGGGTGGCGGTGTCGGTGGAGGGGGGATCGGCCGCCGGTGATTCCGGAGCGGCTGCCGCGGTGGCGGCGAGCACCGCATCGACCTGCTGGTCGACCGACCGCGCCGGCCCGGCCCCGGCGGCTGCCGCGCCGCCCGCCGCGCGGCGGTCCGCCTCGACCTTCTCCCGCCAGGCCCGCTCCCGCTCCACCCGCATGCGGCGGTGGGGCCAGCCGGCCCCCTCGAGGGCCGGCCGCGTGGGCTGCGTCGATTCGGCCTGGCTGTCGACCGTGTCGTAGCCGCCCTCGCGGAGGGCGAAGGAGAGTTGGCCGCGGTTGTCGGGGTGCTGCAGGTAGCGGCCGAAGTCGCTCACCTGGGCGTGGGTGGCCTCGTCGATCCCGATGAACATGATCTGCCGGGTGATCCATTGGCCACGGACCTGGAAGTTGAGCATCGCCGGCACGGCGACGGTGGGCGTCATGCCGACGATGTCGTCGCCGCCGGCACGCTTGATCTCGTCCATGTGCCACTGCGGATCCTGGAACCCGGAGAGCGAGTGGCTCTCGAACACGAGGTCGGAGAGGATCCCGTGGATCCGCGTTTGCATCTCGTGGGAGAAGCCGGCCATCACCGCGTTGACGACGATCATCGTCGCCACGCCGAGCGTCACACTGACGATGCTCGCCAGCGCGATCCAGCGAGTGCGGAGATACCGCCAGCAGAGAAGGAGCTTGTACATGCAGGTAGCCCGGTGGGGGCGGGGACGGTAGCACGTCCGGCCGTCCGCCCGAAACCCCGAAATCCCCGGTCTTCCCTCGGGCGCTGCGTCTGGCCGGGTCGGGCCCACGATTCCGTCACGGCCGCCGCGTCAGGTCCGCACGGCGTCGAGCGGACCGGTCGAGTCGCCGAAGGCCGGCTGCGGGGCCCCGACGAGGTCGAGCATGGTGAGATAGAGGTTCGTCATCGGCTGCTCGGCCGGAAGGACCACGTGCCGGCCTGCGGCGAGCCGTCCGCCAGCAGTGCCTGCGAGGATCACCGGCAGGTCGTCATGCTGGTGGCGATTCCCGTCGGAGAGCCCGCTCGCGTAGACGACCATCGAGTGGTCGAGCAGCGTGCGGCCGTCGGCCTCCCGCGCCTCCCGCATCCGGCCGAGGATGTAGGCGAACTGCTCGGCGTAGAAGCGGTCGATCCGCCCGATCTTCTCGAGCATCTCGGCGTTGCCCTGGTGGTGGGAAAGATGATGGTGGCCGTCGCCCACGCCGATCTCGGGGAACGAGCGGTTGCTCCCGTCATGCGCGAGAAGGAAGGTGGCGATCCGCGTCGAATCGGTCCGCAGCGCGAGCACGAGCATGTCGGCCATCAGCCGGATGTGGTCGCCGTAGGAGGGCGGCGGGCCGGCGGGCAGGTCGACGTCGGGCACCTCCGGCATCGGGGCGTCGAACCTCGCGACCTGCCGCTCCACATCCCGCAGGCCCGCGAGGTACTCGTCGAGCTTGCGGCGGTCGGCGGTCGCGAGCCTGGTGTGGAGCGACCGGGCATCCTCCCGGACGAAGTCGAGGATCGACCGCCGCGTCTGCTGCCGTGCGGCGAGGCTGGCGGCCCGCTCGGCCCCCTTGCCCGCACCGAACAGCCGCTCGAACACGAGCCGCGGGTTCGACTCGGGTGCGACCGGCTGGGTCGCGCTCCGCCACGCCATGTTGAACTGGTAGGCGCAGGAATATCCCGAGTCGCAGTTGCCGCTCTTGCGACCACCATCGCAGGAGAGTTCGAGCGAGGGGAAGCGGGTCGCGTCGCCGACGGCGTTCGCCGCCACCTGGTCGACCGAGACACCTGCCCTGACGTCGGCGCCGGCCGTCTTCCGCGGTCGGGCCCCCGTGAGGAAGGTCGCCGCCGCGCGGGCGTGGTCACCCGCGCCATCGGGCCCGGCCGTGCCGTTGCGGTGGGCGAGGCCGGAGATCACCTGGAACTCGTCGCGGAACTCCGCGAGTGGTTCGAGGGTGGGACCAGGCCGGTAGTCGCGGCCCTCCCCCTCCGGCTTCCAGTGGCCCACGTTCACCCCGTTGGGCACGTAGAGGAAGGCCATCCGCGTGGGGATGGCTGCGGCGGCTGCGGCGGCGACGGCTGGCTGCAGCGACTCGAGGGAGGGCAGCGCGATGGCGGCGCCGAGGCCGCGGAGCACGGTACGTCGCGAGAGCGGGATCTGCGGGGAACGGGCTTCGCTCATGGACTGCCCTCGGTGGCGGGCGGTGCGTTGTCGCGGCGCATCTGGAACGGCACGCTCGCGACGACACCCTGGACAAGGGCGACGAGGCGGCCATCCCGCTCCAGTTCCTCCACCATGGTATCGACCGCCGGGGCATCGAAATATTCCACGCCCCGGCCCACGGCGTAGGTCAGGAGTTTTTCGGCGAGGCAGCGGTGGAAGTCTCGCCGCCTGGGGCCGGCGATCACCTGCGCCAGGCCGGCCACGTCGGCGAAGGATTCGCCCGTGATCAGCCGGCCGGCCGTGTCGATCGAGCCTGCAGCGTTGTCATCCCGCCACCGGCCCACGGCATCGTATCGCTCGAGGGCCAGGCCGAGCGGATCCATCCGCGCGTGGCACGACGCACACACCGCGTCGGCGCGGTGCCGCTCCATCACCTGCCGCATCGTCGCGTCGTGGTTCAGTGCGGTCTCCGCCTCCTCCAGCGGAGGCACGTTCGCGGGTGGCGGCGGGGGTGGCGTGCCGAGCAGGTTGTCGAGAACGAAGAGCCCGCGCTTTACCGGCGACGAACGCGTCGGGTTGCTCGTGACGACGAGAAAACTGCCGTGGGTGAGCACGCCGCCTCGGTGCGAGTCGCCCGGTACGTCCACGAGCCGCATCTCCTGACCCTTCACATCGGGGATGCCGTAGTAACGGGCCAGCGGCTCGTTGAGGAACGTTCGTGAACCGACCAGCAGGTCGGTCGCCGGCAGGTTTTCGCGAAGCACGTGCGCGAAGAGCATGTTCGTCTCGAGCTGCATGGCCCGGCGGACCTCGCCGGAGAAGATGTGCTCCGCCTCCTCGCGGGTCTTCGTGCCCAGGATCCGGCGGACGTCGAACGGCAGCTCCTCCACGTCGCGGGTCTGCAGCCACTGGCCCACGAAGTTTCGGGCGAGGGCATCGCCGCGGGGATCCTTCACCATCCGCTCCACCTGCCGCGGCAGGTCCGCCCGGAGCCGGCCCTCGGCCGCCAGCCGGAAGAGCTCGTCGTCGGGCATGGTGCTCCACAGGAAGTACGAGAGCCGTGACGCGAGCGCGAACTCGTCGACCGGCACCGCGGCACGGGTGGCGTCCGGCGGGGCGTCATCCTCGATACGGAACAGGAACCGGGGCGAAGCCAGCACCGCCGTCACCGCCGCGGCCACGCCCGTCTCGAACGATCCAGCCGGGCCATCCGCCGCGGCCTTTGCGACGGCGACGAGCCGCTCGAGCGCAGGCTCGTCCACCGGCCTGCGGAAGCCGCGGTCGGCGAGCCGCCGCAGCGTCGCCCGGAGGTGTTCGGCCCGGGCGGCTTCGCCGGCAGGTGCCGGGCCCAGTGGAAACAGCCTCCGCAGCGGGGCGGGGTAGTCGTTGCCCGAGCGGTTCGCGGCCTCCGTCGCGACGCGGTCTCCGACCCGCGCGGCCAGCTCCAGGTACTTCTCCATCAGCAGTGGCGACAGCGAGAGCACGTCGCCGATCGTGTCGAAGCCGTAGCCCGTGTCGTCGGCCGGCAGGTCGTCGGCCAGGTGCTCGTCGACACCCGTCAGATCGCTGACGGTGGTGGCATATTCGACGCGATTGAGCCGACGCAGAACCACGTGCCCGGGGTCGGGCCGCCGTGGATCCACGCCGAGGATGTCCCGCGACACGAACGCCACGAGGGCCCGACGGTCCGCGGCCGAGGGCTGGTGGTCGTCCGCCGGCGGCATCGTGCCAGCCCGCAGGTTTTTCCAGACGGCGACCCAGCGGGCATGCTCGGGCGATCCCGGGGGGCCGCCCGGGCCGGGCTGCTCGAGCATGCGATCGAGCGCCACGCCCCCCTCCGCGGCACCGTCGAAATGACACGTGCTGCAGTGCTCGTGGAGAAGGCGGCTGCCGTCGGCCTCCGCCGCCGAGGCCACGGCAGACACGGTGAGCAGCACGACGGCGACGGCCCCGAGTCGACGGTCTTTGGACGGTGCGCTCATCGCAGGCTCATGACCGAGGGGGCGTGGGCGTGCACCCGTCAGGGATTTCCTTGCGCCGACGGGCCTACGTGTCGGCCCGCGGGCGGTGGATCGGGAACAGGATCACGTCGCGGATGCTCGCCGCGGCGGTGAGGAACATCACCAGCCGGTCGATGCCGATGCCCAGCCCGCCCGCCGGCGGCATGCCGTGCCGCAGGGCCTTGATGAAGTCGGTGTCCATCCGGGCCATCGACTCCTCCGCCGCCATCCCCGCCAGCTGCGTGCGGAAGAGTTCCTCCTGCAGGTCGGGATCGTTGAGCTCGGTGTAGGCGTTGGCCAGCTCCATGCCCGCCACGTAGAGCTCGAACCGCTCGGCCACGTGGGGATGGCCCGGCTTCCGCTTGGTGAGCGGGCAGATCGAGGCCGGGTAGTCGATCACGAACACCGGGCCGTCGAGCGTGGTCTCCACGGTGGCCTCGAAGAGGTCGCTCTTCACCACGTCGGGATGCCGGTCGGCCGTCTCGACACCCGCCTTCGCCGCCGCCGCGGCCACGCTCGCCGGATCCTCCGGATCGCAGCCCGTCACTTCGCGGAGGAGGTCGTCGTACTTCGCCCGGCGGAAGGGTGGCGACAGATCGACCGTCCGCCCCATCCACTCGAACCGCGCGGGCGTACCGGCCGCCTTCGCGGCCTCCAGGATGATCGCCTCGGTGAGGTCCATCATCGTGCCGTAGTCGCCATAGGCCTCGTAGGCCTCGAGCATGGTGAACTCGGGGTTGTGCCGCGTGCTCACCCCCTCGTTGCGATACACGCGGCCGAGTTCGAACACCCGCTCCAGGCCCCCCACGAGCAGGCGCTTGAGGTGCAGCTCCAGCGCGATCCTGAGCACCAGCGGCATGTCGAGGGCGTTGTGGTGGGTGGTGAAGGGGCGGGCGGCGGCACCGCCGGCCGTCTCCTGGAGCGTGGGCCCCTCGACCTCGAGGTAGCCCCGCGCCGCGAGCGTGCGCCGAACAGCCTCCACGATCCGACTGCGGGCCACGAACCGGTCGCGCACCCCCTCGCCGTGGATCAGGTCGAGATACCGCATCCGCTGCCGCAGCTCGGGATCGACGAGCCCGTGGTACTTGTCGGGGGGCGTCTCGAGCGACTTGGTGAGAAACACGAGGTGCGTCACGAACACCGTCATCTCGCCGGTCTTCGACCAGCCGAGGCGGCCGTCGACGCCGACGATGTCGCCGAGGTCGAGGCAGTCGACGATCTGCCAGATCTCGGGCCCCACCTGCTTCTTGCCGAGCATCAGCTGGATGCGGCCGGTGCGGTCGTGGAGATCGACGAATACGAGACTGCCGGCGCTGCGAAGGAGCATGATCCGCCCGGCCACGCGGACAGCCGGCCCGTCGGCATCCTCCCGCCCCACACCCTCGCCCCGCCCTCGGATCCCGGCGATCGGCGTCGCGCCATCGAACCGCCGGCCCCACGGATCGATGCCCATGGCGACGAGCCGGTCGAACTTGTCGCGGCGGGCCTTTTCGAGCTGGGCGGCGGTGCCGGACGCGGCGCCGGAATCGGGGGGCTGAGCCATGATCGGTGCGTCATCCAAGACGAAGGAAACAAGACGAATGGGCAAACACGTGAGCCCGGCATTGTCGCCGCGACAGCGTGCGGCGAGAAGGGCTGCGGCCGAGATGCTCGCTACCCGTTGAAAAGTCTCCCCCGGGAAGGCGTCGTGCCAGATGGCGCCCGGCGTGGCAGCCTGCCTGAGAGAGACCGACGCCGCCGGGAGGCGGCTACACTGCGGAGCGATCCCCGAGCCACCGACTGTGCCGCCATGAGCCATCCACCGCTGCCGCCGTCGCTCTTCAGTGTGGAACTCCGCACCGCGCGGTGGGAGATGCTCGTCGACTGGTATCGCGACGTGCTCGGGCTACGGGTGCTCGTGCGGGTGGTCGACGACCACTACGCGCTGCTCGATGCCGGCTGCACGCGGCTGGCGATCATGGGCCGGGCCACTCCCGGCGAGGCCACCGGCCGCTGGAGCCTCGGCTTCGAGTCGGCCGACCTCGACGCCGCCTGGCAGCGGCTCGGCGCGGCGGCTGCATCACCACCGCGGACGAACCCGGAGGGCTTTCGGGAACTCGTCGTGGTCGATCCCGACGGCAACAAGATCCGACTCTTTGCCTGGGCCCCGGGGCATCACGCATGACGCCCGCGACCCCGGCGCTGATCGGCATCCTCACCGTGTCCGACCGGGCCAGCCGCGGCGAGTATGCCGACGAGGGCGGCCCCGCGATCCGCGACTACCTCGGGGAGGTGCTCGCGAGCCCGTGGGAACCCCGCGAGCGGATCGTGCCCGACGACCTCGACACGATCGCTGCGGCGATCGGCGATCTGGCGGCCGCCGGCTGCTGCCTGATCGTGACCACCGGCGGCACGGGCCCCGCCCCCCGCGACGTCACGCCCGAGGCGACCGAGCGGGTGTGCACGCGGATGCTCCCCGGCTTCGGAGAGCTCATGCGGCAGGAATCGCTGAAATACGTTCCCACGGCGATCCTCTCCCGGCAGACGGCCGGGGTCTGCGGGACGGCGCTCGTCGTGAATCTCCCGGGCCGGCCGAAGAGCATCCGGCAGTGCCTTGACGCCGTCTTCCCGGCGATTCCCTACTGCATCGATCTGATCCACACCGGGAATCCCGCGGCCCCGCGGCTGGACACGAAGCCCGAGCGGCTCGTCGCGTTCCGGCCGCAGGCAGCGAGGTAACCCTCGGGCCGCGAGTTTCGGCGACCTCGTCTGTACTGCTCGAGCGGTGGGCTCCCTGCTTCTGGAAGCCCAATCGCGTGAGCGATGGGGGCCGCCATGGGCTCGAGAGTGATCTGCGTCAGCGGGTGAGCACCCGGGCGACCTCGGGGGCGAAGTAGGTGAGGATGCCGTCGGCACCGGACCGCTTGATCACCAGCACGCTCTCGAGAGCCGCCTTCGCCCCGTCGAGCCAGCCGTTCTCCGCCGCCGCCCGGATCATCGCGTATTCCCCGCTCACCTGGTACGCGAACGTGGGCACCCCGAAGGCCTGCTTCACCCGCCAGATCACGTCGAGCGACGTGCCGGCCGGCTTCACCATCACCATGTCGGCCCCCTCGGCGATGTCGAGCGTGACCTCGCGGAGGGCCTCGTCGGCGTTCGCCACGTCCATCTGGTAGGTCTGCTTGTCGGCCACGCCGCGGCCGGCCGCCGTGCCGAGGGCCGCGGCGCTTCCCACCGCGTCGCGGAAGGGGCCGTAGAAGGCCGAGGAATACTTCGCAGCGTAGGAGAGGATCGCCACATCGTCGTGGTCGTGCTCGTCGAGCGCGAGCCGGAGCGACCCAACACGGCCGTCCATCATGTCGGACGGGGCCACCACGTGGCAGCCCGCCTCGGCCAGCACCACCGCCTGCCGGCAGAGCACCTCCACCGTCTCGTCGTTGACGATCCGGCCATCCTTCAGGAGGCCGTCGTGGCCGTGGCTCGTGTACGGATCGAGGGCCACGTCGCAGACGATGCCCAGGGCGTCGCCAAACTCCTGCCGCACTGCCCGCACGGTGCGGCAGGCGAGGTTGTCGGGATCGAAAGCGTGCGCGGCGTCGTCGGTCTTTCGCGCGGGCTCCACCACGGGAAAGAGTGCGATCGCCGGGATGCCCAGCCGCAGCGCCTCGCCGCCCGCGCGGAGGATCCCCTCGATCGGCAGCCGCTCCACGCCCGGCATGCTCGCCACCGACAGGGCCGCCTCGTGGTCGTGCACGAAGAGTGGCCAGACGAGATCGGCCGGCGCGAGCGTGGTTTCGGCGACGGCCCGCCTGAGCCAGGCATGCGTCCGCCCGCGCCGCAGCCGCGTGTCGGGAAAACGGCCGGGAAAGGGACGACTGCCGCTCATGAGGCCCTCGCATCGACGACCACGACCGCTCCGATCGCCACCGGCGGAGCCGCCGGCCGGCCCACGAGCGACGCCACGGCGCAGGCCTCGTCGGTTTCCCACACGCTCACGCGTCGGGCCACCACGCCGAGTCCGGCGAGCACGTGCGGCGCCACGACTTCGAGAAGATACCGCGCCATGTTCTCGGCGGTCGGGTTCCAGGGGAGCACGAAATACTTCGTCGGCTCGCTCGCCCGCACCGCGGCCAGCGCCGAGGCATCCTCGGCGAAGAGGATGAAGGCATGATCCCAGTGCTCGTCGAGCCAGCCGAGGATCCGCTTCTTGATCAGCGAAAAATCGACCACCCGGCCCACGTCGTCGACCGCCGCGGCCCCCGCCTCGGCCTCCACCTCGATGTCGACCCGGTAGTTGTGGCCGTGCAGGTAGGCGCACTTGCCCTCGTGGCCGTAGAGGCGGTGCCCCGCGCAGAAGGAGATTTGGCGGACGAGGGCGAGGTGCGTCATGCGGATCACACGTGAGTCTCAGGCTTTGATCGCGGGCGACATCGACTCTGGCACAGCCGTACCGCTTGCGCGGTTACGCTTCCCGGATCTGCAAGCCCAATCACGTGAGCGATGGGGACAGCCTGAGGGTCACGGGTGAACCGTATCACACCGGCTCCTCGACGGCCGTCTCGATCCGGATCGGCTTGATGTCGAACTTCGGATTTTGCCCGAGGAACCGGCACGGGTTGTTGTGGAACACCTCGAGCGCCTCCTGCAGCGAGTGGCCGCGGCGGCGAAACTCGAGGATGCACTCCTGGAGCGTGAAGGGGTCGCTGGGGCCCCAGTCGGCCGAGGAGTTCACGAGGATGCGGTCGCTGCCGTACTTTTCCAGCATGTCGACCGCCCGCTTTGGCGAGCACTTGGTGATGGGGTAGAGCGTGAAGCCCACCCAGTAGCCGGCGTCGAGACAGGGGCGGATCGTCTGCTCCTCCACGTGATCGATCCAGATCCGCTCGGGATCGACGTTCATCCCGGCGAGCACCTCGAGCACCTTCTTCGTGCCGTGGGCCTTGTCGGCGAGATGGGGCGTGTGGATCAGCACGAGCTGGCCGTGCTTCATGGCGAGCTCGACGTGGGCCTCGAGCGACTCGCACTCGTTCTTCGTCGATTTGTGGAGTCCCGTCTCGCCCACGCCGAGCACGGTGGGCTTCGCGAAGAACTCGGGGAAGTGCTCGAGCACGTCGCGGGTGAGGGTCGGGTTCTCCGCCTCCTTGGGGTTCACCGCCACCCAGCAGAAGTGGCGGATGCCGTACTGGGCGGCCCGGGTCGGCTCGAACTCGCTGATCTGCCGGAAGTAGTCGATGAAGGTCTCGGGATAGAGGCGGTCGAATCCGGCCCAGAAGGCGGGTTCGGCCACCGCGACGACGCCGCTCATCGCCATCCGCTCGTAGTCCTGGGCGGTGCGGGCGATGGCGTGGTAGTGGGGCTGGATGATCTGCATGTCAGACCTGTGCGAAGCGTTCGAGGAGGGCCACGGTCCGCTCCGTGGGCGCGGCGGAGTCGCGGAGGATCGTCAGGGCATCCCGCAGGGCGGCGAGTTTCGCGGCCGTGGCGCCGGCTCCGGTGGGCGAACCCCCGCGGGCCACGGCGGCGTCGTGGCGGTCGAGGAGCGCGGCGAGCTCCAGGAGCATGTGCCGGGCCTCGAGGAAGTAGGTGTCAATGACCTGCTCGGGAGTCAGCATGCGGCACGAGGGTTCGGGAGCGGGATGGGAGCAACGGGGCGCGACCGACCATAATGATAGCCGCGTTCCCGGGGAGTGTCCGTCGGCCTGGAAACGTCGCGGCATACGGCCCACAAACCATCACGGAACCGTCAGCCTCCATGATCCTCGTCACCGGCGGAGCCGGGTTCATCGGCTCCAACTTCGTGCTCGACTGGCTCGCCGCCAACGACGAGCCGGTGGTGAACCTCGACAAACTCACCTACGCAGGCAACCTCCGCAACCTTGCAAGCCTCGCGGGCGACCCGCGGCACGTCTTCGTCCGCGGCGATATCGGCGACCGCGGCCTGGTCGAGCGGCTGCTCGCGGAGCATCGTGTTCGCGCGGTCGTCCACTTCGCCGCCGAGAGCCACGTCGACCGCTCGATCCACGGGCCGGCCGACTTCGTCGACACCAACATCGTGGGCACGTTCCGGCTGCTGGAGGCGGTGCGAACGCACTGGTCTGGCCTGCCACCGGCCGAGCAGGATGCCTTCCGCTTCGTGCACGTCTCCACCGACGAGGTGTTCGGCACGCTGGCGCCGACCGATCCGCCCTTTTCCGAGACGAACCAGTACCGGCCCAACAGCCCGTACGCCGCCAGCAAGGCGGCTTCCGACCATCTCGTGCGCGGCCACCACCACACCTATCGCCTGCCGGTGGTCACCACCAACTGCTCCAACAACTACGGACCCTGGCAGTTTCCCGAGAAGCTGATCCCGCTTGTGATCGCCAATGCCCTCGCCGGCAAGCCGCTGCCGATCTACGGCGACGGCCTGCAGGTCCGCGACTGGCTCTACGTGGGCGACCACTGCACCGCGATCCGGCGGGTGCTCGAGGCTGGCCGAGCAGGCGAGGTCTACTGCATCGGCGGGTCGAGCGAAAAGCCGAACATCGAGGTCGTCAACTCGCTCTGCGCGATCCTCGACGTGGAGCGGCCTCGGGCAGACGGCCTCTCCTACGCGAGCCAGACCACCTTCGTGAGGGATCGGCCCGGCCATGACCGACGCTACGCGATCGACGCCAGGAAGATCGCGATGGAACTCGGCTGGAGGCCGGCGGAGACGTTCGAGACCGGCCTCCGCAAGACGGTCCGCTGGTATCTCGACCACCAGGACTGGGTGGCCGACGTGACCAGCGGCGGCTACCGCGATTGGATCGCCCGGCACTACGGTTCATGAGCGGATCCGGCGGATGCCCAGCATGAAGATCGTTCTTCTCGGCAAGGGCGGCCAAGTGGGCCGCGAACTGCTCGGATCGCTCGCCGGCGCGGGCACGCTCGTGGCATTCGACCGCGCGGCCGCCGACCTCGAACGGCCCGACGAGGCCGTGGTCCTGCTTCGCCGCGAGCGGCCCGACGTGATCGTGAACGCCGCGGCCTACACGGCGGTGGATCGGGCCGAGGCCGAGCCGGAGCGGGCCCGGGCCATCAACGCGACCGCGGTCGCCGCGGTCGCGGCGGAGGCGGCCCGGCAGGGTGCGGCGCTCGTCCACTATTCCACCGACTACGTCTTCGACGGCACGAAGGCGGGCCGCTACGGCGAGACCGACGAGCCGCATCCTCTCTCCGTCTACGGGGCGACGAAGCGCGAGGGGGAAGAGGCCATCGCGGCCGCCGGCGGCCGCCACTGGATCCTCCGCACCTCCTGGGTCTACGCGGCCCACGGACACAACTTCGTCCGCACGATCCTGCGGCTTGCCGGCGAGCGGGAGGAACTCCGCATCGTCGACGACCAGCGGGGATCGCCCACCTCGGCCCGGCTGATCGCCGCGGTGACGGCGACGATCGTCGGCCGGCTTGTCGCCGGCGCCGCACCGGCGACGGGCGTCTACCACCTCGCCTCGCACGGCGAGACGACCTGGTGGGGCTTCGCCCGCACGATCCTCGCCGCGGCCCGCGACCGGGGGCTCGCCCTGCGCTGCCCGCCGGAGCGGGTGGTGGCGATCGCCACGGCCGACTATCCGCTCCCGGCCCGGCGGCCGGCCAACTCGCTGCTCGACACCGCCAAGCTGGAACGTGCCCTCAACATTCGGCTCCCGGAGTGGCAGGATGATGTGGAGGCCGTCGTCGCCTCCCTCGTGGCCACCCCCTTCATCTGACGATCGGATCCTCGGCATGCAGACTCGCAAGGGCATCATCCTCGCCGGCGGCGCCGGTTCCCGTTTGCACCCCGCCACGCTCGCGGTCTCGAAGCAGCTCGTGCCGGTGTACGACAAGCCGATGATCTACTACCCGCTGAGCGTGCTCTTGCTCGCCGGGATCCGCGAGATCCTCGTGATCTCCACGCCGCAGGACACGCCCCGGTTTCGCGACCTGCTCGGCGACGGCACCGGCTGGGGCATCGACATCCGCTACGCCGTGCAGCCCAACCCGGAGGGCCTCGCACAGGCGTTCGTGATCGGGTCCGACTTCGTCGGGTCGGGGCCCTCGGTGCTCGTGCTCGGAGACAACATCTTCTACGGTCACGGCCTCGTCGGCCGGCTCCGGGCGGCGGGCCGGCAGACGACGGGCGCCACCGTCTTCGCGTATCCCGTCGCCGACCCCGAACGCTACGGCGTCGTGGCGTTCGACGCGTCGGGCCGGGCGAAGTCGATCGAGGAGAAGCCGCGGGAGCCGAAGAGTCGGTATGCCGTCACGGGCCTCTACTTCTACGACGCGCAGGTCGTCGAGATCGCCCGCACGATGAAGCCCAGCGCCCGCGGCGAGCTCGAGATCACCGACGTCAACCGCGTCTATCTCGAGCGGGGGCAGCTCGACGTGCAGGTGATGGGCCGCGGCGACGCCTGGCTCGACACCGGCACGCACGACAGCCTGCTCGAGGCCGGCCAGTTCATCCAGTCGCTGGAGAAGCGGCAGGGGCTGAAGATCTGCTGCCCCGAGGAGATCGCCTGGCGAAGCGGCTGGATCGACGACGCCCAACTGCAGCGGCTGGCGGCGCCGCTCGCCAAGAGCGGCTACGGTCGCTACCTCCTCGACCTCAAGGCCGAGGCGGCACGATGACGGTGACGACGACGGCCCTCCCCGGCGTGCTCGTGCTCGAGCCGAAGGTCTTCGAGGACGACCGTGGCCACTTTTTCGAGAGCTTCAACCACGCCGCCTTCGAGCAGGCGATCGGCAGCCCAACGCCTTTCGTGCAGGACAACCAGAGCCTGAGCCGCCGCGGCGTGCTCCGTGGCCTGCACTACCAGGCCGAGCAGCCGCAGGGAAAACTCGTGCGCGCGGTCCGCGGCACGATCTACGACGTGGCCGTCGATATTCGCCCCGCCTCGCCCACGTTCGGCTCGTGGATCGCGGTGGAACTCTCGGCCGAGAACCGCCGCCAGCTCTGGATTCCCGCCGGCCTCGCCCACGGGTTCCTCGTGCGATCCGCCGAGGCCGAGGTGCTCTACAAGACCACCGACTATTACCTGCCGCGGGCCGAGCGGTGCATCGTCTGGAACGACCCCACCCTCGCGATCGACTGGCCGCTCGAAGGCGAGCCGATCGTCTCCGTCAAGGATCGCGCGGGGCAGCGGTTCGCCGACGCCTGCCGGCGGTGAGGTGGCGGCGCGGGTCGCCCGCCGACGACGCGTTCGGCGTTTCTTGACTCGACCCCTGCCACGGGTAGGGTTGAGCGGACGCCGCATGCCGCGGTGCCCGGCCGTTGCGTGCGTGCTCGATGAGCGAGTTTCTCTCCAGTTCGCCGCCAGCGGTCGTGATCGCCGGCATGCACCGCTCGGGCACGTCGTATGCGGCCTCGCTGCTGCAGGCCGCGGGCGTGTTTCTCGGAGACCGTCTCCTCGGCGCCGACCCGACCAACCCGCGCGGGCATTTCGAGGATCGCGACATCCTCGAGTTTCACCAGACGCTCCTGCGAGGCCACGGGTTCCCCGACACCGGGTTCGTCGTCGACGGGCCCGTGGTGCCGGCTGCGGCCTGGCGGGAGCGGGCCATGCAGGTGGTGGATGCCCGGCGGGCCTGTGGACGCCCGTGGGGCTGGAAGGATCCGCGGACGGTGCTGCTGCTTGACTTCTGGCGAGAGCTTCTCCCAGAGGCACGCTATCTCGTCGTCTTCCGGCCGCCGTGGGATGTCGTCGATTCGCTCTACCGGCGGGGTGACGCGGCCTTCGTCGCCCGTCCGGACCTCGCCCTCGCCCTCTGGCTGCATGCCAACCGCCTGCTGTGCGACTTCGCCCGCCGCCACCCCGGCCACGTGGTCGTCCGCGAGGTGTCGCAGCTCGCCGAACAGCCGCGCGAGGTGATCGACGCCATGCGTCAACGCTTTGGCCTTCCGCTGACCGATCCGGACGACCTGTTCGACCCAGGGCTTCTTGCGACGGCCGGCCAGGAGCGGGCGGAACTCCTTGCCGCGGCGTCGCCCGAGAGCGTGGCGATGCTCGACGAGCTGCGGTCGCTCGCGGGCCGCGGGCCGCAGGGCCCCCCACCGGAAGCGACCTCCTCCAGCGCGATGCTCGCGCACGCGCTGTCCGAGTGGCAGCGGTCGCGTGGCCTCGAGCGGATGCTTTGGGATGCGGAGGCCCGGATCGCCGCGGCGGAAGACCGCGGCGCGGAACTGGTGGCGGCCGAGGTCCGGATCCGGGAAGAGCAGCTCGCCGCCCAGTGGCAGGCGGAGGCCGCCGAGCGGGCGAACGAACGCCGGGCCCACCTCGAGCGGCTCGCCGAGCTCACGCGGATGCATGGCGAGCGGTGCGCCGCGATCGAGCAGGCCGCCGGGGACCGGATCACCGCCCTCGAGGCGACGGGCCCGGGCCTCCAGGGCAGCCCGTCGTGGCGGATCTCGGCGCCCCTGCGGGCCGTGCTCCGCGCGGTCCGCGGCGGCGCGGGCTACGGGCGGTTTCTGCTCACGCGGCTCCGCTCACCGGCCGCCGTGGCCCGGGTGGTTGCCCGGGGCGTGGCCGTGGCCCGGGCCGAAGGGATCACCGGGCTCGGCACGGCGATCC
>JBJTDZ010000108.1:0-12792 GCA_046092585.1 Pirellulales bacterium | reverse complement strand
TCATCGCCTGGTCAGGCTCGGACGTGAAGATCGCCAGCGCCTCGTCGTGCAGTTTCCGGAGGACCTCGATCTCGTCCGGCCGGATCGGGCGACACAGCGCCGCCTTCAGGCCGTATTCGATCCTGCCGCCGTCGGAATCGGCGGCCTGTCGCATGGCCCTCCCCAGGCCCTGCGCCGCCTCGATGTAGACCGGGTCGTTGAGCGTGACGAGCGCCTGCAGCGGCGTGTTGGTCCGCGGCCGACGGATCGTGCAGACCTCGCGGGAGGGCGCGTCGAACGTGGTCATCGACGGATACGGATTGCTCCGCCGCCAGGTCGTGTAGAGGGCCCGCCGGTAGCGGTCCTCGCCGTTGCTCGTGCTCCAGTCGATGCCGCCGCCAAAGGCGGCGGAGAGACCGAGGTTCGGCTGCGGCGGGTTGACGCTCGGCCCCCCCTTCTTCCGCGAGAGCAGCCCGGCGGCGGCGAGCGCCTGGTCGCGGATCACCTCGGCGGGGAGGCGCACCCGCGGCCCGCAGGCCAGGAGCCGGTTCTCCGGATCGCGGGCCACGAGATCGGGCGGACACTTGCTCGTCTGCTGGTAGGCCGCGGTCGAGACGATCAGCCGGGTGAGGGCCTTGGTGTCCCACTTCCGTTCGACCAGCTCGCAGGCCAGCCAGTCGAGCAGTTCCGGATGGCTCGGCAGCTCGCCCTGGGCCCCGAACTCCTCGCTCGTGGAGACGATCCCGATCCCGAACAGCCGCTCCCAGATCCGGTTGACCACCACCCGCGCCGTGAGCGGGTTGGCGGGATCGACCAGCCACGTGGCGAGCGCCAGCCGGTCGATCCGGCCGTCGGCCGACGGCTGTGCCGGGTTGAACACGGCCGGCACCGCCTCGGCCACCTCGGGACCGAGGTTGTTCCAGGTGCCCCGATGCTGGAGCTTCGTCACCCGGCGATTGCCGGCGGGAAGCTCCTGCAGCACCGGCACGGTGGCGGGCTTGATCGCGGCCAACTCGGCGGTGAGCCGCGGCACCGCCTCACGGGCAGGAGCGAGTTCGGGCGAGACCTGCCGGCGGTAATGGTCGGCCAGCTGCCCGGACTCGCCGGCGGATCGCTCGGCCACGGGCTTGGCCAGGATCGCCGCGATCTCGGCGGGCAAGGCCAACCATGCCGCCAGCCGCGGTTCGCCCGTCGTGGCGACGCGGACCGCGCCCACGGTGTGCGTGTCGTGCTTCGACCGCTGCCGCAGTTGGAGCACGAGGCTGGCGCCCGGCGGAACGTCGATCGGCTCCTTCGCCACGAGTGTGAGCGACACCGACGCGGCGTCCCCCGGCGCCCAGCCCGACTCCCTCTCGGCCTCTTCGTTCGCGGCTCGCAGGACTGCGGCCGCATCGAAGCCCGGCTGCGTGCGGTCGACAAAGGCGGCGGTGAAGACGATGTCCTGATCCGCGCCGCCAGCCGGCGAGTCACCGCCGGCCACGATCCCCGACGCCGCGAGCGGCACGAGCCTCGCGGAGACGCCGGAGAGCACGAAGTTGCCGCTGTCGGCGTGTCCGGAGCCGCCGGCGGGCAGGTCGGCCGCCCCTGGAAACTCGAGCCGCACCGCGGCCAGCGGGCCGGTAGGCAGCGGCAGCGTGATCGTCGAGACGGCCCGCGGCCCCACCTTCGGGAGCCGCACGGTGCCCTGCTCGTCGATCGTGCCCGCCTGCTTCTCCACCGTCGCCGCCGTCGGCTTCGCCCCCGCCCACGCCGCATCGCGCGGAAAGCCCCGCTCCCACGCCTCGCGGCCGGCGCTGATCGCCGGCGTGTCGGTGGCGAGGGCCTGCTCGGCGGCGGCGAGCTCCGCCTGGATCGCCGTTCGTCGCGACTGCTGCTCGGGCGTATGGAAGCTGAGCACCGGCTCCTCGCCGGGTTGGTCGGCGTCGGCGGTCTGGTTGAGGATCGCGTAGACACCGAAGTATTCCCGCTGCGAGAGCGGGTCGTATTTATGGTCGTGGCACTGGGCACAGGCCATGGTCGTGCCCATCCAGGTGCTCATCGTCGTGTTCACCCGGTCCACGACGGCCGCCACGCGGAACTCCTCGTCGATCGTGCCCCCTTCGGAGTTGGTGAGCGTGTTGCGATGGAAGGCCGTGGCGATCCGGTCGTCGTCGGTGGCGTCGGGCAGCAGGTCGCCGGCCAGCTGCTTGATCGTGAACTCGTTGAACGGCATGTTCGCGTCGCAGGCGCGGATCACCCAATCCCTCCAGCCCCAGATCGTCCGCGGCCGGTCGTCGGCATACCCGGCGCTGTCGGCGTAGCGGGCGAGGTCGAGCCACTGCCTTGCCACGTGCTCGCCGTAGCCGTCATGGGCGAGGAACCGGTCGATGCGTCGCTCGACGGCGTCGGCAGCCTCGTCGGCGACGAACGCGTCGACCTCCTCCGGCGTCGGCGGCAGTCCCGTGAGATCGAGGGCCAGCCGGCGGGAGAGCGTGGCCCGATCGGCCTCGGGCTGCGGCGCGAGCCCTTCGGCCTCCAGGCGGGCGAGGATGAAGCGGTCGATGTCGTTCTTGGGCCAGGCCGTGTTCTTCACCGCTGGCACGGCAGGCCGCTTCGGAGGAACGTACGCCCAGTGGGGCTCGTACCCGGCGCCGGCGGCGACCCAGCGGCTGAGCAGCTCGACTTCCCGCGGTGCGAGCCGCTCCCCCGCCTCGGGTGGCGGCATCACGAGGTCGGGATCGGTGGAGGTGATCCGGGCGATCAGCTCGCTCTCCGCCGGCTTCCCCGGCACGATCGCGGCATGCCCGCCGAGGTCGGCCGTGGCCCCCTCGAACGTGTCGAGCCGCAGCCCGTCGTCACCGCCGCCGTGGCGATCCTCGGCATCGGGCCCGTGGCAGCGGACGCAGCGGTTGGAGAGGATCCCCCTGATGTCGCGCGTGAACGAGACCGCGTCTTCCGACCGCACGTCGCGCGGCGGCGTCTGGGCGCATGCCGGGGCGTGAACGGCCGCCAGCAACACGCTCATGGCCAAAGCCGCCGCGGCACAACTGAGGCGAGACGCATTCACGGGTCCTGCTCCTCGAATGCCGCGCGGATCGAAGCGGGGCGGTTGTCTGTGATTCCCGGTTCGGGGGCAACCCCGCACCGCCGTCCGGGTGACCGCGGCAAGAAATGATTTTATTTGCGGTCCGCGCCGCCTGCCACTGTTCTATCGACCCTGGGGTCGCGGGCGGGCGAATTTGGCGAAGGCGCCCCTCTCCTTTCCTTCGCGGCCGCGCGGCCGGTGGCGGGATTGGCGCTGCGTGGGCAGAATGTGCGGCTCGACGAGGAGCCCCGATGCACGACCTGCCCAAGCAATACGATCACCGCGCCGCCCAGTCCCGCTGCCGCAGCCTCTGGGATGCGGGCCGCTTCTGGCACGCCGATCCCCCCGCCCCTGGCGACACCCGGCCGACCTTTTCCATCGTCATCCCGCCGCCCAACGTCACCGGTGCCCTCCACCTCGGGCACGCGCTCAACAACACGCTGCAGGACATCCTCGTTCGCGCGCGCCGCATGCAGGGGTTCCTCACCCTCTGGATGCCCGGCACCGACCACGCCGGCATCGCCACGCAGGCGGTGGTCGAGCGGCGGCTCTTGGAGGAGGAGAGGCTCTCCCGGCATGACCTCGGCCGCGAGGCGCTCGTGGAACGGATCTGGGCGTGGAAGAAGCAGTACGAGGCGCGGATCCTCGGCCAGCTGCGCGATCTCGGCGCCAGCTGCGACTGGGATCGCACCCGCTTCACCCTCGACGACCAGTGCGCCGCGGCCGTCCGCGAGGCCTTCTTCCGGCTCTTTCGCCGCGGGCTCGTCCGTCGCGGAAAGCGGCTCGTCAACTGGGACACGTTTCTGCAGACGGCCGTGAGCGACGACGAGGTGTTTCACGAGCAGGTGAAGGGACACTTCTGGCACATCCGCTACGACGTGATCGATCCGCTGCCCGGAGAGCCGGCGAGCGTGACCGTGGCGACCACGCGGCCCGAAACGCTGCTGGGCGATACCGCCGTGGCGGTGCACCCCGAGCCCGCGCGGGCCCTCGATGCCGCCGAGGCCGCGCTCCGCGACAAGCGGGCCGCGGCCGCCGCGAAGGAGCAGCCGGAGATCGACGCCGCGCTCGAGGAGCTCGCCGCCCGCCGACGCGATCTCCTGCCGCATCTCCAGACGCTCGCCGCGATGGCGAGGACGGGCCGCACCGTCAGGCTGCCTCTCCTCGGCCGGGCGATCCCGCTCGTTGCCGATGAATGGGCGAAGCCCGAGATGGGCTCCGGCTGCGTGAAGATCACGCCGGCGCACGATCCCAACGACTACGACGTCGGCCGGCGGCGGTCGCTGCCCATGGTCAACATCCTCAATCCCGACGGCACGCTCAACGGCGAGGCCGGGTCCTATGCGGGTCTCACGGTCCGCAAGGCCCGAGAGAAGGTGGTGGCCGACCTCGAGGCGGCGGGGCAGCTCGTGCAGGTCGAGGACCGGGTGATCGACCTGGCCCACTCCGACCGTTCGAAGACGCCGATCGAGCCCTATCTCGCCGACCAGTGGTTCATCCGCATGGACGAACTCGCCCAGCCGGCCCTCGACGCGGTGTCGACCGGCAGGATTCGGATCGTGCCGGAGCGGTATGCGAAGAGCTACCTCGACTGGCTTTCGGAGAAGCGCGACTGGCCGGTGAGCCGTCAGCTCTGGTGGGGCCACCGGATTCCGATCTGGCACGTGGCGGGCGTGGCGGAGGCCGATCTTGTCGCCGCCTTCGGCGGTCGGGAGACGGTCGGCTGGCGGAGCGACGAGGCCGGCGGCTGGTTCGTCTGCTCGAGCGACGAGGCCCTCGGCGTCGAGTCGGTGGCGGGCAGCCCGCTCGTGCGGGATCCCGACGTGCTCGACACCTGGTTCTCCTCGGCCCTCTGGCCCCACTCCACGCTCGGCTGGCCGCGGGCCACGCCCGAGCTGGCGGCCTTCTATCCCACGACCGCGCTCGTCACCAGCCGCGACATCCTCACCCTCTGGGTGGCGCGCATGGTGATCATGGGCGTGTTCGACACCGGCGAGATCCCCTTTCACGAGGTCTACATCCATCCCAAGATCCTCGATCGCTACGGCGAGACGATGAGCAAGAGCAAGGGCAACGGCGTCGATCCGGTCGACGTGATCGAGTCGCTCGGCGCCGATGCCCTGCGGTTCGCACTGGCCGGCATGGCGACCGAAACCCAGGATGTGCGGATGCCGGTCGACTTCCAGTGCCCCGCCTGCGGGCACCTCGTCGAGCAGACCGTGCAGAACCGGGTGAAGCCGCGGATCGAGTGCCCGAAGTGCGGCAAGCCGTTTCGCACGCAGTGGGCCAGCGCCGCGGATGACCTCGCCCTGCCCCGCGGACCGGCCGTGAGCGAGAAGTTCGAGGCGGGCCGCAACTTTTCCAACAAACTCTGGAATGCCACGCGGTTCGTGCTCATGAACCTCGAAGGCTTCGCGGCCGGGCCCGTGACGGGGCTCGAGTCGCCGGCCGACGTGGCGGCGCTGCCGCTGGAAGACCGCTGGCTGCTCTCCCGGCTGGCGAGCGTGTCGGCCGAGGCCACGCGGGTGATCGCGGAGTATCGCTTCGCCGAACTCGCCCGCATCCTCTATGCCTTCGCCTGGGACGAGTACTGCAGCGCCTACCTCGAACTCTGCAAGGCACGCCTCGCCGATCCCGCCCAGCGGGATCGGGCCCGCGCGATGCTCCTCCTCGGCCTCGACACGATCCTGCGCCTTCTGCACCCCATCATGCCGTTCGTCACCGAGGAGATCTGGCAGCATCTGGCGACCGCAACCGATGGCCGCCGGATGCCCTGGGACACCGGAGCGGCGCCGCTTCCACCGGCGGTGATGCAGGCCCGCTGGCCGACACCGCCGGCGACCTGGATCGACGAACGCACGGAGACTCGGTTCGGCACCTTCCTCGCCGTGGTGGCGGCCATCCGCGAGATCCGCGCCCGGCAAACCGGGCCGCCGACGACCCGGGTGTCGGCGGCGATCCGCTGCCCCGACACGCTCGCGGCAC
The DNA here is from genome assembly GCA_046092585.1 of Pirellulales bacterium. Taxonomy (GTDB): domain Bacteria; phylum Planctomycetota; class Planctomycetia; order Pirellulales; family UBA1268; genus QWPN01. Next base: position 6,764 of record JBJTDZ010000108.1, on the reverse strand, counting down.
TGCTCGAGCCGATGCGGCCCGCGATCGAGTCGATGGCCGCTGCCGATCTCGCCGCGGTCGGCCCCACCGCCATCGCCCCGGCCTCGGCAGCCTCGGCCTCCGCGGCGGGCTGCGACGTGTTCGTCGATCTCGCCGAGTTCGTCGATGTGCCGGCGGAGATCGCCCGGCTCGAGAAGGAGAACGTCAAAACGGAGGGCTTCATCAGGGCCAAGCAGGCCAAGCTCGCCGACGCCACGTTCACCGCCCGGGCCCCGGAGGCGGTGGTGGCCAAGGAGCGGGCCCACCTGGCCGACCTCGAGGCCAAGCTCGCGAAGGGCCTCGCCGCCCTTGATGAACTCCGGCAGCGGCAGGGCCGGCCGCCGGGGTGATACGGCCGGCCTGTGCCCAAAGCGGAGTTGTGGCGGTGCGGAGCGGGCCGCTACCATTCGGCCAGGGATCAGTTCGAGAAACACGATCATCCATGATCGCGTGGCAGCGAGGGCTCGCATGTCCGTCACCAGTCGTTGTTCGCATGTTCGGTGGTCCGGGTGGGCGATGTTCGTCGCGGCGCTCGTTGCGCAGGCGCAGATCGCCCATGGCCAGTTCGGCGGTGGCTTCGGACAGCAGGCCGTGGGCGGCATCTCCGTCGATGCCGGCGGCATCGTGCGCACGCTCGAGCCGGGGGCGGTCGAGTCGCTCGCCGCCGAGCGGGCCGAGGCACTCGCGGCCGCCGGCTGGTCCGGAAAGGCCGGTGACACCCGCACCGTGTCGCTGCGGGCCGTGGCCGGCGCCGTCCGGCAGGCTGTCGAGGCGGGCGCCGTGCTGCCGGCCGAGGTCGTCTTCCTCGGCGGACTTCAGCGGGTGGAGAAGATCTTCGTCGACCCCGATGGCCACGACATCCTTCTCGCCGGTCCCGCCGACAGGCTGGTCGTGGATGAGTCGGGGGCGATCGTGGGGGCGGAGAGCCGGCGCCCGCCCCTGCAGCTCGAGGATTTGGTCGTCTGCCTGCGCGCCATCGACGCCGCACGTGCCGGCGGCATGACCTGCTCGATCGACCCAACGGCCCAAGGTGTGCAGCGTCTCCAGGAACTGCTGCGCCGGCAAGGCGCCATCGGCTCCGATCCCACGGCCACGTTCGCCGCGATGGAGCAGGCGCTGGGTCCGCAGGCGATCACCGTCGGCGGTGTTCCGGCCGACAGCCGGTTCGCCCGTGTCCTGGTGGCGGCCGACTACCGCATGAAGCGGATCGGCATGGGGCTCGAGGAGTCGGGCATGAAGGCCCTGCCGAGCTACCTGGCGATGGTGCCCGCCGGGGGCCGGGGGGCGGCGTTGCCGCGGTTCTGGCTGGAGCCCGTCTACGAACCGCTTGCCCGCGATGCCGACGAACTCGCCTGGCGAATCGGGGGTCGGCGGATGAAGTGCCTCACCGAGAGCGACGTGGCCGACAAGCGCGACGTGAAGCGGGCGGCGGCCCCTGCCGACGCTGTTGCCCGGAAGTGGTGCGATGCGATGACGGCCTCGTATGACGAACTGTCGGCGAAGCAGCCCGTGTTCGCGGATCTCGTGAACTGCATCGATCTGGCGGTCGTGGCGGCCCTGATCGAGGGTCGGCAACTGGCCGGGCGGGCGGGCTGTGACCTCGCGGCCCTCACCGATCCGGCGGTTCTGCAGCTTCCCTCCTACGGCGTGCCCTCGTCGGTGCCGACGGTGGCAACGGGCGTGAAGAAGGGGGCCGCATGGGTGGTGTCGGCGTCGGGGGGCGTGAAGTTCCAGCCCTGGGAGTTCGCCGCCTCCACCGCGAACGATCCGACGCTCGCGGCCGCCCGCACGGCCACGATCGCCTCCCGGCCGGTGTCGCTCGCCGGCTGCTCGTGGGAGTGAATCGGCCTCCCTGATCCGGTAGACTTCGGTGATGCGGGGCGGCGCAGCCGGTCGGACGCTGCCATCCCGGCCCTTCGAGTGGAGCGCCGCCATGAGCGTGCAGATGGAACTCTCGCGGATCATCATCAGCGAGATCAACGACCAGCAGGTGGTCTACCTCAAGGAGGTCGAGGGCGAACGCACGTTTCCGATCCTCATCGGCCTCTTCGAGGCCACGAGCATCGATCGCCGCGTGAAGCACCACCAGTCGCCGCGGCCCCTCACCCACGACCTCCTCGTGGCGGCCGTCGAACTGCTCGGCGGCGAGTTTCAGGACGTGGTCATCTCCGAACTCAAGGACCACACCTACTTCGCCGTGATCCGCGTGCTCAAGGATGGCGAGATGGTGGAGATCGATGCCCGGCCGTCCGACGCGATCGCCGTGGCCGTGACCTGCGAACCGAACCTCCCCATCCACGTGGCGGAGGAGGTGCTCGAGAGCGTGCTCGGCGGCTGACCGCCGCACGCCGGACCGGCCACGATGTCGTCATGCGATGCGAATGGTGAGCATGACACCCCCAGCCGATCTCCCCGCCCTGGCCGATGCGCTGCAGGGTGAACTGCTCGCCGACGACCTCGTTCGCACGGTCTATTCCACCGACGCGTCGGAGTACCAGGAGCGGCCGCTCGCGGTGGCGTTTCCGAAGACGGACGCCGACGTCGCGACGATCATCCGCTATGCCGCATCGCATGGGGTGGGCATCATCCCGCGGGCCGCCGGCACGTCGCTCGCAGGCCAGGTTGTCGGCGACGGCATCGTGGTCGATGTCGGCCGCCACCTGAACCGCATCCTGGCGCTCGACGTGGAGCGGCGCAGGGTGCGGGTTCAGCCCGGAGTGGTCCGCAACGAACTCAACCGGTATCTGGCGCCGCACGGGCTGTTCTTCGGTCCGGAAACGTCGACAGCCGGTTGGGCGATGATCGGTGGCATGGTGGGCAACAACTCCTGCGGGGCCAACTCCATCGCCTACGGCACCACCCGTGACCATCTCATGTCCGCCCGCGGCTTCCTCGCGGATGGCATGGAGGTGACGTTCGGCCCGCTCGATGCTGCGGGATTTCACGCCGCCTGCGGCGAGGATGCCGGACCACAATCGCGGCTCTACCGAGCCATCGGGGGCATGCTCGGTTCCGAGGGCAACCGGCGGCTGATCCGCGAGTCGTTTCCCCGGCCTGAGGTCAGCCGCCGGAACACAGGCTACGCCCTCGACGCCCTGATGGATGCGGACTGCTTCGATCCGTCGAGCCGGCGGCCCTTCAACTTCTGTCGGTTGCTCGCCGGTTCCGAGGGCACGCTCTTCTTCGGGGTGGAGTTCGAGCTCGAGCTGGTGCCGCTGCCGCCTCCGGCGGCCCTTCTCTGCGTCCACTGCGACTCGGTCGACGAGGCGCTGCGGGCGACGGTCGTCGTCATGCGCGACCTCGCCGCCGTCGGACCCCGCCCCACGGCCTGTGAGCTGATCGACCGGAAGATCCTCGCCTGCACCAGGGACAACCTGGAGCAGGCCCGGAATCGCGAGTTCGTCGTCGGCGATCCCGGGGCCATCCTCGTGGTGGAACTGCGAGACGCCGACCGCGAGCGGCTCGACCGCCAGCTCGACGTCGTCGAGTCGGCCCTGCGGGCCGCGGGCCTGGGCATCGCGTTTCCGCGGCTCCACGGGGCCGATGGTGACCGGGTCTGGGAACTGCGCCGCGCCGGCCAGGGGCTCGTCAACAATCTGCCGGGTGACGCCCGGCCGCGCGAGGTGATCGAGGACACGGCCGTCGCCGTCGAGGACCTGCCCGCCTACATCGCCGACGTCGACAGGCTCCTCGCCGGGAAGTACGGCGTGGACTGCGTCCATTACGCCCATGCCGGGGCAGGCGAACTGCACCTGCGGCCCTTGTTCGACCTCCACTCGCCCGACGGGCTCCGGATGTTTCGCGACGTCGCCACCGACGTCGCCCACCTCGTGAAGGCGTACCGCGGCTCGCTCAGCGGCGAGCACGGAGACGGACGGCTGCGGGGCGAGTTCATCCGCACCATGCTCGGCGACGACTGCTACCGGCTCATCGAGCAGGTCAAGCAGACGTTCGACCCTCATGGCATCCTGAACCCGGGCAAGATCGTCGGCACGCCGCCGATGGACACGGGCCTGAGGGTCGATCCGACCGCCGGTCGGCCGGCCCACGAAACCGTGTTCCGGTTTGCCGAAGCCGGCGGCATCCTCCGTGCCGCCGAGAAGTGCACGGGCGTGGGGCAGTGCCGCAAGACCCATCTCGTCGGCGGCACGATGTGCCCGTCGTACATGGCGACCCGTGACGAACGTCACACCACGCGGGCCCGTGCCAACGTGCTGCGGCAGGCGCTCGCCGATCCTGCCACGGCCGATCCCTGGACGAGGCCCGAGCTGGCCGCCGTGATGGACCTCTGCCTCTCGTGCAAGGCGTGCAAGAGCGAGTGCCCGTCGAACGTCGACATGACGCGGCTCAAGGCCGAGTGGGAGCATCAGCGGCACGAACGGGAGGGAGTGCCGTTCCGGTCGCGGATGATCGCGGGATCCGCCGTGGCGCTCCGCTGGGCGGCACGATGCGGGTGGCTTTCCAGGCTCGCCCTCGCGGCTCCCGGCGTGTCGGGGGCGGTGAAACGGCTGCTGGGGTTTGCCGCCGGGCGGTCGCTGCCGACCCTGCATGGAATCACCCTCGCGGAGTGGTTGCGTCGCCGCGGCCCGCGACAGTCGGCGGCTCCGCACGGCCGCGTGCACCTCTTCTGCGACGAGTTCACCGATACGATCGACGTGCCGGCGGGGATCGCCGCGGTCGAACTGCTCGAGGCCCTCGGGTACGAGGTCGTGGTTCCGCGGCACGTCGACAGTGGCCGGGCGCATTTTTCCACGGGCCTGCTGCGGTCCGCCCGCGATCTCGCCACCCGCAACGTCGAGTTGCTGTCGCCGGTGGTCACCGACGAGGCTCCGCTGGTCGGCATCGAGCCGTCGGCGATCCTCGGTTTTCGCGACGAGTATCCCGACATCGTCCCCGCGCGGCTGGCGGCCGAATCCCGGGTGCTCGCCGGGCGTGCGTTGCTGGTCGAGGAGTTTCTCGCGCGGGAGGCAGCGCGTGGCCGCGTCACGTCGGCGTCGTTCACCACCCGACCCCGGAGGGTGCTGCTCCACGGCCACTGCCACCAGAAGGCGCTCGCCTCGATGGCGCCGACCATCGAGATGCTGCGCCTACCCGAGAACTACTCGGTGGAGCCGATTCCCAGCGGATGTTGCGGGATGGCCGGCTCGTTCGGATACGAGGCGGAGCATCACGATCTGTCGATGCAGATCGGTGAACTCGTGCTGCTGCCCGCGGTGAGGGCCGCGCCCCCGGATGCGATCCTCGCGGCATCGGGCACGAGCTGCCGACACCAGATCCTGGATGGCACCGGACGGAAGGCGAGGCATCCGGTCGAGGTGCTCCGAGACGCCCTGGCCGCAAGGCCCTGAGGCCTTGGGCGGGGTGCGGACGGGCAATCCTGTTCGGCACGGGATTTGCGCACCAAAGGGCAGGCAGCCTTGGGGAGCTGAGGCGAGTTGCGCCCTCGCCCTCAGGGCGTTATGGTGCCGGGCATGGCGGCGAGCAGGAAGCGGGAGATCCATGATCAGGATGTTCAAGGGCTGAAGTATCTGCGCAGTCGAGTGTTCGACTCAGCGAGGGGCTGCCAGTGCCCCGTCGCCGGCGTTGCTGACCAGCAGAGGCATGGATGCCGGAGCGCAGTCAGCATCGAGTGAGCGGCGGGCATGATGCCCGACGCGAATGTCCGGCGACGGGGCATTGGCAGCCCCGAGCCCGCGTCACCGGTGTCGCTGTCCCCATCGCTTACAAGAGTGGGCCTGCCGGGCGGGCCTACGCGAGGCCGAACGCGGACCGGAGCACTCGCAGCGAGGCGGCCCCCTGCTCGGCGGCGACGACGACGTTGAGCCGCACCTCGCTCGTGCTCACGAGGTCGAGATTGATGCCGGCGTCGGCAAGCGGCTTGAACAGCCGGTCGGCCACGCCCGCGTGGCTGCGGATGCCCACGCCGGTGATCGACAACTTCGCCACGTGGGGCACGTCGGCCACCCTCGCTCCGCGGGCGGCGGCGATCCGCCCGGCAACCTCGATCGCTCGGTCACGGGTCTCGGCCGGAACGGTGAAGGAGAGTTCCGCCCGGCCGTTTCGCGGGTTGCTCTGCACGATCATGTCGACCACCAGCCCCGCCCGCCCGACCTCCTCGAAGACGTCGGCCGCGATGCCCGGGCGGTCGGGAAGGTCGGTGAACGTCACGAGGGCCTGGGAGGAATCGAGCAGGCAGTCCTCGATCGCGAGATCCTCCATGCCCTCGAGCCGACGCACGACGTCGAGCGGGCTCGACTTCGGCAGCCCGGCTCCAGCCGTGGCGTCGATCGGCTCGCCGCCGGCGTCGTGCAGGCCGAATGCCCGGTGAACCGCCTGGACGGCCGCCGGCCCGTCGGCGCGGTCCACGAGGGCCGAGATCTTGATCTCGCTCGTCGTGATCATGTGCACGTTGATCGTTTCTCCCGAGAGCGCGGCGAACATCCGCCCGGCCACGCCCTCGGCGGCCTCCATGCCCACCCCCACCACCGACACCTTGGCCACGTCGCCATCGTGCGACACGCCCATGGCACCGATCGCCCTGGCCACCCGCTCCGTCCGGTCGAGCGCGTCGGCGAGGTCGTCCTCGGGGACGGTGAAGGAGATGTCGGCCCGGCCTCCCTGGCCCACCATCAGCACGAACATGTCGACCGCGATGCCCGGGCGGTCGGGAAGGTCGGTGAACGTCACGAGGGCCTGGGAGGAATCGAGCAGGCAGTCCTCGATCGCGAGATCCTCCATGCCCTCGA